>NZ_JBQJIN010000003.1:0-331351 GCF_052078695.1 Lysobacter sp. CA196 | reverse complement strand
ATCAAGGCAAGGAAATGGCCTTGCATCGCGAATTGAGCAAAGGGCTGGGATTGAAGGTCTATTTCGCCGACCCGCACAGTCCTTGGCAACGCGGCATTTGCGAGAACACCAATGGCCTGCTGCGCCAATACCTGCCCAAGGGTACGGACTTGTCGGTGCATAGCCAGCAGGCGTTGGATCGCATCGCCTGGCGCTTGAACATGAGGCCGCGGGTAAGCCTGGACATCCGTATGCCGGCGGAGGTGTTTCTGGAGAAGCTTTACAGGCGGCCGGTGAACTTCTCTATTGAGGACGTGCTTGCGGTGGGGTGATGCACTTGGATGTTGACTCCGCCTAACCAAAGAAGTTGCTTTGTTTTGAATCACAGGCCCGCACGTTCGATGCCGACGCAGGGATCTACATACGGGACATCCCTGTCCCGATGAAAAACGGCCCGCATCCATGCGGGCCGCCCTACGGGTCTTCTATGGCCTTCGCGAGTGCTCGGCTACGCACAGCAACGGCAACATCAACAGCAAAATCTTTACGGCAACGGCAGGCAACGGCAGGCAACGGCAACGGCAACGGCAACGGCAAGGGCAAGGGCAATTCTGGTCGAGGCGTAGGGCATGGGATGCCTCTGGAACCGGCGCGGCAGCATCGCCGTAATCACTCGTACTCCTCCGTGCCGAATCCGGCGACAGTCGAAGATCGAATCCACCGGCACGGTCAATCCGACCAGAAGGGTTCCCCCCTTTGGCAAAGGGGGGCTAGGGGGGATTTGCTCCTGCGCTCGCCGGCACCGTCCGCCGGTCGCGTCCCTGGCGACGCCGATCGTCCACAATCGCGCGAATCCCGTTCAAAATGCCATCCGCCCCGCCGCATCGGCAGCGCCAGGACTCCCGCCCGTGACGAACGCATCCAAACAAGACGCCGCCCAGGCCGCGAAGCGCGCCGCCGAGCTGCACCGCCAGCTCGAAGACGCCAATTATCGTTATTACGTGCTCGACGACCCGACCCTGGCCGACGCCGACTACGACCGTCTGCTGCGAGAACTTGAGGCGCTGGAAGCCGCGCATCCGGGCCTCGCCACGCCCGATTCGCCGACCCAGCGCGTCGGCACGGCGCCCTCGGGCGCCTTCGACGAGGTCCGCCACGCGGTGCCGATGCTCTCGCTCGGCAACGCCTTCGCCGACGAGGAAGTGGCCGATTTCGTGCGCCGCATCGAGGAGCGCCTGGAGCGCAGCGCGCCGGCGTTCTCGGTGGAACCCAAGCTGGACGGCCTGGCGATCAGCCTGCGCTACGAGGGCGGTCGTTTCGTCCAGGGCGCGACCCGCGGCGACGGCGCCACCGGCGAGGACGTCACCCAGAACCTGCGCACGATCAACGCCATTCCGATGCGCCTGCGCGGCGAACACTGGCCGCCGGTGCTGGAAGTCCGCGGCGAGATATACATGCCGCTGGCCGCGTTCAAGGCCTATAACGAAAAAGCCCTGAGCGAGGGCGGCAAGGTCCTGGCCAACCCGCGCAACGGCGCCGCCGGCTCGCTGCGCCAGCTCGACCCGCGCATCACCAAGCAGCGGCCGTTGGCGTTCTATGCCTATGCCGTCGGCCTGGTCGAAGGCTACGAATTGCCTCCGACCCATTCGGCGACCTTGAAGCAGTTGCGCGACTGGGGCTTCCCGGTCAGCACCGAGAGCGGCGTCGTCGCCGGCACCGACGGCCTGCTCGGTTATTACCAACAGATGGGTGCCAAGCGCGACGCGCTGCCGTTCGACATCGACGGTGTGGTCTACAAGCTCGACGATTACGCCGGCCAGCGCGAGATGGGCTTCGTCTCGCGCGCGCCGCGCTGGGCGATCGCGCACAAGTTTCCGGCCCAGGAACAATCGACGGTGCTGGAAGGCATCGACATCCAGATCGGCCGCACCGGCGCGGCGACCCCGGTCGCGCGGCTGAAGCCGGTGCAGGTCGCCGGCGTGGTGGTGACCAACGCCACCCTGCACAACGCCGACCAGATCGCCCGCCTCGACGTGCGTATCGGCGACACCGTGATCGTGCGCCGTGCCGGCGACGTGATCCCGGAAATCGTGCGGGTAGTGCCGGAGTACCGCGACCCGAACGCGCCGGAATGGCAGATGCCCGGCGAGTGCCCGGTGTGCGGTTCGGAAATCGTGCGCGAAGAGGACGGCGTGGTGTGGCGCTGCTCGGGGGAGCTGACTTGCGCCGCGCAGCGCAAGGAGGCGATCCGTCATTTCGCTTCGCGCCGGGCGATGGACATCGAAGGCCTCGGTGATCGCTATATCGAGGATCTATCCGACCTGGGTTATCTGCAGTCGGTCGCCGATCTGTACAAACTCGAACTCGACGACCTGCTGCAGATGAAGCGCCGCGCCGAGGAACGCGACGGCACCACGCCCGAAACCGTAAAGGCCGGCAAGGTCGCGACCAAGTGGGCCGACAATCTGATCGAGGCGATCGACCACAGTCGCAACACCACCCTCGAACGCTTTTTGTTCGCGCTCGGCATCCAGCACGTCGGCGAGAGCACGGCCAAGGCCTTGTCGGCGTGGTTCGGCGATCTCGAGCTGATCCGCCGCCTGCCGTGGCCGATGTTCAAGCGCGTGCCCGACGTCGGCGGCGAAGTCGCGCGTTCGCTCGGTCATTTCTTCGACCAGCCCGGCAACCAGCAGGTGATCGACGACTTGCTCGCGCGCAAGGTGAAAATCGGCGACACCCACGCGCCGTCGCCGAAACTGCGCGAAAGCCTGAACCTGGCGACCTTGATGGTCGACATGGAGATCCCCAAGGTCACGCGCATCCGCGCCGATCAGCTTGCGGCCGCGTTCGGCAGCGCCGAGAAGCTGCGCGATGCGCCGGAACACGCCTACATCACCGCAGGTTTGCCGGCCGACAGTGCCCAGGCTTTGACCGCGTGGTTGAAGGTGGACGAGAACGCCCGCTTGCTGACCGGCGTCGGCGAAGCGCTGGCGCGGCTGGATGCATTGACACCGGCGGCGTCGGCCGCGGCGAGCGGCCCGCTCGACGGCCAGACCGCGGTGCTGACCGGCAGCCTGACCGCGTTGACCCGCGACGAAGCCAAGGTGCGTCTGGAGGCCCTCGGCGCCAAGGTCGCCGGCAGCGTGTCGAAAAAGACCAGCTTCGTCGTCGCCGGCGAGGCCGCCGGTTCCAAGCTCGACAAGGCGCAGGAACTCGGCGTCGAGATCTGGGACGAGGTCAAGTTGCTCGCGTATTTTGCCGAGCACGAGCTGGCCGAGCACGAATGAGCCGGGACGAACACTGGAAGCCGTCGGCGTCGTTCGAGTCGCTGCGCTTGCGCGCGCGGCTTAATGCCGCGATCCGCGCTTTCTTCGCCGAACGCGGAGTGATCGAGGTCGAAACCCCGGTGTTGTCGGTCGCCGGCAACACCGATCCGAACATCGCCTCGTTCTCGTTGCAGTTCAGCGGCCGCACCGACGGCGCGCCACGCACCCGGTGGTTGCGCACATCGCCGGAGTTCCCACTCAAGCGTTTGCTCGCGGCCGGCTTCGGCGATTGCTACGAACTCGGCCGGGTGTTCCGCGACGGCGAGGCTGGCGGCCGCCACAACCCCGAGTTCAGCATGCTCGAGTGGTATCGGGTCGGTTGGGATCATCGCCGCCTGATCGACGAAACCGCGGCCTTGGTGCGCACGGCCCTGGGCCTGGTCGGGCGCGACGCCGGTCTGCGATCGATCGCTTATCGCGAGTTGTACCGCCAGCGCCTCGGCCTGGACCCTTTCAGTGCCGACGAGTCGGTACTGCGCGCAGCGCTCGGCGAGGTGGTCATCGATCCGGAGGGGTTGAACCGCGACGATTGGCTCGACCTGCTGATGACCCATCGCTTGCAGCCGACCTTCGCCGCCGACGGCCTGCTGGCCGTGCACGATTACCCGGCCTCGCAATGTGCTTTGGCGCGTTTGCGCGACGACGGCGACGGTTGGCCGGTGGCCGAACGCTTCGAGCTTTATCTCGGCTCACTGGAATTGGCTAACGGCTATCACGAACTTGCCGACCCGGCCGAGCAGGGTGCCCGTTTCGATCGCGACCGCGCGCTCCGCGCCGAGCGCGGCGCACCGGCGCCGCCGCGCGATGAGGCCTTGCTGGCCGCACTCGGCAGCGGCAGTTTCCCGGCCTGCGCCGGTGTCGCCCTCGGCGTCGACCGCTTGCTGATGGCGATGCTCGGCAGCAGCTGCATCGCGAATGTGCTGAGCTTCGATTTCACGCGCGCGTGATCGCGATGAACCCCGCATGCGCTCGAGTGCGGCGCCGGCCGCGTTTTGATTGCAAGTTCATCGATCGCGGTTAGAGTGATCGGGTCGGGTGCGGGGGGACGTGCATGCGTGGTGTGATGATCGCGATCCAATGGCTGGCCTTCGCCGGTTTGACGTGCACGCAGGCTCGCGCAGAGCCGGTGGGCGAGCGCCTGTACGGTGGCCGCCTGCTGCGCTGCGCTTCCAGCGGCGAGGAGGTCGTGCGCTGTCCGGCCGACACCCGCGAAGGCGTGCGCTTGGTCCATCGCACTTCCGGAAAGCCCTGCGTCGAGGGCACCAGCTGGGGCGCCGACCGCGGTGGCGTGTGGGTGTCGCAAGGCTGCGCGGCGGATTTCGTGCTCGGTAAAGGCGGCAGCGGCCGCGACAGCACGACCGGTGCGCGGGTGATCAAGTGCGAGTCGCGCGGCGGCCGCTGGAACCACTGTCCGGCCACGATCGGCGAGGGCGTGGTGCTGGCCCAGCAACTGTCCAAACAACCGTGCCTGCGCAACCAGAGTTGGGGCGCCGACAAACAAGGTATCTGGGTCTCCGGCGGTTGCCGCGCCGAGTTCCGTCTGCTCGGTGTCGAGGAACAGGCCGCACAGCCGCGCAAGCCCTTGTTGCGTTGCGAGTCGCAGGACCGGCGGGCGCGCCGTTGCGACGGCGAAACCGGGCTGGGCGTACGCATGGTCAAGCAACTGTCGAAGACCGAATGCGTCGAAGGCCGCAGTTGGGGTTACGACGCGCACGGGGTCTGGGTCGAGGACGGCTGCCGTGCCGATTTCGAGCTCGATTACCGCCGCAACGGCGGATGATCCTCGCCCGTCGTCGTGTTGCGCGGTTTGCCGACCGAGGCCTGACGCTGCACTGCAACAACAGCGCAAACTAAGCGACTCATGAACGTTTTTGGCTCTCCGCCGCGAAGGGCGAAAATCTTGAGCTGGCGTTAAGCGGGTTCAGATAGAGTCCTTGGCACATTGACAAGGAGCACGAACATGTCCGCACGCATTCTTTCCGGTCTGGGTTTGATGGTCGGCCTCGGCATGGCCGCGGGCGCCGCCCAGGCCGCGCCGCAATACGACGATTACGGTTACAACAACGTGATCCGTTGCGAATCCAACGACAACCGCGAGCGCCGTTGCGACGCCGATACGCGCGGCGGCGTGCAGCTCAGCCGGCAGTTGTCGAAGTCTTCGTGCAGCCAGGGCCGCACCTGGGGTTACGACCGCTCGGGTATCTGGGTCCGAGAGGGTTGCCGCGCCGAATTCGCTCTGGGCCGCGGTGGCGGCTGGAATGGCGGCGGCGGTGGCGGTGGCGGTGGCTGGAACGGCGGCGGCAGCGGCGAAGTCGTGCGTTGCGATTCCAACGACAATCGCCCGCGCACCTGTCGCATCGACGGCAATCGCGCACGCCTGCAGCGGCAGATTTCCAGCTCGCCCTGCATCGAGGGCCGCAGTTGGGGTTCGCGCCCCGGTGAGGTCTGGGTCAGCGACGGCTGTCGCGCGGAGTTCGTCGCCTCGCGCGGCGGCGGCGGTGGCTGGAACGGCGGTGGCGGCGGCTGGAACGGCGGCGGCAACGGTGGCGGTTGGGGCGGTGGCCAGGAGATCAGCTGCGAGTCGCGCAACAATCGCCAGAACCGCTGCAACGTGTCGGTGCGCCGCGACGTGCGCCTGATCAAGCAGAACTCCGGTTCGGCCTGCATCGAAGGCCAGAGCTGGGGTTGGGACCGCAACGGCGTGTGGGTCGCCGGCGGTTGCCGCGGCGTGTTCCGGGTCAACTGATCGCTGATCGGGATAAGCCCTGGTTCGGCAGGCAACGACGCCCCCGGCCGCAAGGCCGGGGGCGTCGTCGTTTCGGAGCCGACACGCGCATCCGTTAAACTTCGCGCATGAACGACGCCATCGATTTCGACCGCTACGACCGCATCCGCCCGATCCGCTGGACCGGAGACGCACTGGAACTGCTCGACCAGCGCAAGCTGCCTTTCGCCGTGGAATACGTGCGCTGCGACGACAGCGATGCGGTGGCCGCGGCGATCCATGCCCTGACCGTGCGAGGCGCCCCGGCAATCGGCATCGCCGCGGCCTGGGGCGTGGTCCTGGCCGCGCGCGAGGTCGAGGCCGGCAGCGGTGTCGACGCCTTGCCGGCGATCGAACCGGCGCTGCAGCGCCTCAACGCGGCGCGCCCGACCGCGGTCAACCTGGCCTGGGCCCTGGCGCGGATGCGCCGGGTACTGGCCGGCGCCGGCAGCGACTGGCGCGAGGTCCTCGCGCGCGAAGCGCAGGCGATCGCCGACGAGGATCTGGCCGCGAACCGGCGCATGGGCGCGCTCGGCGCGGCCCTGATCGAGCCCGGCAGCGGCGTGCTGACCCATTGCAACACCGGCTCGCTCGCGACCGCCGGCTTCGGCACCGCGCTCGGCGTGATCCGCGCCGGCGTGGCCCAGGGCCGCATCGATGCGGTGTTCGCCGGCGAGACCCGGCCCTGGCTGCAGGGCGCGCGCTTGACCGTATGGGAGCTGGAACAGGACGGCATCGCGCCGACCTTGATCGCCGACTCGGCGGCCTCGTACCTGATGAAGACCGGCAAGGTGCGCTGGGTCATCGTCGGCGCCGATCGCATCTGCGCCAACGGCGACACCGCCAACAAGATCGGCACCTACCAGCTCGCCATCGCCGCGCGGCACCACGGCGTGCATTTCATGGTCGCCGCGCCGTCGTCGACGGTCGACATGGACACCTTGACCGGCGACGCGATCGAGATCGAAGAGCGCGACCCGGGCGAGCTGTTCGCGGTCGGCGGCACGCGCACCGCCGCCGAACGGGTCGGTGCCTGGAACCCGGTGTTCGACGTGACCCCGCACGAACTGATCGACGCTATCGTCACCGAGCGCGGCGTGATCGAGCGCCCCGACGAGGCAGCGATGCGGGCGGCGTTCGGCGGCTGAGCGAACCGCGCGGCGCCGGCTATGTCCGGAGCCGTAGAAGACGGGCAGGGCGCGAGGCCGCGCCAAATCCCTGCAAGCGCTTCCTGGCCGCTGTCGCGGACTCGGTGCCAGCGTGCACGGGGAGGTCGCGCCCAGGCCTGCGTGGAGGGCTGGCCGACGAGGTCTGCTCAAGCATTACGGCCGCTTTCGCGCCGGGCCTCCTCAGGTAGCGGCAGGCCGGTTTGGCGGTCTGCGCGAGCGCCTTTCCGGCCGCTCGCAAACCGTCCTGGCCGAGCGCGCGGCGAGAACCCCGCGACCGATGCTGCAGCGCAGCTGAAAATCACATCCAAGTGATTGTTTCTGCGTGGGAATCAGGTCCCCGTGAAACCGCGTTTCATGGTATGATTTCAAGTCACTTTTATGCCGCCCCGAGCGAGCTGCAGGACAGGCCCGCTGGGACCCTGTTTGCGGCATTCCGACTGGAATGCCGATGCCGTTCGTCCGGGGCGTCCGAATCACCGCACGCAACGGAACCCTGATGGCCGAACTCGCCAAGGAAATCATCCAGGTCAATCTCGAAGACGAGATGCGCCGCAGCTATCTCGATTACGCCATGAGCGTGATCGTCGGGCGCGCGCTTCCTGACGTTCGAGACGGCCTCAAGCCTGTGCACCGCCGCGTCCTTTACGCCATGAGCGAGCTGGGCGCTCACAGCAACAAGCCGCATTTCAAGTCGGCGCGTATCGTCGGTGACGTGATCGGTAAGTACCACCCGCACGGCGATCAGTCGGTCTACGACACGCTGGTGCGCATGGCCCAGCCGTTCTCGCTGCGCTACATGCTGGTCGACGGCCAGGGCAACTTCGGCTCGGTCGACGGCGACTCCGCCGCGGCGATGCGTTACACCGAATCGCGCATGGCTAAGCTCACCCACGAGCTGATGGCCGACATCGACAAGGAAACCGTCGATTTCCAGCCCAACTACGACGAGAAAGAGCTCGAACCCACGGTCATGCCGACCCGGGTGCCGAACCTGCTCGTCAACGGCTCGGCCGGTATCGCCGTGGGCATGGCGACCAACATCCCGCCGCACAACCTGTCGGAAGTGATCGAGGCGACCATCGCCCTGATCAACGATCCGGAGTTGGACGTCGACGCGCTGATGGAATACATCCCCGGCCCCGATTTCCCGACCGCCGGCATCATCAACGGCACCGCCGGCATCATCAACGCCTACCGCACCGGCCGCGGCCGCGTGCGCATGCGCGCGCGCGCCGAGATCGAGGTCAACGAGAGCACCGGCCGCGAGGCGATCGCGGTCACCGAGATCCCGTACCAGGTCAACAAGGCCCGCTTGATCGAGAAGATCGCCGAGCTGGTCAAGGAAAAAAGGCTCGAAGGCATCAGCGAGCTGCGCGACGAGTCCGACAAGGACGGCATGCGCATCTTCATCGAGGTCAAGCGCGGCGAGTCGGCCGAAGTGGTGCTCAACAACCTCTATCAGCAGACGCAGATGGAGTCGGTGTTCGGCATCAACATGGTGGCGCTGGTCGACGGCCGCCCGCAGCTGCTGAACCTCAAGCAGATCATCGAAGCCTTCATCCGTCACCGCCGCGAAGTGGTGACCCGCCGCACCATCTTCGAACTGCGCAAGGCGCGCCAGCGCGCGCACATCCTCGAAGGCCTGACGGTCGCGCTCGCCAACATCGACGAGATGATCGAGCTGATCAAGACCTCGGCGAACCCGAACGAAGCGCGCGAGCGCATGCTCGAGAAGACCTGGGAACCGGGCCTGGTCGGCGCGCTGCTCGGCGCCGCAGGCGCCGAAGCCTCGCGTCCGGAAGACCTGCCGGCCGGCGTCGGCCTGGCCGACGGCCGTTACCAGCTGACCGAGGTCCAGGCGATCCAGATCCTGGAAATGCGCCTGCACCGCCTGACCGGCCTGGAGCAGGAAAAGCTCACCGAGGAATACAAGATCCTGTTGGAAGCGATCCGTGGCCTGATCGAGATCCTCGAGAACCCCGACGTGCTGCTGGAAGTCATCCGCACCGAACTGCGCAACCTCAAGGAAGAGTTCGGCGATGCGCGCCGCAGCGAAATCCGCGCCAGCGAAGAGGATCTCGACATCCTCGACCTGATCGCGCCGGAAGACGTGGTCGTGACCCTGTCGCATTCGGGCTACGCCAAGCGCCAGCCGGTCAGCGCCTATCGCGCGCAGAAGCGCGGCGGCAAGGGCCGCAATGCGGCTTCGACCAAGGACGAGGATTTCATCGACAAGCTGTGGTTGGTCAACACCCACGACACCTTGCT
Source organism: Lysobacter sp. CA196 (assembly GCF_052078695.1). Taxonomy (NCBI): domain Bacteria; kingdom Pseudomonadati; phylum Pseudomonadota; class Gammaproteobacteria; order Lysobacterales; family Lysobacteraceae; genus Lysobacter; species Lysobacter sp. CA196. Next base: position 321,845 of record NZ_JBQJIN010000003.1, on the reverse strand, counting down.
GACCTTCACCAGCGCCGGCCGGGTGTTCTGGCTGTCCGTGCACCAGTTGCCGGATGCCGGCCCGAACGCGCGCGGCCGTCCGATCATCAACTGGCTGGCGCTGGAAGCCGGCGAGCAAGTGCAGGCGGTGTTGCCGGTGCGCGCCTACGACGACGATCACTTCGTGTTCTTCGCCACCCGCAACGGCACGGTCAAGAAGACCCCGCTCAGCGAGTTCGCCTTCCGTCTGGCGCGCGGCAAGATCGCGATCAACCTCGACGACGGCGACGCCCTGGTCGATGTGGCCCTGACCGACGGCCAGCGCGACGTGATGCTGTTCGCCAGCAACGGCAAGGCCGTGCGCTTCTCCGAGAGTTCGGTGCGCGCGATGGGCCGTACCGCGACCGGCGTGCGCGGCATCCGCCTGGCCGAAGGCGAGGAGGGCGAGAGCAACGCCTTCGTCGTCAGCATGGTGGTGATCGACGGCGACGGCGACATCCTGACCGCCAGCCAGCGCGGTTTCGGCAAGCGCACCGCGGTCGACGAATACCCCTGCAAGGGACGCGGCACCCAGGGCGTGATCGCGCTCAAGACCACCGATCGCAACGGCGCCCTGGTGGGCGCGATCCAGCTCAGCGATCACCACGAAGTGCTGATGATCTCCGACGGCGGCACCCTGGTGCGCACGCGCGCCGACGGTATTTCGCAGGTCGGCCGCAACACCCAGGGCGTGACCCTGATGCGCTTGGCCGAAAACGAAAACCTGCAGACCATCGAACGCCTCGACGCATCGCTGGACGATGTCGAAGAGGGCGGCGAGACCGGTTTGCCGGCCGTGCCGGCAGGCGCGATCGAGGCCGCCCCGGCCGCGGATGCGCAGGAGCCTTCGTCGCCGGAAGCTTGATTCCAGCGATTCGGGAACCACGAAAACGCCGCCTTCGGGCGGCGTTTTTTTGGCGCGGATCGGTTGCGCTGCGATCCGGGGTGTCGCCCGTTGCAGCTCGGTCTTCGCCGGCCGCATTCGAACCGAGCCGTCTTCCGCCGTACGCTGGAATGAACAGGCAGAAACTGACGCCGAGATGACGCCGGGATGACGAGTTTGAGCATAAACGCTCAGTTCGCGCGCTCGCGGTTGCGGCCCGCGAAACGACGGTGCTAGTTTGCCGGCACCTTCAGCCTCGGATTTCCGCGATGAACAAAGTCACCCTATCGGCTCTGGCTACGTTGGCGCTGCTGGCCGGTTCGTCCCTCGCAGGCGGTGCCCAGGCGGCACCGGTCACCTACAAGATCGATCCCTCGCATACCTATCCGAGTTTCGAGGCCGATCACATGGGCGTGTCGGTGTGGCGCGGCAAATTCAACAAGTCCGAAGGCACGGTCGTGCTCGACAAGAAGGCCGGCAGCGGCACGGTCGAGGTCGTCATCGACGCCAAGAGCATCGATTTCGGCCTCGATGCGATGAACGAGCATGCCAACAAGGCGGAACTGTTCGATACCGAGAAATTTCCGACCGCGACCTATAAGGGCAAGCTTGCCGGCTTCGTCGACGGCGCGCCGACCAAGGTCGACGGCACTCTGACCCTGCACGGCGTGACCAAGCCGCTGAGCCTGAAGATCAACAAGTTCAAGTGCATGCCGCACCCGATGTTCAAGCGCGAGTTGTGCGGCGCCGACGCCAGCGCGAGCTTCCAGCGCGACCAGTTCGGCATGGCCGCCGGCAAAGACTACGGCTTCAGCATGAACGTCGATCTGCGCATTCAGGTCGAGGCGATCGCCGCCGAGTAAGCGACCGCGCAGGCCGAGCCGCCGCCTAGCCCGCGCATGCGGGTCCAATGCCGCCGACCCTGGGCGTGGCGCCCTGCGAGTCGTGCATCGGCGTCGATGCATACATACGCCGCAACGCGCCGCCCTCGAGGCGGCGCGTCCGTTTGCCGCTGGCGCTGGGCGGAGGTGGGGAGCTGCGGCCTGCGCCGCGAAACCCTGGCCTGTGCACTGGCTCGCCGATCAGATCCACGCAATGATCACGCGGCGTTTCCGTCGGCTGGGTTACTGCTGCACGGCCCCGTCACGACGGGCGCGGCTATCGCTGCTTCCCTGCGCAGCGTCGCTGCCGGTCGTCGCCATGGCGACGACGGGATACGGCACCCAGGCGTAGTGCGGTTGTGCGGATGCAGCTTCCGAGTGGACCCGGGTCGCTATCGGCCCGGTCCGCCCCTGAAACCGGGGACTGTCCCCGCTAGGAGGAGGTATGAGTTACGTCGATGGTTTCGTATTGGCGGTACCGAAGAAGAATCTCGCCGCTTATCGCCGGCTCGCCAGCAAGGCCGGCAAGATCTGGATGGAATTCGGCGCCTTGCAATACGTCGAATCGGTCGCCGACGACGTCAAGCCGGGCAAATCCACTTCGTTCCCGCAGGCGGTGAAACTCAAGCCGGACGAGGTCGTGGTGTTCTCGTGGATCGTGTACAAGTCGCGCGCGCAGCGCGACCGCATCAACAAGAAAGTCATGGCCGATCCGCGCCTGGCCGACATGATGGACCCGAAGGCCTTGCCGTTCGACGGCAAGCGGATGATCTTCGGCGGCTTCAAGTACGTGGTGTCTTACTGAACGCTAAAGCGAACTCCCGCGATCGGATGCGGGGCCTCGCGCAGAACAGAAAACCCCGGCCGTAGCCGGGGTTTTCCTTGTCCTCAACCGGACGTGTCCTTCATCGGAGCGATCCGAATCAGAACGTGATGCTCCAGGTGTCGATACGGCCGACGTCCGCATTGGCGTTGTCGTTCACGCGCAGCTTCCAGGTACCGTTGAGCGGTTCGCTGGACAGGTTGAAGGTGAAGGTGCCGCTGAGGTTGTCGGCGCTGCCGCCGGCGCGGTTGCTGATGTTGTACAGCGAGCCATCCGGAGCCACCAGGTCGACCTTCAGGTCGCCGCGGTAGGTGTGGATGATGTTGACCGACACCGAGGCGCTGGTCGGGGCGTTGCCGGTACGGCCGGACACGGTGATCGGGCTGTCGACGGTGGAGTTGTCGTTGATCGCGTAGTCGGTGCCGTTGGTGTACGTCGTGCCCGGACCCGGGCCCGGGCCGCCGGGGCAGTCGACGCCGACGGTCAGGAACGCGGCCGAAACGTCGGCGACGGTATAGCCCAGATCCGTGGCGGCCTTCTCGACGCCGCAGGCGCCGTTGATGAAGTCGGTGCTCGGGGTCCAGTAGTCCTTGTTCGCCTTTGCGAAGGCCTTGAACGCCTTCGGCGTATCCCAGCCGGCCTTGGTGGCGAGCAGGTAGAACGCCTTGTTGAACACGCCGGACGAGTAGTGCACGTCCATGCCCGAGGTGTAGTTGCTGGCGTGACCGATCGAACGGCCGTCCTGCGGCGGGTTGGCCATGTAACGCAGCGCGCCGGTGCCCTTGAAGATCTGCGCGCCGACCAGGAAGTCGTTGCTGCCCTTCATGAAGAACTCGGCGGCTTCGCCGGCGATGTCGGAATAGGCTTCGTTGATGCCGCCGGACTGACCCGAATAGACCAGGCCCGACTGCTGTTCGGTGAAGCCGTGCGAGACTTCGTGCGCCGACACGTCCAGGCTCACCAGCGGATAGAACGTGGTGGCGCCGTCGCCGAAGGTCATCGCCGAGCCGTCCCAGAACGCGTTCTCGTAGCTGTTGCTGTAGTGCACGCGCATGCTCAGCTGGAACGTCAGCGGCGGGAGGCCGACGTAGCTGTTGTACATGTCGAACACGACCTTGCCGAAGTAGTGAGCGTCGTTCAGCGGCGAGTACGCGCCGTTGATCGTCTTCACCGTGTTGCGCGGGCAGGTGTACGAGAACGCCGTGGTGCCGCTGGTACCGTGATTGAGGTTCACGGTCTTCACGTTGGTGTTGTTCATCGTGCAGGTGCTGCCGCTCTGCGCGACGTCGTTGAAGCCGTAGGTGGTGCCGTACTCGTACTGGCCGGTCTTCTGATTGCCGCCGGGGCCGGTGCCGATCAGGGCATGGTTCAGGCCTTCCCACTGCTTCAGGACCTTGCCGCTGTTGGCGTCGACGATCACGAACGGACGGGTCGGCTCGCCGCCCTGGGCGGCATCGGCGACGTAGTTGACGACATAGGCCATGTGGGCGCGGCCGTTGTCGTCGATGTAGATCATCTGACGGCTGCTTTCGTTGCGCGTCTGCAGCGCGCCGACGCGCTTGCCGAGGCCGGCGCTCTTGGCCACGCTCAGGGCCTGGGCCTGGCTCAGCTTCGGTGCGGTCGCCGGCAGTTCGGCGGCGAGGCCTTCGACCGAACGGCCGAACAGCGTGCTGACGTTGCCGCTGGCATCTTCGCTGACGACGACGTGTTCGCCGAAGATCGGCACGCCGCGGAAGCTCTGCTGGTAGCGATAGTTGCGGTTGCCGTTGTCGTCCTGGCTGCTCTTGAGCACGGTCAGGCCGGAGTTGGAGTCCAGCGCGATCAGTTCGGCATGGCGGACGTTGGCCTTGGCGGCGGCGCCGGACTTGGCGACGGCGGCCTGGTACTGCTTGTTGAGCTGAGCGACGTCCTTCTGATGCAGGTCGACGCGCTGAGCGGCGCCTGCTGCCCCCGAGATGAGCGCGAACGACATGGCGATGGACAGGGCATGCAGGGTCGGTGATACGTTGCGATTCACTGGTATTACCCCCGAAACGAGTGTGGATGATGGCCGCGGGCGCGGCCGGCTCATTGCTCGTGCATCCGTTCCCCCGTAGCCCGACACCCCAGCCACCGATGCGATCGTGGTTTCGGCGAGTGGGTGGGCAAGCTCCGTGCGGATACCGCGTTGACGTGCAACGCGGCGGAGGGACGCTATGGGCGGGTCAAAAATGACGTCAAACCTGGCTACGGAAGTCACACATCGAATGCGACTTGTGCATGAGCATCGGCAAAATGATTTCGTCTGAAAGTGTTCTGCCGCCTCACTTACGGCGATTCGCGCCGCAAACGCGCTCACGAAACTGTCCGTAATAATGTTTCACTTATGTTGCTGCAATGCAGCAGGATATTGCGGACCTGGTAGGGCATGCATGACCTTTCTGCGTTTCATTAATGTGACCGCGGTCGTCCACAGGCGGGGAATCGTGGCGCAATGCCCACCTCGTGGAGTGCCTGCGTTGACGTCGAAATGCGCAGTTCGTTGCCGGATCGATTATGTCCATGACCCGCTGTGATCCTTGCACGCATGGTTCTGCAAGTTCCATTGCAGTATTCGGTCATTATGTTTGCTCATAAGGCGAAGCGGTTTTGCGGAAACCGGAACGGTGCCGCAAATCGGCGCCGGCATGTTGCCGCGGATGGACGCTGCGCCTGCCGCGTCGATAGCGTCCGGTGGCTTGGGCGGGCATGGGTAGAGCGGGCAGGGGCAGGGCGCGTCGGGCCCTAGGGACAAAGAACCCCCCGGCCATGGCCGGGGGGTCGGTGTTTCATCCGGGGTGCGTGCCGGGCCAGGGGCACCCCAGGGCAGCGCCGGAGCATCCGGCGGTGCCCTGCGGCGATGCCGCCCGCCCGGGCCGCGTTGCCGACGTGGGGTCTGCGTACGGACTTATTGAGCGGTCACGCCGACCTGAGCGAACGCGTCGACGACGTCGGCGGCGTTATAGCCCAGGTCGGTCGCAGCCTGCCTGACCCCGACGCCGCCCTGATTGAAGTTGGTGCTCGGCGTCCAGTAATCCTTGTTGGCCTTGGCGAAGGCCTTGAACGCTTTGACCGTACCCCAGTTCGGCTTGTTCGCCAGCAGGTAGAAGGCCTTGTTGAAGACGCCGGACGAGTAATGCACGTCCAGGCCATTGGTGTAATCGCGGGCGTGGCCGATGGAACGGCCGTCCTGCGGCGGATTGGCGAAATAGCGCAGCGCGCGGCCGCTGGCCTTGAAGATGTCGGCACCGACCAGGAAGTCGTTGCGGCCGCGCGAATAGAACTCGGCCGCTTCGCCGGCGATGTCGGAGAACGACTCGTTGATGCCGCCGGACTGGCCGGAATAGATCAGGCCCGACTGCTGTTCGGTGAAGCCGTGCGAGGCCTCGTGCGCGACCACGTCGAGCGAAACCAGCGGATAGAAGGTGGTGCGGCCGTCGCCGAAGGTCAACGCGCGACCGTCCCAGAATGCGTTCTCGTAGTTGTTGCTGTAGTGCACGCGCAGGCTCAGCTGGAAGGTCAGCGGCGACACGCCGACGTAGGACTTGTAGGTGTCGAACACGACCTTGCCGAAATAGTGCGCGTCGTTGAGCGGCGAGTAGGCGCCGTTGATGGTCTTGACCGTATTGCGCGGGCCGGTATACGAGTACGCGGTCGTACCGCTGGTGCCGTGGTTGAGATTGACCGTCTTCACGTTCGGCGTGCTGAAGGTGTATCGGCTGCCGCTGCGGGTAACATCGAGAAACGCGCGGCCGCCGCTGCCGTATTCGTACTGGCCGATCTTCTGGTTGCCGCCGGGGCCGGTGCCGATCTCGGCATGGTTCAGGCCTTCCCACTGCTTGAGCACCTGGCCGGTGTCGGCGTCGACGATCGCGAACGGACGGCTCGGCTCGCCGCCGTTCGGCGCGTCGGCGAAGTAATCGACCGCGTAGGCCAGGCGGGCGCGGTCGGCGTCGTCGAGGTAGATCACCTTGCGGCTGTTTTCGTCGCTGACCCGGAGCGTGGCGGCGCGCTTGCCGAGGGTGGCGCCCTTGGCCAAGCTCAGTGCTTGCGCATTGCTGAGCTTGGCGCTGAGGTCGGGCAGGTCGGCGGCCAAGCCGGCGACCGAGCGGCCGAACAGGGCGCGCACGTTGCCCTGGGCGTCTTCGCGAACCACGACGTGCTCGCCGAATACGGGAACGCCGCGGAAGCTTTGTTGGTATCGATGGTTGATCGAGCCGTCGGCATCGCGGTTGCTCTTGAGCGGGTTCAGGCTGGAGTCGGCATCGAGCGCGATCAACTCGGCGTGGCGCAGGCTGGCCTTGGCGGCGGCCCCGGACTTGGCGGTCGCGAGCCGGTATTGCTGGTTGAGCTTGGCGACGTCGACGCGGTGCAGGTCCACGCGCTGGGCGGCACCGGCGGCACCGGTGGCGAGAACGAGCGAAACGGCGAAGGACAATACCGATACGTTGCGGTTCATTGAATAAGCCCCGAGATTGAGTGATTAAGTGACGGCCGCGCCAGCGGCCGCTTGCAAGGTTTTCACTGTTGCCTCCGGTCGCGGTGGAATCCCCCTGAAAACCCGGGTTTTCCGCTCGGCGATCGCGGCGGCGGCAGTGGCCGCGCGATTGATTCGTGCGGCGGAATCGACGCTAGTGAGCGATCGCCGGAAGCGTCAAATCGCATCGCCGTCGATGCCGGCCCGGTCGTAGTTCTATTTACCCGGGGTATCCGGAAATTGGGCCGAAAGCCTTGCCTGTAGCGGGGTTCGCTATTTTCCTGTAATCGCTACCGAATATTATTCAGGCCGTGGCGATAGATAATTGATGTTGCAGTGCAACATGAATTGTCGATAGAAATTATAGGATTTCGCTGGCCGGGCGAAAATATTATGTGACCGCGATGGGGTTTGGTCGAGGGGCCGCACGAATCGGCACGGCGTCGGGCGGTCGGGATTGAGGGCGACTTGCATTTTCTTCAAACAATCAATCGCACGATGTGACTGCTGCAACCCGGATTCTGTGAGGCTGTCCGGCACTATCCGTAGATAATCTCGGCCATAACGTTTCGTCATGGCCCGGGGTATATGGCGGAAACCGGCGCTTCGCCACAGATCGGCGCGCAGGAACGGCGGCGACGATTGCGCGCTGGCGACGTCCGATGGACGAGTGCCGCGCGTCGGGTTCACATCGCCTGCGCGCCCGCGTCCTGCATCCATGACATGAAGCACAGCGATTACCGCTTGCGTGCGCTCGCTCTATACTCGGTCGCAGTTTCCTGAGAGATACGCATGATGCGCGCCACACCGTTGGACGGACCCACGAACACCCCCCCTCTCTCGAACCACGCGCCACGGCGCGGCCCGAGCCGCTTCGGCGGCCTGGCCCGTGTTGCCGCGGCTTTGTTGATCGCCGCGACGGTGTTGCTCGCCGGCTGCAAGCGCGATACCAGCGGGCAGTTGCCGGAGATCACCGGCGAAGCGATCCAGGCCAAGCGCGACGCGATCAAGGGCTTCGCTCTGGTCGCCGCCTACCCGGACCAGAAGCGCGACGAACTCGCCATCGCGCTCGAATTCAGTCAGCCCCTGGTGGGCACCCAGAGTTTCGACGAGCTGCTGGCCGTCGCCGACAAGAACGGCGCGGCGGTGCAGGGCAGTTGGGTGCTGGACGAGGACGGCAAGGTGCTGCGCTTCCCGCACGTCGAAGCCGGCAAGGACTACGTGGTCACGATCAAGGCCGGACTGACCGCCGCGGCCGGCGACCGCATCGGCCAGGACCTCAGCAAGCCGGTGCATACCGGCCCGCTCGATCCGGTGGTCGGTTTCGCCTCGCAGGGCAGCGTGCTGCCGGCGCGCGACAGCCGCGGCCTGCCGGTGGTGTCGATCAACGTGCCCGAGGTCGATGTCGAGTTCCTGCGGGTCAAGGAAAAGGAACTGCCGAAGTTCTTCTCCGAGTACCAGCGCGGCGGTCGCCGCGGCAGCTGGGACCTGGAACGCGACTGGGACGAGAAGAAGCCGCTGTCGAAGCTGGCCGAACCGGTCTACGTCAATCGTTTCGTGCTCGGCGGCAAGCCCAACGAGCGGGTGCTGACCTATCTGCCCTTGCAGGACATCAAGGAGCTGCAGGAGCCGGGTCTGTATTTCGCGGTGATGAAGCGCGCCGGCCAGTTCAAGGACGAGTTCGAGACCGCGTTTTTCACCGTCAGCGACCTCGGCCTGCATGCGCGCGTCTATAAGGACAAGCTGTTCGTCCATGTCGCCTCGTTGCAGGCCGGCGAGGCGGTCAGCGGCGTCGAATTGAAGGTGCTCAACGCCGAAGGCGAGCCGGTGCTGAAAGGCGAGACCGACGGCAACGGCAATGCCATGCTCGGCTACAAGCTCGATGCCGGTCATGTGCTGATCGCCAAGCGCGGCAGCGACGTGTCGATGCTGCCGTTCAACCAACCGGCGCTGGACCTGTCCGAATTCGCCGTGGCCGGTCGCGAACAGGCCTGGTTCGACGTATTCGCCTGGTCGGGCCGCGACTTGTATCGCCCCGGCGAAACCGTGCGCTTGTCGGCGCTGTTGCGCGACCAGGACGGCAAGCCGGTCGACAGCAAGGGCAAGGCGCTGCAACCGCTGTTCCTGCGCTATGTGCAGCCGGACGGCAAGACCTTCCTGGAAACCCGTCTGCAGCCCGACGCGCAGGGTTATGTGCGGCATGCGCAGCTGATCCCCGCCGATGCCGCCACCGGCCGTTGGCGGGTCGAATTCCGCACCGACCCGAGCAGCAAGGAAGCGGTGCAGGGCATGACCCTGCGCATCGAAGAATTCCTGCCCGAGCGCCTCAAGCTCGAACTCGACGCACCGGCCGTGCTCAAGCCGGGCCAGCCGTTCAAGCTCGGCGTCGACGCCGCCTATCTGTACGGCGCACCGGCCGCAGGCAATCGTTTCACCGCCAAGCTCGCGGTGATGATCGAACAACACCCGCTGGAACAGTGGCCGGGCTATTTCTTCGGCGACCCGACCATCACCCTGCCGAAGGAAGCCAAGGACGTCGTCGATACCAGCCTCGGCGCCGACGGCAAGCTGCAGCAGGACATCGCCTTGCCCGACGAGGCCAAGCCGGTCAGCACCATCGCCGCGATCGTCACCGGCAGCGTCTACGAGACCGGCGGCCGCAGCGTCAACCGCAGCGTCAAGCGGGTGCTGTGGCCGGCCGATGCGCTGGTCGGCGTGCGCCCCCTGTTCGACGACAAGGAAGGCGCAGGAGCCGACAGCAATGCCGGTTTCGAGATCGCCCGCGTCGGCAGCGACGGCAAGCCGCGCCCGGCCACCGGCCTGCGCGTGACCCTGATCCGCGAACACCGCGACTACCACTGGAATTACGGCGACGAAGGCGGTTGGGACTACGACTTCACCCGCCGTTACGAAGACGTCGAAGTGCGCAACGTCGACGTCGGTGCGGCGCCGGTCAAGCTGAACTTCCCGGTCAAGTGGGGCGAGTACCGGGTCGACGTCTACGACCCGGCGACCAAGCTGACCTCGCGTTATCCGTTCCGCGCCGGCTGGAGCTGGGACGACCAGAACCGCGGCCTCGACGCGCGTCCCGACAAGGTCAAGCTCGCGCTCGACAAGACCGCCTACAAGGCCGGCGACACGCTCGAAGTCACCCTGACCCCGCCGCACGCCGGCCCGGGTCTGCTGATGGTCGAGAGCGACCGCATGCTGTACGTGCAGTCGATCGAGGCCAAGGCCGGCAGCAAGTTCAAGATCCCGGTGACCGCCGACTGGGAACGCCACGACGTCTACGTGACCGCCCTGGTGTTCCGCGGCGGCAGCGCGCCGAGCAAGATCACCCCGGCACGCGCGGTCGGCGTGGCCCACGTCAAGATGGACCGGCGCGAGCGCAAGGTCGCGGTCGGCCTCAACGTGCCCAAGCTGATGCGCCCCGAGCAGGACCTGCCGGTCACCATCAGCGCGCCGCAGCTCGCCGGCAAGGACGCCTACGTGACCGTGTCCGCGGTCGATCTGGGCATCATCAACATCACCCGCTTCCCGGTGCCGGACGCGGCCGCGCATTTCTTCGCCCAGCGCCGTCTCGGCGTCGACGGCTACGACGTCTACGGCCGGGTGATCGAAAGCTACGAAGGCGAGACCGCCAAGATTCGCTTCGGCGGCGACATGGCCTTGCAGGCGCTGCCGCAGGCGCGGCGACCGACTGCGCGGGTGCAGACCGTCGATCTGTTCGCCGGGCCGGTCAAGCTCGACGCCCAGGGCATCGCCCGGATCAAGCTGGCGGTGCCGGACTTCAACGGCACCCTGCGCGTATCGGCCCTGGTCTATGCCGGCGGCAGCTACGGCAACCGCGACGCTGAAACCGTGGTGCGCGCGCCGGTGCTCGCCGAGGCCAGCACGCCGCGCGTGCTCGCGCCCGGCGACAAGAGCAACGTGACCCTGGACGTGCAGAACTTCACCGGCAAGCCGGGCGAGTTCGAGGTACGGGTGGAAGGCATCGGCCCGCTCGGCCTGTCCGACGGCCAGCACAAGCTCTCGCTCGGCGTCGAAGCCAAGCGGACCCTGACCTTCCCGATCGTCGCACGCGAGGGCTATACGACCGCGCAGGTGCGGGTGCGGGTGGACGGCAACGGCTACAAGGTCGATCGCCGCTACGACGTGCCGGTGCGTCCGGCCTGGCCGTCGGTGCTGCGTTCGCGCACGCGCGTGCTCGACGAGCTCGGCACGGTCCAGCTCGGCGCCGATTTCGCCGACGGGCTGATGCCCGATTCGGTCAACGCGCGCATGGTGATCAGCGCCTTGCCGCCGATCCCGTTCGCCAGCGCCTTGCAGGGCGCGCTGGAATACCCGTACGGCTGCGCCGAACAGACCACCAGCAAGGGCTATGCCGCGCTCGAACTCGACGACGCCACCGCCAAGATGCTCGGCGCCAAGGGCCTCGACGCCAAGCAGCGGCGCGCGCGCATGGAAGGCGCGTTCGGCCGCCTGGCGGCGATGCAGATCGGCTCGGGCCACTTCTCGATGTGGGGCGACGGCGATTACGTCAACCCGGCGATCACCCCGTACGTGGTCGAGTTCCTGCTCGACGCGCGCGACGGCGGTTTCGCCGTGCCCGAGGCAATGTTGCAGAAGGCGTTGAAGGTGCTCAACGAGGATCTGTTGTCGGGCAATGCCTCGTTCTACGGTTACGACCGCCGCGAACACCTCAAGTTCGCCTACCAGGCCCATGCCGGCTACGTGCTCGCCCGCGTCAACCGCGCGCCGCTCGGCACCTTGCGCGCGCTCTACGACAACGACCGCAAGCAAAGCCTGACCGGACTGCCGCTGGTGCACCTCGGCCTGGCGCTGTCGCTGCAGGGCGACAAGGGCCGCGGCGCCAAGGCGATCAAGGAAGGCTTCGCGCGCGATCCGGCCGACCGTCCCGAGTACCTCGGCGACTACGGCAGCCGCTTGCGCGACGACGCCCTGATGATCGCCCTGGTGCACGAGCACAAGCTGTCCAAGCCCGAGTACGAGGCCCGCGTGGTCGGCATGGGCCGCGAACTCGATGCGCGCCGCAACAGCGGTTGGCTGTGGCTCAGCACCCAGGAGCAGGTCGCGCTGGCGCGGCTCGGCAAGGCCTTGATGGCCGACCAAGCCAAGCAGATCTCCGGCCGGTGGACGGTCGGCGACAGCGCCTCGGATGCCGACCCGGCCAAGCTGATCGGTCGCGTGTTCGACTACGCCGCGCTGGCCCGCGGAGTGAGCTTCAGCCCGAGCGGCCAGCCGCCGCTGTACGCCAGCATGGAAATCGCCGGCGTGCCGCGCACCGCGCCGGCCGCGGACAGCTCGATGATCGAAGTCGGGCGCAAGTACTACACGACCGAGGGCAAGGAATGGTCGGGCGGCGGCCTGGTCGAAGGCGAAGCACTGATCGTGCAGGTCACGATCAAGGCCCACCGCGCGATGCCGGATGCGCTGCTTACCGATTTGTTGCCGGCCGGCCTGGAGATCGAAAACTTCAACCTCGGCGACGCCAAGCAGTGGGCCGGCGTGGTCGTCGACGGGATCGAGATCTCCGAACGCAGCAGCGCCGCCGAAGTCCGTCACGAAGAGTTCCGCGACGACCGTTACATCGCCGCGCTCAAGCTCGAGCAGAACCAGACCGCGCGGGTGTTCTACCTGGTGCGTGCGGTCACGCCCGGCACGTATACGGTGCCGCCGTCGCTGGTCGAGGACATGTACCGGCCCGACCTGCGCGGCGTCGGCAAGGCCTCGCCGGCCTCGCTGACGGTGCGTCAACCTTGACCGGAAGCAAGGCGGCGGGAAGCGCGATGCTTTCCGCCGCGCTGGCTTCGCTGCTGGCGGCCTGTACGGCGCCGGCAGCGCCGGCCGCATCTGACTCATCGCAGGCGACGACCGCCGATGCCACCGCTGTCGCCGTGGCCGAGGCCGTGGTCAGCCCCGCCCAGCCGGTCGTCGAGGCGCCGGCGCCGGCCCATCCCTTGCAGGTCGCCGCCGAAGTCTTGCTGCGCAAGGACACGCCGGACTTCGACCGCTATTACGCCGACTATACGATCGGCGACCTCGACCGCGACGGTCGCGACGACATCGCGGTCGAGTACGGCCTCGGCGAAGAGGGCGCGATGCGTCATGTCGCCAATCATGTGCGCATGCTGATGTCGCGCGATGGCGGGCTGCAGTTGGTGCCCGACGACGGCGAGAATCTGTTCGGTTACTGCGCGGCCGTGCGCGACATCGTCGACGGCGTATTGCGGGTGGATGCGCTGGAGGCGTGCATGGTGCCGTTCCCGAAGGCCATCGCGCATCACCGTTACGAATGGTCGGGGCAGGGTCTGCGCCAGCTCGATGAGGAAACGCCCGAGCAGCGCATCCTGTCGCAGTTGGCCGAAATCGAAACCGCGCTGCGCGAGGAGCGCGACGAGGTGTTGGTCCGCCATCTGCGCAAGCATCCCTTGTCGATCGGCCCCGGCGCGGCGCCGGCCGAGCGGGGCGTCGACCGCTCCTTGTTCGCCGATGCGCCGCGGCGCAAGGACTTCGCCGCCGCGGTCGAACTGTTGCGCAAGGCCGAGCTGCAGTCGCTCGGCAGCGACGAATGACAGGCCTCGGTACGTGGCCGCGCCGCCAGCAGCAGTGGCGTGCATCGGCTGCAGATCGATCTGAGCCCGGACCAGGGCCTGATCGAGACCGACGACGCCAGCTATGTGGTGGATGCCGACGTCATGCTGGAATGGCCGCAACGCGACGGCAGCCACTACCAGGCCCGGTTCCGCCTGATCGAGGGCGAGCTGTACCTGCTCGACCACAATTCCGATGAAGTCTGACGCCTGAGACCACGCGACCGGCTCCTTGCGAGCCGGCGCGTCCGTACTGCCCCAAGGTCCGGCTCGAGGCCGCGACCGTCACCACGCAAGGAGCGAACATGCGCAAGATCGCAGCACTGTCCCTGATGCTCGGCCTGGCGGCTTGCCAGTCGGGCACCGACGCCGCACCGGCCGATGCGGCCGCTTCGAAAGACCCATCCGTTGCGGCACCGGCGGCGCCGGCGGCCACCGCCGAGGCGCAAAAGGCCATCGCCGAGCGCGCCTTCGTGGCCCTGCGCAAACTCGACCCGGGCTTCGAACGGCTCGGCTTCGAACACTTGGTCGGCGACCTCGACCGCGACGGCCAGGACGATGTGGTGGTCCTGTTCGGCCAGGGCACGCCGGACGCGACCATGGCCGCGTCGAAGAAACTCATGGTGTTGATGAACCGCGGCAACGACTTCCAGGCGCTGCCGCAGGCGGACATGCCCGAGTTCTGCCCCGAGCTCGACAAGATCTCCTCGGGCCGTTTGTATCTGCGCGCGATCGACATCTGTTCGGCGGCGCGGCCCAAGACCACCGATTATTACGTCTACGCCTGGAACGGCAAGACCGTACTCGAAGCCGAGCACCAGAGCCGCCAACAGCGGGTCGTGGCCGAACTCGCCGAGCTGGGTCGGGCCTTGCGCATGCGCGACAAGAACCTCGTGCTCGGCCGCATGAACTTCCCGCTCGAAGCCATCGGCCTGCCGATCTACGAAACCGCGCTGGAAAAAGCCGCTGCGGCCGCCGGCGGCAAGATCGACCGCGCCCTGGCCGAGAAGCACTACACCGACTTGTTCCCCGATTCGCGCGCCGACACCTATGCCGAGACCATCGAACAGGCGCTCGGGCAGAGCTTCGCGAGCGAGCCGGATGGAACCCTGGTGGCGAGCCGCTCGCAACAGCGCGGCAAGAGCGAAGAAACCTATTCGATCAGCATCCAGCCCGATCCGGACGCCGACCGCGAGGAGGGCAACGACGAGCTCATCGACGCCCAGGTCTCGGTGATCGCGGCGGTCGCCGAAGAGGTCGAGGTGAGCGACGGCGAAGGCGGCAAGAGCGTCGAACGCCAGGAGGGCGCGGAAAGCCTGATCCTGCACTTGATCGACGGCCGCCTGCGCCTGGCCGCGTTCAACGTCGCCGGTTGAACGGTTGCCGGTCGAGCGCCTGCCGCGCCGTTGTCTTGCTTTGTCGGCAACGGCGCGCCGCGCTGACGTAAGCTGATCATGGTCTCTGCCGCTCGTAGCCTGTCCTCCGTGTCCACCGAAACTCCCGCGCCGCCGTCACGCGATCGCTTCCGCCACGATCCGCGCCGGCGCCGTGTCGTCTTGAAAACGCTGTTGGCGCTGATGCTGACGGCGATCGTGGCGATGCTGCTCGATCTCGCGTTTCCGCTGCCGCTGCCGAAACCGCGTGACGCCGGCGCGGTGGTCACCGCTTCCGACGGCACCCCGCTGCGCGCCTTCGCCGACCGCGACGGCGTGTGGCGCTATCCGGTGCGTGCCAACGAGGTCTCGCCGCTGTACCTGCAGGCCTTGCTGAACTACGAAGACCGCTGGTTCTGGAAGCACCCGGGCATCAACCCAGTGGCGATGCTGCGCGCCGCCGGACAATGGCTGCGCAGCGGGCGGGTGGTTTCGGGCGGCTCGACCCTGACCATGCAGGTCGCACGCATCCTCGACGCCGCACCCGGACAGAACCGGCGCAGCCTGGGCTCGAAGGCCCGGCAGATGCTGCGCGCGCTGCAGCTCGAAGTGCATTTGTCCAAGCGCGAAATTCTCGCCTTGTATCTCAACCGCGCGCCGTTCGGCGGCACCGTCGAAGGCGTGGAAGCGGCGAGCTGGGCTTACCTGGGCAAGCCCTCGTCGCGTTTGTCGCATGCCGAGGCCGCGCTGCTGACGGTGCTGCCGCAATCGCCGAGCCGGCTGCGTCCGGACCGCGAACCCGAACGCGCACAGAAGGCGCGCGACAAAGTCCTGTTGCGCATGGCGGCGCTCAAGGTCTGGTCGAAGGCCGAGGTCGAGGATGCGCGGGTCGAGCCGGTGGTCGCGCGCTCGCTGCAACCGCCGCGTTACGCGCCGCTGCTCGCGCAGCGCCTGCGCGTCGAAAATCCGAAGGCCTTGCGGGTCGAGTCGACCATCGACCTGGAATTGCAGCGCACCTTGGAAGACCGCGTCTCGGCGTATTTTTCCAGCTTGCCCGAACGCACTTCGGCGGCCTTGCTGGTGGTCGACAACGCCAGCCTGGAAGCGCGCGCCTATGTCGGTTCGGTGACCTTCGGCGACGCCGCGCGGCTCGGCCACGTCGACATGGTCAAGGCCTGGCGTTCGCCGGGTTCGACCCTGAAGCCGTTCCTGTACGGGCTGGCGCTCGACGACGGCCTGATCCATTCCGAAAGCCTGTTCGTCGATGCGCCGCAATCCTTCGGCGGTTATCGGCCGGGCAATTTCGACACCGCCTTCAACGGCCCGGTCAGCGCGGCGACGGCCTTGCGTTTGTCCTTGAATATTCCGGCGGTCGATCTGCTCGACCGGGTCGGCCCCTCGCGTTTCTCCGCGCGCCTGGCCCATGCCGGCATCGACCTGCAATGGCCGAGCGGCGCGACCCCGAACCTGGCGATGATCCTCGGCGGCACCGGCGCGCGCCTGGAAGACCTGGTCGGCGCCTATTCGGCGTTCAACCGCGACGGCATCGCCGGGCGCGTGCGTTATCAACGCGATGCGCCGCGGCTGGAACGGCGCTTGCTGTCGCCCGGCGCGGCCTGGATCGTGCGCGAGATCCTCGAAGCCAACCCGCGCCCCGGCAGCGTCGAGCAAACCTTCGACAGCCGCGGCCGGCCGCGGGTGGCATGGAAGACCGGCACCAGCTACGGCTTCCGCGACGCCTGGGCGCTCGGCAGCACACGCGGCTATACGGTCGGGGTCTGGGTCGGGCGCCCGGACGGCACGCCCTTGCCGGGCCAGTACGGCGCGGTGACCGCCTTGCCTTTGTTGTTCGAGGTGATCGACAGCCTGCCGCGCCAGAACGGCGACGCTGCGCTGCGGCCGCCGCCGAAGAACGTCGAGCAGATCGAGATCTGCTGGCCGCTCGGCATCCCGCCCGATCCGCAGGCGCCGGAGCTGTGTCATCGGCGCTTGCAGGCGTGGACGCTCGACGGTTCGGTGCCGCCGACCTTCGCCGAACGCGATGCGCGCCTGTGGAATGCCGGGCTCGAACGCTTTGAGGCCGATGCGAACAGCGGCCTGCGCCTGTCGGGCGAATGCAGCCAGCCGCACGAACGCCGTGCGCGCGAACTCGCGCGTTGGCCGGCGCTGGCGTCGCCGTGGCTGGCCGCCGAAACCCGCAAGGCCGCGCGCCTGCCGCCGTTGGCGGCGGACTGCAGCGACGACGGTCGCGATGCGGTCGAAGAGCTGCGCATCGAAGGCATCGACGATCAGGCCACGCTTGCACGCGCGCCCGGCAATGCGACGCCGCTGCGCTTGTCGATCCGCGCGCTCGGCAGCGATGCACGGGTGCGTTGGCTGCTCGACGGTCGCTTGATCGGTGAGTCGCAGGGGCGCGCGCGCTTCGACCACGACTTCGGCGAAGTCGGCGAGCACACCCTGACCGCGTTGGCCGATACCGGCGCCTGGTCGCGGGTGAGGTTCCGGGTGCTGCGCTGACCACGCTCGGCGCTACTGGCGAGGCTTGACGAGGGTAGATACTGAAAGTAACTTACACATGGTAAGTTACCTTTAGTAGCAATCCTTTCCAGCGGACCTCCCATGAACGCACTGATCGTCGTCGCCCATCCCGACCCGCAATCGCTGACCCATGCCGTCGCCGCGCACTTTGCGGACGGGCTGTCCCAGTCGGGCCATGCCTTTGAGATCGCCGACCTCGCCGCCGAAGGCTTCGACCCACGCTTCAACAACGACGACGTCGCCGGCTTCTACCTGCGCACACCGGCGCCAGCGGACGTGCGCGCCGAGCAGGCGCGGATCGACCGCGCCGATGCGCTGACCTTGGTATTCCCGGTGTACTGGTGGTCGATGCCGGGCCTGCTCAAGGGCTGGATCGACCGCGTCTTCGCCAACGGCTGGGCCTATGAAGAGGGGGACGGGCGCATCGTCAAGAAGCTGCGCCATCTGCGCGTGCATTTGCTCGGCGTGGGCGGCGCCGGCGCGGGTACCTACCGCAAGCATGGGTACGACGTGGCAATGAACACCCAGATCGATCACGGCATCTTCGATTACTGCGGCGCCCGGGTGCTGACCTCGGAGTTGCTGCTGCATACCCACCCCGACGAAGCCGCCGCGCACCTGCAGACGGCCTTCGCGCTCGGCCGCGGCCTGTTCGCCGAGGCCGAGCACGGCGAAGCGGCCTGAGCGATCGACGTCATTGGCGAGCACGATCGCGATCGCGTCAGCCAAACCGGCGTCTGGTCGCAAGTAAGGTTCCGGTGTTGCGCCGATCGAGCGCCGCGAATGCGGCGAAGCGCTTGCGTACCGCCCCGGCTAAGGGGCGCTTTCAGCCTGGCGCGCCGCGATGACATCGCCGAAGGAGCTCGCACCTGGCGCATAACGCGCTCCGGCGTAGCCGGCCGCGGTCGCCATCAGAGCGACGATCAGGAACGGTATGGCGGTGCGGCGCAATGCGGTTTGCAGCCAATGCTGCGATTCGATGCGGCGCAGACGGCGGTACAGGCCGCCGGCGAGCGCGACATCGAGGACCAACTCGGCCATCAGGCCGGGTGCGATCCACACCACCCAGATCGCGGCGAAGGCGGCGCCCAGCGCGATGGCGATCGCCACCAGCACCCAAGCGAAGTCGTCGCCGGCATCGGCGAGCGGCAGATCGAAGTCGGAATCGCTATTGGAATTCTCCAGTCTGACCGGTGATGCGGACGCAGCAGGCGCGTCGAACGAGGCCGAAGCGCCACCAGCACCTTCGTCACCGCGGCCGCCTTGCCAGCCGCCGCCCGGGTTCGCGTACGACTCTGAGCTAGCGCCGGACCCGGCGCCGAGATCCGGCAGATCGAGGTTTTCCCAAGCGTCGTGTCCTTGGGTACGTGCCCACGTCCACAGCAAAGCGAGGAAGCTCAGGTACGCGCAACAGGCGGCCAGCGGGTAACGCAGCGACATGCTGTGAAGGCCGGCAAATTCGAGCATGGCGAAGGAAGCGAGGAAGCCAACCGCGCCGGTCAGCAACACGATCAGGCTCATTTGCACGCGGGGCCAATGCTCCCGTTCGAGGCGGGCGCGCAGGCGGGAGATTTGGAGGTGTCGGCTCATGCCCTGAGTCTAGCCGGCCCACGTCGTCGCGGCCGCCATGCAGCGGCGCGAAGCGAGAGGCCGCGCATTGCGCGGCCTCGGCCGAATCGTCGGCGGGGGCCGGTACGCCTATCCGCCAGTCCAGCCATCGAGCAGGTCGGCCAACTCGTCGGCGTGTTCTTCTTCCTGCGCCAGGATGTCTTCCATCAGGCGCTTGGTGGTGGTATCCCGGTCGCCGATGTAATCGATGATCTGCCGATAGCTGTCGATCGCGATGCGTTCGGCGACCAGATCTTCCTTGACCATGTCGCGCAGGTCGGTGCCTTCGACGTATTCGGCGTGGGCGCGCTTGGACAGCACGTCGGGGTTGAGATCGGGGGCGCCGCCGAGCTGCACGATGCGTTCGGCGATGCGGTCGGCATGCGCCTGTTCTTCGTTGGCGTGTTCGAGGAATTCGGCCTTGACCGCGTCGGCCATCAGGCCGCTGGCCATGTAGTAGTGGCGCTTGTAGCGCAGCACGCAGACGATCTCGGTCGCCAGGGCTTCGTTGAGCAACTTGATCACCGCCTCGCGATCGGCGCGGTAGCTGTCGGTGATCGCGCCGTCCTCGATGTGCCTGCGGGCGCGGGCACGGATGGTCGCGAGGTCGGCGACGAACGCCGAGGGTTTGCCGGTGGTCGGCTGCGCGGACGCCGAACGGGCGGCGGTCTTGCTGACGGGCTTGGCAGGCATGGTGCCTCCTGGCTGGTCGGGGGAAGAGAGCGGGGAAACCTCGTGCAGTCTGGCGAGAGAACGTTGAAAGGCGCGTATCGGTGGAGCGAACGGCCCGGACCTGTGGCGATCCGGGCCGGCCGTGGCTCAGACCTGTTGCAGCATGTATTCGGCCGAGGACACCCGGTACTCGCCGGGTTCTTCGACGTGCAGTTGCTTGACCACGCCATCGTCGGCGTACAGAGCGAAGCGCTTTGCGCGCGTGCCCATGCCGTAGGCGCTGGCGTCGAGTTCCAGGCCGAGCGCGCGGGTGAAGTCGCCGTTGCCGTCGGCCAGCATGATCATGCCGTCCGGCGCGTGCTGGCTCTGGGCCCAGGCCTGCATCACGAACGGGTCGTTGACGGCCAGGCACAGCACTTCGATGCCCTTGTCGCGGAACGCCTGGAAATGCTCGACGAAGCCAGGCAGGTGCTTCTCCGAGCAGGTCGGGGTGAAGGCGCCCGGCACCGCGAACAGCACGGCCTTGCGGCCGTCGAATAGGGCCCGGGTATCGACGCTCTCGATGCCTTCGTTGATGCGCTTGAGTACGACTTCGGGAAGGCGTTCGCCGACCTGGATGCTCATGGAAATCTCCTGTGGGGGTTCGAGTCTAGGCAGCAGGTTCTAAATACCGCGTCAACGCGACTTGAAATCGCGGTCGTCGCCGCCATGCTGTCAGGCTAATGATGCGTCAAGACGGCGTGAGTGGGCTGCGCCGCGTATGGCGCTTGCGAGCGGGAGCAACGATGCAGTTCAAGGATTACTACGAAACCCTCGGTCTGGAACCGAGCGCGGGCGAGGCCGAGATCAAGACGGCCTATCGTCGCCTGGCGCGCAAGTATCACCCCGACGTCAGCAAGGAGGCCGGCGCGGAGGAGAAGTTCAAGGCCGTCAACGAGGCCTACGAGGCGCTGCGCGACCCGCAGAAGCGCACCGCCTACGATCAGCTGCGCGCGCGCGGCTATCGGCCCGGCGACGAAGTACAGCCCTCAGCGGGCGGCTACGGCGGCGGAGGCCCGGACTTCGAGGAGATCTTCGCCGGCGGTGGCGCCGGCGGGGGCTTCAGCGATTTCTTCGAGACCCTGTTCGGGCGCGGCCGTTCGGCCGGCGGAGGTTTCGGCCAACAGGGCGCCCGCAGCGCGCCGCCGCGCGGCGACACCCGGGCCAAGCTCGCGGTGTCGCTGGAAACGGTCTACGAAGGCGGCAGCATTCGCATTTCGGTCAACAACAAGACCCTCGATGTGCGCGTGCCGAAGGGCGTGCGTCCCGGGCAGCTGATCCGCCTGGCCGGGCAGGGCGCGCATGGCGACCTGCTGCTCGAGATCGAGTACGCCGCGCATCCGCATTTCGAGGTCGACGGCCGCAACGTGATCTACATGTTGCCGTTGGCGCCGTGGGAAGCCGCGCTCGGCGCGACCATCAGCGTGCCGACCCTCGGCGGCCCGGTCGAGCTCAAGATCCCGGCCAATTCCGAGGCCGGACGCAAGCTGCGCCTGCGTGGCCGCGGCCTGCCGGGCACCCAGGCCGGCGACCAGATCGTCGAACTGGAAGTGTTGGCGCCGCGTGCGGAAACGCCGGAGCAGCACGACGCCTACGAGGCGATGCGGGTGGCGTTCGGCGAGGAGTGGCGGCGAGTGTGATCGCCGCCGCGGCCATCCGCCGCGCCAGGCTGGGCCGGCGATCGCGCATGGCTGGCGGGCCGCTGCGGCGAGGGCGGTAGACGGCACCGATAAAAGAAAAACCCGGCTCGCGCCGGGTTCGTCGGTTTGCTGCGTGGGTCCGGCCGGTATCAGCCTTCCACGCCGCGCATTCAGGCGGCCGAAGGCAGCAACTGCGCGATGATCTCGGACAGATCGGTCTCGCTGAACGGCTTGGTGATGTAGGCCTTGGCGCCCTGGCGCATGCCCCAGACGCGGTCGGTGTCCTGATCCTTGGTCGTGACCAGGACGATCGGGATGTGCTTCGTCGTCGGTTCGCGGCAAATCGAGCGCGTCGCCTGGAACCCGTTGAGGTTCGGCATTACTACGTCCATCAGGATCATATCGGGCAGTTCGCGCTTGGCCGCTTCGACGCCGGCGGCGCCGTCCTCTGCGGTCAAGGCTTCATGCCCCAGTTTTTCGACGATGCGACGAATGCCCATCAGCTGGGACGGCGAATCGTCGACGATCAGAATACGCGCCATGTGTTTCCCCCAAGAACCTGCGGCCGATTGTAGCGACGCGCCGCGCCGCTGCAATGCCAACTAGATCACGACGAGGGTCCGGCCGACCGAACCGCCGGCCAGCATGCCCGGAAATACCTGCGGCAGCTCGGCCAGACCGACTTCGCGCGTGCAGATCCGGTCCAGATGCGCGGGCTTCCAGTCGCTGCCCAGGCGCTGCCAGATCTCGTCGCGGATGCCGCGCGCGGTGCCGGCCGAGGCGACGCCGAGCAGGGATACACCGCGGATGATGAATGGCATGACCGTGGTCGCCAGCTCGTGGGTCGCGGCGAGGCCGGCGGTGGCGACGTTGCCGTAGGGCGCGGTTTGAGCCAACAGACTGGCCAGCATCGGCCCGCCGACGTTGTCCAGGCCACCGCCGAAGCGCGCCGACTCCATCGGCCGCGCGGTCTGCAGGGCGTCGCGGCCGAGCACCTCGCGGGCGCCGATCGAGCGCAGGTAATCGCCTTGTTCGGGCTTGCCGCTGATCGCGTGCACCTCGAAGCCGGCGCGGCTGAAGATGTCCAGCGCGAGCGAGCCGACCCCGCCGGTGGCGCCGGTGACCGCGAGCGGCCCCTGCGCCGGCGTCTGCCGGTTGTCGAGCATGCGGTGCAGGGCGAGCGCAGCGGTGAAGCCGGCGGTGCCGAGGATCATGCTCTCGCGCAGGCTCAGCCCGGCCGGCAGCGGAATCGTCCATTGCGCCTGCAGGCGCGCGTACTGGCCGTAGCCGCCATCGCGCACTTCGCTGAGGCCGCAACCGGTGACCAGCACCGCATCGCCTTCCTTGAACGCCGGGTCGCTCGAGGCGACCACGTGGCCGGCGACGTCGATGCCGCCGACCAGCGGGAACCGGCGCAGGATCTTGCCTTCGCCGGTACCGGCCAGCGCGTCCTTGAAGTTGACCGACGAGTACGCGGTCTTGATCACCACCTCGCCGGGCGCGAGATCGTCCAGCGAGACCGACTCGATGCCGCTGCGGTAGCCGCTGGCGTCGTTGTGGATGCGGAAGGCGTCGAAGGAGGTGGGTAGGCTCATTGCGTGCTCGGCTGCGGTACGGCCCTGGTGGGTGCTTGAGGGCGATGGTGGAGATGATAGCCGAGTAGGGATTGGGCGATTTCGGGTGGAGCCGGTCGCCTGCTTACGTAATTCAAACGGGCTGCTACTTGGATGTCGGTGGTCGGAGGCTTGGCTTCAAGAGTAGGAGCGGCGCAAGTCGCGACCGCGTCCTGTCGTGTTCCGGTGCCTCCGGCCATAGGAAAGCGAAGCAACATCAGGAGCAGAGCTTCCGTCCGCTGACGCGGCCGGGTTACTTTCTTTTGCTGGCCCAAAAGAAAGCTAACCAAAGAAAAGGGCTTTCCTTGACGGAGCTCCCCTGCGAGTTCGCAGCTGTCGCCGGGATTTTCCGATAGGACATCCTTGTCCTATCGAGTCATTCGGTCTAAACGCTGGGCGCACGTCCTGTGCGCCGCCCTCCGGGTCTACGATCGCATCGCGAGTTCGGCACTGCCCAAGCTCATCACGGCAACGGCAACGGCAACGGCAACGATCGGCGGGTCGCGCCTGCTCTTGGGTAGGAGCGGCGCAAGCCGCGACCGCGTTGTGCCCGGTTGCGGCGTTTCTTGCCGCAGAGCTTGATGGGCAACAGCCAAAGCAGAGCTTCCGTCCGCTAACGCGGCCGGGTTACTTTCTTTTGCTGGCCCAAAAGAAAGCTAACCAAAGAAAAGGCCTTCCTTGACGAAGCTCCCCTGCGAGTTCGCAGCTGTCGCCGGGATTTTCCGATAAGACGTCCCTGTCTTATCGGAAAACGGCGCACGTCCTGTGCGCCGCCCTCCGGGTCTACGATCGCATCGCGAGTTCGGCACTGCGCCAAGCTCATCACGGCAACGGCAACGGCAACGGCAACGGCAACGGCAACGGCAACGGCAACGATCGACGGCTTCGCGGTTGTTCTGGGGTAGGAGCGGCGCAAGCCGCGACCACGCAACCGCGATTGCCCGCGCCGGCGGCCGCAGATTCGCGGTCGCGGCTCACGCCGCTCCTACAGGGAATGGTGTCGCCGCACTCTGATTTCCTGATTTTTGGCTTTGGCTTTGGCTTTAGCTTTGGCTGTTCGTCGCCGAGCACTAGCGAAGGCAATGGAAGACCCGGAGGGCGGCGCGCAAGGATGCGCGCCGTTTTTCATCGGGACAGGGATGTCCCGTATGAAAAATCCTCGCGGAGGCACCGAGCGTGCGGGCCCGTGATTCAAAACGAAGCATTTTTCTTTGGTTTGCACTGACCAGGACCAAGTGCATCACTCTTCATCTGATGACCCGCTTTTTCCTAGGCGGACGGCAAATCAGAAATTCTCGACTGATCAAAGGCTTACTCTGAATCAAGGCCGGTTTACCAGGGAGGAGGTTTAAGCCTTTGATCCGCTTGGGTGATGCACTTGTACCTTGAGAGTGCAGTTACCTTTCTTTTGTTGCCTTAGACAAAAGAAAGTAACCCGCCGCTTTAGTGGCGGAAGCTTTTAGCGTTTGATCTGGATTTTGCTTGAAGGATGCGCCGCAAGACTGCTGCAGCGCGGTCGCGGCTTGCGCCGCTCCTACCCCTGCGGAAGCACGCCGCTTCGATAAACGGAGTCGGCAATGCGGTCTCCGCGCGTTCCGCGGTCGCGGCTCACGCCGCTCCTACAAGGGGCGATTCGCAACGAGGGCGCGATTCGTGTCGGAGCGGTTCGCACCGGAGTGGTTCGCAGCCTTCATGGCTGCACCGAACCCGCATTCGCGCCCCTGCCGAACGACGGCAGGCGGCAGCGCTCCGGCGGCGACAGCCGGGGATCGTTGGGGTCCAGCGGGGGACGGGTTTGCGCGGACCAGTAGCCGGCGCAGCTGGCGGTTTCGATCAGGGCGACGGTCTCGCAAAACACGTCGGGTACGAAACGCGCCCGCGGGTCGATCGAGGTGGACGACAAGGCGCGCGGTTTCTTGCTGTCGCGCAAGCAGGCGACGGCGTACTGGGTGACGCGGCGCACGCCGGAGGGTGTGCTGACGGTGATGGTCGTGGTCGGGCCGTCGGAGACGTTGGCGGAGTAGTCCGGCAGCAGTTCGGCGAAGGCCTTGGAGTTCACCCGTTCGAACAGGGCACGACGGTCCTTGTCGGCGACTTCGTGCGGAATCACCAGGTCGCCGTCGGCGTTGCGCAATGGGTGGCGGCCGGTGAAGTCGCGGGCGCTGAAGATCGCCACGCCGTCGGAGCCGATGCGCAGCTTGTAGACCGGACAACCGCCGAGGCAACCGCTGCGCTCGATCTCGACCGTGGTGCGGTCGATGTCGCTGGCGGGAGGCCGGGCCGGTGTGCAGGCCACCACCGCGAGCAAGGGCAATACGATCCAGCGCATGGTCCGACCTCCTGTCTGCAGTGCTTACAGCTTATCGGGACTTGCCACTGACGTCCGGCCGCTTACAGCCTGCCACTCAGCGCAGGGCGTTGCGGCGCTTTTCGTCCAGCCACTTCGATGCGGCGGCCGGCTGGTACTCGCGCATCCAGGCCAGCATCGCGTCGAGGTCGTCGCCGTGCCACAGGTCGCGGCGTTGGTCGGCATGCAGGAAGCGTTCTTCGACCATGCGGTCGAGCATCGACATCAACGGCGTGTAGAAGCCGTCGATGTCGAGAAACGCGCAAGGCTTGTTGCCGATGCCGAGCTGGCGCCAGGTCAGCATCTCGAACATTTCGTCGAGGGTGCCGAAGCCGCCGGGCAGGGCGACGAAGCCGTCGGCGAGGTCGAACATGCGCGCCTTGCGCTCATGCATCGAGCCGACGATCTCCAGCTTGGTCAGGCCGCGATGGGCGACTTCCCAATTGACCAACTGCTCGGGAATCACCCCGATCGCTTCTCCGCCGGCTTCGAGCACCGCATCGGCGACCGTGCCCATCAGGCCGACGTTGCCGCCGCCGTAGACCAGGGCGACGCCGTCCCTGGCCATACGCGTGCCGAGCGCCATCGCGCGCTCGGTATAGATCGGCTTGGAGCCGGAGTTGGAGCCGCAGTAGACGCAGAGGGTTTTCATGTTTGAACTCTTGGGACTCGGGACTCGGGACTCGGGACTCGTAAAAGCAAAACGCCAGGCGGACCTGGCGTTTGCGATGGGACTCGCGAGGAGGGGCCGATCTCGCGTGCGAGTCCCCAGTCCCGAGCACTGAGTCCCGGCTTCAATGCGTCTGCATTGGGATTCGGGTTGGGGCGGAACCGCTTTACGAGTCCCGAGTCCCGAACCCCGAGTCCCGAGTCCCGGCTCAATTAGCCTTATGAATCGCCCGCTTGTCGACCGCCATCGCCGCATCGTGGATCGCTTCCGACAGGGTCGGGTGAGCGTGGCAGATACGGGCGAGGTCGTCGGCGGAGCCCTTGAACTCCATGGTCAGCACGCCTTCGTGCACGAGTTCCGACACGCCGACGCCGACCAGGTGCAGGCCGAGGACGCGATCGGTTTCGGCATGGGCGATGACCTTGACGAAGCCCGCCGGCTCGCCCATGGCCACCGCACGGCCGATCGCCGCGAACGGGAAGCTGCCGGTCTTGTACGGCACGCCTTCGGCCTTGAGCTGCTGCTCGGTCTGGCCGACCCAGGCGATTTCCGGCTCGGTGTAGATGACCCAGGGGATGGTGTCGAAGTTGACGTGGCCCGGCAGGCCGGCGATGAGCTCGGCCACGGCGATGCCTTCCTCGAAGCCCTTGTGCGCGAGCATCGGGCCGCGCACGCAGTCGCCGACCGCCCAGACGCCGTCGACGCCGGTGTGGCAATGCTCGTCGACTTCGATCTGGCCGCGCTCGTTGAGCTTGACCCCGGTGCCTTCGGCGAGCAGACCCTTGCTGGCGGCGCGGCGGCCGACGGCGACGAGCAGCTTGTCGACCACGAGCTGCTGGTCGGCCTTGCCGTCGTTATAGGTCAGGTGCACGCCGTCCTTCTGGATTTCGGCCTTGCTGACCTTGGCGCCGAGTTTGATCTCCAGGCCCTGCTTCTTGAATTCCTTGGCCGCGGTCTTGGCCACTTCGGCGTCGGCCACGGCGAGGAAGTCGGGCAGCGCTTCGAGGATGGTGACCTCGGCGCCGAGACGCTTCCACACGCTGCCGAGTTCCAGGCCGATCACGCCGGCGCCGATCACGCCGAGGCGCTTGGGCACTTCGGTGAAGTCGAGCGCGCCGACGTTGTCGACGATCTTGTCGCCGTCGAACTTGGCGAACGGCAGTTCGATCGAATCCGAACCGGCGGCGATGATGACGTTGGTGCCCTTGAGCTCGACTTCCGAACCGTCGTGCTGCTTGACCTTGACGACGTTGCCCGGGTGCAGGGTGCCGAAGCCGTAGTACGGGGTGACCTTGTTGGCCTTGAACAGCATCGCGATGCCGCCGGTGAACTGCTTCACGATCTTGTCTTTGCGGCCGACCATGGTGCCGACGTCGATCTTGGCGTTGTCGGCGCTGATGCCGTGCTCGCCGAACAGATGCTGCAGGTTCCAGAACTGGCGCGAGCTGTCGAGCAGCGCCTTGGACGGGATGCAGCCCACGCGCAGGCAGGTGCCGCCGAGGGCGGGCTTGCCGTCCTTGCCGAGTGCGGCGTCGATGCAGGCGGTCTTGAGGCCCAACTGGGCGGCGCGGATGGCGGCGTGATAACCGGCCGGACCGGCGCCGATGACGACTACGTCGAATTGTTCAGACATTGCGGAGTCCTTGGGGGTGCGGGACTCGGGACTCGGGACCAGGGACTCGCACGGCGAAGCGTGCGAGTCCCGGGTCCGCTGTTTTTGTTCTTAGCCGAGTCCCGAATCCCGAGTCCCGAGTCCCGGCGAGGCATTACATGCCGAGCAGCATGCGATGCGGATTTTCCAGCTGGTTCTTGATGTCGACCAGGAACAGCACCGCGTCCTTGCCGTCGATGATGCGGTGATCGTAGGACAGCGCGATGTACATCATCGGCGCGGCGACCACGGCGCCGTTCTCGACGATGGCGCGTTCCTTGATCGCGTGCATGCCGAGGATGGCCGACTGCGGCGGATTGACGATCGGGGTCGACATCAGCGAGCCGAAGGTGCCGCCGTTGGTGATGGTGAAGGTGCCGCCCTGCAGGTCTTCCAGCGCCAGCTTGCCGTCGCGCGCCTTCTTGGCGTAGTCGCCGATGGCCTTCTCGACGTCGGCGAAGCCCATGCGCTCGACGTTGCGCAGGACCGGCGTGACCAGGCCCTTGTCGGTCGACACGGCGATCGAGATGTCGGCATAGCCGTGATAGACGACGTCGTTGCCGTCGACCGAAGCGTTGACCACCGGGTGGCGCTGCAGCGCATTGGCGGCGGCCTTGGCGAAGAAGCTCATGAAGCCGAGCTTGACGCCGTTGGCCTTCTCGAAGGACTCGCCCAGCTCCTTGCGCATCGCCATGACCTTGCCGAGGTTGACTTCGTTGAACGAGGTCAGCATGGCGATCGAGTTCTTCGACTGCATCAGGCGCTCGGCGATGCGGGCGCGCATGCGGGTCATCGGCACGCGCTCTTCCGGGCGCGCGCCCGAGGCGCTGCCGACGCCGCCGGACTTGGCGTAGTTGAGGATGTCTTCCTTGGTCACCGCGCCCTTGCGGCCGGTGCCTTCGACCTGCGCAGCGTCGATGCCTTCCTTGTTCGCGGTGAAACGCGCGCCCGGCGGCAACTGGTCGTTGGATGCGGCGGCCTTGGGCGCTTCTGCCTTGGCGGTGATCGGCTGGGCGCCGGCAGCCGGCAGGGCTTCGGCCTTGGCGGCGGCCGGAGCGGCAGCGGCGGCGGCGCCGGCTTCCACGATCGCGAGCAGCTGCTGGCTGGTCACGGTCGCGCCTTCCTCGAACTTGATTTCCTTGAGCACGCCGTCGACCGGCGAGGGCACTTCGAGCACGACCTTGTCGGTTTCCAGATCGACCAGGTTCTCGTCGCGCTTGACCGCATCGCCCGGCTTCTTGTGCCACGTGGCGATCGTGGCGTCGGAGACCGACTCGGGAAGGACGGGGACTTTGATCTCGGTGCTCATGGGGCAGGCATCCTGGAGTGCTTGAAAGGGTATGAGTCGTTCTTGGATGTAGGGTCGGCAGGCCAGCGCTTATTCAGCGCTGGACTCGCCTTGCAGCGAATTGACCAGCGCGTCGGCGACCAGCTTGGTCTGCTCGGCGACGTGGTCGGCCAGATGGCCGGCCGCCGGCGACGGCGAACGCGCGCGGCCGGCATAGTGCAGGCTCTGCTTCGGCGCCAGGCAGGCGGACAGGTGGTGGCGGATCTGGTACCAGGCGCCCTGGTTCTGCGGCTCTTCCTGGCACCACACCACGTCCTTGGCCGCGCTGTAGCGCTTGAGTTCGGCCGCCAGCAGTTCGCGCGGGAACGGATACAGCTGTTCGATGCGCAGCAGAGCGACGTCGTCCAGGCCTTCCTTCTGCGCCTGCTCGAACAGGTCGTAATAGACCTTGCCCGAGCACAGCACGACGCGCTTGACCTTCTTGGCGTTGGCCTGGGCGTCGGGGATCAGGTGCTGGAACTCGCCGTTGGCCAGGTCGTCCAGGGTCGAAACCGCGAGCTTGTGGCGCAGCAGCGACTTGGGCGTCATCACCACCAGCGGCTTGCGCGTGCTCATGCGCATCTGCCGGCGGATCATGTGGTACGCCTGCGCCGGTGTGGTCGGCGCGCAGACCAGCATGTTGTCGAGCGCGCACAACTGCAGGAAGCGTTCCAGGCGCGCCGAGCTGTGCTCGGGGCCCTGGCCTTCGTAGCCGTGCGGCAGGAACAGCGCCAGGCCGCACAGACGGCCCCACTTGGCTTCGCCCGAGGACAGGAACTGGTCGATCACCACCTGGGCGCCGTTGGCGAAGTCGCCGAACTGGGCTTCCCAGATGTCCAGGGTCATGGGGTCGGCGGTCGAATAGCCGTACTCGAACGCCATCACCGCTTCTTCGCTGAGCAGCGAGTCGATGATGGTCATGTCCGACGGCGTGCGCACCAGCTCGCGCAGCGGCATGACGTAGGCGTCGGTGCTCTGCTCGTGCAGGATCGCGTGGCGGTGGAAGAAGGTGCCGCGGCCGCTGTCCTGGCCGACCAGGCGCAACTTGTAGCCTTCGCTGAGCAGGGTGGCGTAGGCCAGGTTTTCGGCGAAGCCCCAGTCGCCGCCGAGCTCGCCGGCGGCCATCTTGCGGCGGTCTTCGTAGATCTTGGCGACGCGCGCGTGCAGCTTGACGTTGTCGGCGACCGCGTTGATCTGGGTGGCCAGGGCGTCGAGCTTGCTGCGTTCGAACTTGGTGTCGACCGGGTCGCCGAGCTTGCCCGACAGGTACTTGGACCAGTCGATGGTGAACTCGTCCGGCTTGACCTCGACCAGCTCGGTGGTGACCGCGCCCTGGTCGAGCTTGTCGCGGTAGTTGTCGACCAGCGCCTGCGCGTCTTCGGCCTTGAGCACGCCTTCGGCGACGAGGCGCTCGGCGTACAGCTCGCGCGGGGTCTTGTGCTTGCGGATCACCTGGTACATCAGCGGCTGGGTCGCGGCCGGCTCGTCGGCCTCGTTATGGCCGTGGCGGCGGTAGCAGACCAGGTCGATGACCACGTCGCGGCCGAAGCGCTGACGGAAGTCCAGCGCCAGTTCGGCGCAGAACACCACCGCTTCCGGGTCGTCGCCGTTCACGTGCAGGATCGGCGCGCCGACCATCTTGGCCACGTCGGTGCAGTACAGCGTGGAACGCGCGTCCTGGCGCTCGCTGGTGGTGAAGCCGACCTGGTTGTTGATGACGATGTGGACCGTGCCGCCGACCGCGAAACCGCGCGCCTGCGACATCTGGAACAGCTCCATGCCGACGCCCTGGCCGGCGAACGCGGCGTCGCCGTGCAGCAGCACCGGCAACACCTGCGCGCGGCCGTTGTCGCCGCGGCGGGTCTGGCGCGAACGCACGCTGCCGGCGACCACCGGGTTGACGATTTCCAGGTGCGAGGGGTTGAAC
Source organism: Lysobacter sp. CA196 (assembly GCF_052078695.1). Taxonomy (NCBI): domain Bacteria; kingdom Pseudomonadati; phylum Pseudomonadota; class Gammaproteobacteria; order Lysobacterales; family Lysobacteraceae; genus Lysobacter; species Lysobacter sp. CA196. Next base: position 290,726 of record NZ_JBQJIN010000003.1, on the reverse strand, counting down.
GCCAGCGCCAGGTGGACCGGGCCGCCGGGGGTGGCGACGTCGGCGCTGAAGCCCATGTGGTACTTCACGTCGCCGGTATGGGCGTGCTCGTCGTGGTCGAACTTGCCTTCGAACTCGTCGAACAGCTTGCGCGGCGGCTTGCCGAGGGTGTTGACCAGAACGTTGAGGCGGCCGCGGTGGGCCATGCCGATCACCACGTCCTGCACGCCCTGATCGCCGGCACGGCGGATGGTCACGTCCATCAGCGGGATCAGCGCGTCGCCGCCTTCCAGCGAGAAGCGCTTCTGGCCGACGTACTTGGTGCCGAGGTAGCGCTCCAGGCCGTCGGCCGCGGTCAGGCGCTCGAGGATGCGCTTCTTGTCGTCGGCGCTGCGGGCGAACTTGCCGCCGGCGCCTTCCAGGCGTTCGTACATCCAGCGGCGCTGTTCGGCGTCGGCGATGTGCATGAACTCCGCGCCGATCGGGCCGGTGTAGGTGGCCTTGAGCAGGGCGAGCAGGTCGCCGAGCTTCATGCGTTCCTTGCCGGCGACGCCGCCGGTGCTGAACTCGCCGGTCAGGTCGCTCTCGGAGAGGCGGTGGAAGCCCAGCGCCAGGTCCGGCGCTTCCGGCTTCTCGAGCAGGCCGAGCGGATCGATGTTGGCGGCGAGGTGGCCGCGCGAACGGTAGGCGGTGATCACCTTGCCGACCGAGCGCTCGCGCTCGTCGCTGGCCTGGGAGCCGCCCGCGGCGGCGGTGACGACGCCCCGGGAGGCGGCGCGGCTCGCGGCGGCGATGCTTTCAATGGCGGCCGAATGCGGGATGTCCCCGGCTTCGCGGCCCTTGAACCCGTCGAAATAGGCTTTCCATTTGCCCCCGACGCTTTCGGGGTCGACCAGGTACTGCTCGTACAGGTCTTCGATGAAGGCGGCGTTGGCGCCGAGTTGCGAGGATTGCGAGAACTGCTTCAGGAGACTGTCCACGATGGCTATCGGGAAACTCTAGGTGGGCGGATTGGGGTCGCGCATACGCCAGGGGCGCGCGGACAAGGCCCGGAATTATAGCGGTAGTGTTAAGGCCAGCGGCATAACTACTTATGTCTAAGCGGCCGATTTTGTTCGATATCCGATACCGGAGCGGATACGGACCGTTCCGGCAATGCCGCCGGGCGCGAGCCGGACGTCGGGTTCGGGGCCTCGGGGCCCGGCAAGACGCGGTTTAGCGTGGCCTCAGATTCCGAGCGCGCGGTACTCGCTGCAGGGGCGGGCGCGCTCCCACACCGGGTCGAAATGCGCGTGCAGCTGGCGCGCGCGCGCGCCACCGTCGAGCCGGGTCTCGCCGTCGTAGCGATGGCCGAGCGGGCGGTAGTACCAGCCGTCGAGGTCGTTGACCAGGTAGGCCGAGGGGTATTTGAGGTCGACCGGCTCTTCGATGGCGCGGAACTCGAACACGCTCGACAGGCGCTGGCTCAGCCCGATCAAGGGGGCGAGCGCGCGTTGCGGTGCGCCGGGGTCGTGCAGCAGCACCCGGATCGCGCCGCCGGAGGTGGCGAGGCGGCGCATCGCGGCGACCACTTCGGGCCGGTCGAGCAGGCCCGGGTCGAGATCGCGGCTATAGATCGACAGACCGCGGCGGGCATTGGCGATGACCCCGGCCAGGGCGGCGAGGGCGGCGGCGCGAGTCTCGACCGGGTTGGCGGCGTCGAGCAACAGGCGCATCGACTGGTGCTCGATGCCGGCCTCGACGAAACGCTCGCCGAACGGCAGAAAGCCGCGACGGGCATAGAAACCGATCGCCGAGGCCTGGGCGTGCAGGGACAGCTCGCGCCAGCCGAGCTGGCGGGCGCGTTCGATCAGAGCCTCCAGCAAAGCCTCGCCGACGCCGCGGCCGCGCCAGGCAGCCAGCACGGCCATGCGGCCGATGCGCCGGTCCGGGGTCAACCGGCCGGTGCCGATCGGGCGTTCTTCGGCGTCCAGGGCCAGCACGTGTTGGCACAGCGGGTCGTGCGGGTCGAGCTCGATCTCGACCGGGACCTGCTGCTCCTGCACGAATACCGCTTCGCGCACCGAGCGCAGCGCCGCCAGCGCCGCGGCGTAGTCGGCGACGGCGACGACCCGGAAGCCGGCGCTCACTCCTCTTCTCCGCCGTCCTCGTCGTCGAGGCCGAGGCGGTAATGGCCGGCGGCGATGAGTTCGTGGACGCAGTCGCGGCCGGCGTCGGACAGCGCCGAATACACGGCGGCGTCGATTTCGGCGGCGGCGGCGATGGCCTGGGCATCAGCGGCCGGCAACACGAATTCCTGGCCGCTGACGTAGAGCCGGGCGACCGTGGCCTGGGCCTGCTTGGCCTGCTTGGCCGGCTGTGCATGGGTTTTGCGCCAGGCCATGCGCGACCAGGGATGGCGCCACAGGCTGGCGCCGCGCTCCAGGTCCCATTCGATCTCGATGCGCGAGCGCGGCTCTTCATGGCCGGACGAGACTTCGCCGGCGGCGCGGTAGACGGTGATGAAGCGACCGAACCAATCGCCGAGGCGGTCGGGGTCGTTCATGCGCAAGACGTTCAAGGCCTCGACCACCCGGCCCATCGCTGCGGCGTCAATCTCGTTGGGATCGGCCGGCGGGCTCAGGTCGGGGTCGTGATAACGCAGACTCTCGTCGGCTTCGGCGGCCAGGGTGTCGATGAAGTCGCCCATCAGCTCGGCGGCCGACGGCGCGCGCATACCGACCGAGAAGGTCAGGCAGGCATCCTCGGCGACGCCGTGATGCGGCACGCCGGGCGGCAGGTACAGCATGTCGCCGGGGCCGAGCACCCAGTCGTGGCTGGGCTCGAACTCGCGCAGCAGTTTCAGCTCGGCGTCCGGGCGGAAATCCTGCGGCGCACCGGGGCGGGCGTCGATCTGCCAGCGCCGATGGCCCTGGGCCTGCAGCAGGAACACGTCGTACTGGTCGACATGGGCGCCGACCGAACCGCCCGGCGCGGCGAACGAGACCATGATGTCGTCGATGCGCCAGCGCGGCAGGAAATCGAAGGCCGGCAACAGGGCGGCCACGTCGGCGTCCCATTTGTCGACGTCTTGGACTAACAGGGTCCAGTCCTGCTGCGGCAGGCCGGGGAATTCGGACTCCTCGAACGGCCCATGCCGCAGGGAGTAACGATCGTTCGCGCGATCGTGCTGGATCAGGCGCGCCAGCACGCCTTCTTCGCAGGCTAGGCCGGCCAGGTCTTCGGGCTGGATCGGCGATTGCAGGCCGGGGAAGGCGTTGCGGATCAGCAGCGGGCGTTTCTGCCAGTAGTCGCGCAGGAACACGGCCGGCGTCATGCCGAGCGGCGGGCGTCGAGCGGCGTCGACTTCGATGAGAGGCGATTTCATGGGCGCGAAGTCTACGCCAGGGGCGTCGCGCTTGGCGTCGTCGTGGGTAGCGGAATCAGCGCGGCGTCAACGCGTCCTTCAGTTCGCTCTCGCGGCGTTCGATGTCGGTGTTGAGATCGCCGCCGCGGCCGAGTTCGGTGGCAGGCGCGGCTGCGCCGCCGCCTTGGGCCACACGCAAGCGCTGCAGATGCGCCGGCTCGCGCGGCAGGGTCAGGCCGCGCGCGGCGAGCAGTTGCTGGCAGCGCTGCTGCCATTGCGCGAGCTGCGGGAATTTGCCGTCGTTGATCGGCCACCAATAGACGTTCTCGACCACGGTCTGGGCGCCGATGCGCTCGGGTTTGGCCGCGCTTTCGAGGCGGTGGGTGGGGTCGGCGCCGTGTTCGAGCAGCCAATGGGTCTTGTCGAACTGGCCGCGCGAGTAATACGTCAGCAAGGTGTCGCCATCGCGGCCGTGGGCCGGGGCATCGATGTCGGCGCCGTGCTCGATCAGCAGCTTGACGTTGTCCCACTGCCCGGCGAGGGCGGCGATCCGGGTCAGAGGTTGCTGATCGAGGTCGCTGGCGTCGGCGCGGCCGCCGTGTTCGAGGAAGGCGCGTAAAACCTCCGGCGATTCGGCTTTGGCCGCCCACACCATGACCGTGCCGACCGCGGGCACGGCGCGGTTGGGGTCGGCGCCGGCATCGAGCAGGGCGACGACGCCGGCCGCATTGCCGCGCAGCACCGGCCAGGCCAACAGCGGCAGGCCGCCCGGGGACACCGCATTGGCGTCCGCGCCTTCGTTGACCAGGCGGCGTACCTCGTTGCCGTGGCCGGCCGCGGCGGCCTGCGCGAGTTCGAGTTCGGGGCCGTTGAAATGTTGCTCGATCTGCAAATTGGGGGCCATGGCGACGACGGGCTCGGCAGAAGGTGTGGATGCGGAGGATGCGACGGCGGGCATCGGTGCGGAGTCGCTGCAGGCGCACAGCGCCAGCAGGACCGAAGGCGCCCAGCGAGGACGCGAGCCGGCTGGACGAGAGCAGGCTGGACTAGAGCCGCTTCGGCGGAAGGGCACGCGGGTCATGCCGGCAGTATGGTCGCTGCGCCGATCATCCGGCGTGAGCCCGGTTCATCGGCCGAGGCTCAACCGAGCTGCTCGCGCAAGGCCGCTTCCTCGCTGTCGATATGGCTGGCCATGGAGTCGTCGAACACGCCGAAGCTATGCCGGTCGACCATTTCCAACACGCTGGGGATGGTATCGGGCTCCAGCCCGGCCTCGATCGCGGTGGCCACGCCGGTCTCGATGGCGTCGGTCGCGTCGGCGGCCAGGTCGCCGCCTTGTTCGACCAGGTCGCCCAGCGACTCGATGCCGTCGCCGAGGGTCTCCACGCCGTCGCCGAACGCGCCGAGGATCGCACCGGCCGGGCCGGGCAGATGCTCGTCGATGAATTCGGTGCCGCTGTCGACCAGGTCGGTGAAGCCGCCGACGATGTCGCCGAACAGGCCGCCGCCGTCGCCGATGGTCTCGGCGATGTCGCCGAGTTCGCCGATCGGCAGCTGGTCGGACGCATCGTTGATGCCGTCGATGGTGTCGTCGAGCGAGACGATCTCGGGACGCGCTTCGCCGTGCTCGTCGGTGGCGTCGAGGGTGACCCGGCGGCCGACCGCGTCGGGCAGGTTGAGCACGCTTTCGGCGGTGGCGTTGGTCGGCAGCACCGCATCGTCCTGCAGACGGTTCGCGGCCAGGCCGACCCCGTTGAGGATGGCGGCGAAACCAGCGGCGTTGTCCTCGGACAGGCCCGAGGTCGCGGCCTGCAATTCGGTCAGCAGGTCGCCGTCGACGCTATATGTGGTGATGTTGCCGTCGGCCTGCTCGAAGCTCAGGCCGCGCTCGGCCAGTGCCGCCTCGACCGTGGCCGGGTTGACCCCGGCCGGGTTGGAGACGATGCCGGGGTTGCCGGTGACCAGTGCCGCCGCGGTGGCGAGGCCGCCGCCGAGCGAGTGGCCGCTGAAGATCACGTTGTCGCCGCCGTGTTCGGCGACCGAGCCGGCGATGTCGATGGCCTGGTTGTAATAGGCCTCGTCGTTGTCGAGCGCCTGGGCCACGTCGGCGTTGACGTCCTCCAGGTCGGCGAAGTCGGTGCCCTCGAATTGCAGCACCGGCGCGGCATCGGGGCCGAATACGGCGGGGTCGGGGATGAACAGCTCGGCGTTGAAGCCCGAGCCTTCGGGATGCAATTGCTCTGAGGTCAGCCCGTACTGATCCAGCTCGGCGTCGCTGGCGCGGTGCCAGCCTTCGGGCACCTCGTCGTCGGCGCCGAGCGAACGGCTCAGCGCCAGCACTTCACGGTCGTGGTACAGCGTTTGCAGGGCTTCGGTCTGCTGCCACAGGGCGCCGTCCTGGTCCCGCTGCGCCTGGGTATAGCCCTGGGTCAGCAGTTCGCGCTGTTCCGGGTTCGAGGTCGCGGCGTTGACCCGCGCTTCGATCTGCTCGGGAGTCTGCGCCGGCGGCGGGGGCGGCGGTTCCTGCTGCAGGACTTGTTCGACGACACGGGAGACGCTTTGGACGAAATCGGTGACGAAGGACATGACCGTGATCCGGGCTGTGACGGCTGCCACGAATCTCGCCACAAGCTGCGCCGGTCCGCCATCCGGGCGGACCCTAGCTAGGGTCCGCCCGGGGGCGACCCGACTCAAGCCGGAGGTCGCCCCGGGGCGGCCCCACTCAAGCCGGAGGTCGCTCCAGGGCGGCCCGACTTCGCCCCGGAGCCCGTTCCGAACTCAGGCCGAAGTCGCGACCTCGTCGTAACCGCGGCCGACGAACTGCAGCAGGCACCAGCCGTGCCCGAACGGGTCGGCGATCTGGACGATGCGGCCCCAACTCGTGCTGCGGATGCGATCTTCCTGCACCGCGCCGGCGGCGACCGCGCTGGCGAGCGCGGCTTCGACGTCGTCCACGACCACGTCGCAATGCACCGGCGTCCAATGGCGCGAGTACACCCGTACATCGTGGCCGGCGGCCTGACTGCCCTCGGTCTTGAGCAGCAGGTAGACCGGCGCTTCGCCGCCGAGCAACTCGACCACCCGGTCGCCGAAGCGGCGGCCGACATGCAGGCCGAAGGCGTGGGTGTAGAACGCAGTGGCCTCGTCGAGGTGCGGTACGTCGATGTTGATCAGCTGTTTCATCGGGCGGCTCCGCAGGCGATAGCCGCCGATCATGCGCGATCCCGCGCTAAGGCCGCGTGGCGACGCGGCCGCGCGGCAGGCCTGGATCACGGTTTGGTAGAGGCGCGTTCCTTGGCCAGACGTTCTTCGAGCTTGCCGGCGCCGGTTGCGGCATAGCCGCGACAGCCGCTGGGCTCCTGCCCGGGGCGGTCGGAGCCGGCGTCGAGGCGCGCGAACAGATCGCTGGCGTTGGGATGCGGGGTCACCAGGATGTCGCAGGGCAGCGCGGCGACGGTATCGATGCTGCGGCGGAACGCCGCCAGCACGCCGGGATGCGCGGCCTCGTCGCTGTAGCGATACACCTTGTCGGTAAACGGAGTGAGACTGTCGGCGTAGGCGATGGCGCGGCAATCGCCGGCGTCGTCGCAGGCGCGCCAGCTCCAACTGGTGCCACCGGGCGTATGGCCCGGGGTGGCGTGCGCGGTCAGCACGATCGGGCCCAGGCTCAGGGTTTCGCCGTCGCCGATGGGGCGCACCGCGGTCACCGGCGGGAACGGCGACACGCTCAGGAACTGCGGATCGCCGCGGTCGCCCTTGCCGGTTTCCAGCGCGGCGATGGCCGGCGTGCGCGCGACCACGGTCGCGCCGGTGACGCGCTGCAGATAGGCGAGGCCGCCGGCATGGTCGTTGTGCTCGTGCGAATTGAGCAGGTAGCGGACTTGGCGCGGATCGAAACCGAGCTTGCGGATATTGGCTTCGATCTGCGGCGCGGCTTTTTCGGTGGCGCCGTCGATCAGCACATGGCCCTGCTCGGAAGTAATCAACACCGCGCTGAGCCCGCAGGTGCCGACGTACCAAGTATTGCCGTGAATGCGGCGCGGCGGCGCAGGCTGGTGCCAGTCGGGATCGGCCGCGCACGGCGTAAGCGCGGCGGTAGCGGCGGTGCTTGAATCGGCGCTGGCGCTCGAATCGGTGTTGGTGTTTGAGTCCGGTGATGGCGCACTCGCGCAAGCGCCGAGCATGGACAACAGGGAGGCGGCAAGCAGACCGGAGCGCAGGCGCATCAGCGAATCCCGAACGAAGTGGAAGGCCGCACACTATGTTCGATCATGCCGCGCAGTGGAACCGCTGTGCGCGAAGCGCGCTGATCTATCTGCTTTGGGCTTTGGGTAGGAGCGACGCAAGTCGCGACCGCGCAGGCTCATGATCGCGACGCCGCTGTCTGAAACCCTGCGGTCGCGGCTCGCGCCGCTCCTACCCAAAAGCGGCGCATCGCTCAGCTTTTTTGGGGCTTCAGGGGATTTTGGGGTAGGAGCGACGCAAGTCGCGACCGCGTCGCGCCATGATCGCGACGCCATTATCTGAAACCCCGCAGTCGCGGCTCGCGCCACTCCTACAAAGAAGCAACGCATCGTCAGGCTTTGGCTTTGCGCCTTGGGGTAGGAGCGACGCAAGTCGCGACCGCGTCGCGCCATGATCGCGACGCCATTATCTGAAACCCCGCAGTCGCGGCTCGCGCCGCTCCTACAAAGAAGCAACGCATCGTCAGGCTTTGGTTTTGCGCCTTGGGGTAGGAGCGACGCAAGTCGCGACCTCGTCGCGCCATGATCGCGACGCCATTATCTGAAACCCCGCAGTCGCGGCTCGCGCCGCTCCTACTCAGAGCGGCGTACACGACCGCGTCGCGGCCAGCGAATCAGATCTCGCGCGCCAACTTCTCGGCGAGGCCGATATAGCTGCCCGGGGTCATCGCCAGCAGGCGTTGCTTGTCCTCGGCCGGCAGTTCCAGCGAGGCGATGAACTCGCGCATCGAAGCTTCGTTGATGCCATGGCCGCGGGTCAGGGCCTTGAGTTGCTCGTAGGGGTTCGGCAGACCGTGACGGCGCATGACCGTCTGCACCGCTTCGGCCAACACTTCCCAGGACGCGTCGAGATCGGCGGCGAGGCGCTCAGGGTTGGCGTTGAGCTTGCCCAGGCCGCGCAACAATGCATCCAGACCGATCAGGGCGTGGCCGAAGGCGGTGCCGAGCGCGCGCAACACGGTCGAGTCGGTCAGGTCGCGCTGCCAGCGGCTGATCGGCAGCTTGGCGGCGAAATGCTCGAACAGGGCGTTGGCAATGCCGAAGTTGCCTTCGGCGTTCTCGAAGTCGATCGGGTTGACCTTGTGCGGCATGGTCGAGCTGCCGACTTCGCCGGCCTTGACCGACTGCTTGAAGTACCCCAGCGAAATGTAGCCCCAGACGTCGCGGCACAGGTCGATGCAGACCGTATCGATGCGGCGCTGCGCGTCGCAGACTTCGGCGATGCCGTCGTGCGGTTCGATCTGGGTGGTATAGGGCTGCCAGTCCAGGCCCAGTGAGGCGACGAAGCGCTGGGCGAAGGCCGGCCAGTCGATGTCCGGATAGGCCGAGACGTGGGCGTTGTAGTTGCCGACCGCGCCGTTGATCTTGCCCGGCATCTGCGCGCCGGCCAGGGTTTCGCCCTGGCGCTGCAGGCGCGCGACCACGTTGGCGATTTCCTTGCCGACTGTGGTCGGCGAGGCGGTCTGGCCGTGGGTGCGCGACAGCATCGGCAGCGCGGCGTAGTCGTGGGCCATCGCGCGCAGCTTCTGGATCAGCTCGTCCAGGCGCGGCAGCAGCACGTGCTGGCGGGCTTCGTTGAGCATCAGCGCGTAGCTGAGGTTGTTGATGTCCTCGCTGGTGCAGGCGAAATGCACGAACTCCAGGGCCGGGCCGAGTTCGGCGTCGTCCTTCAAGCGTTCCTTGATCAGGTACTCGACCGCCTTGACGTCGTGGTTGGTGGTGCGCTCGATTTCCTTGACCCGTGCGGCGTCTTCGATCGACAGCTCGTCGGCGAGCTTGCGCAGGCGGGCCGCGGCGGCTTCCGAGAAGGGCTTGAGTTCGACGATGCCGGGCTCGTTCGCCAGCGCCAGCAGCCACTCCACCTCGACCTTGACGCGGGCCTTGATCAGGCCGAATTCGGAGAAGATCGGCCGCAGCGCATCGACCTTGCCGGCATAGCGGCCATCGAGCGGGGACAGGGCGAGCAGGGTGGTCTTGGGATCGGCGGACATGGCACGCGCAGGGCAGTAAACAGTCCGCCATTCTACAGCCACACCGCCCCGGGCCGCTTCGGGCCCCTTGCCGGGCCTGCGGATCGAGCCCGGATGAAACCCGGACCGAACCCCATTTGGCGGTTCGCGCTCACACTCTCGACGCCTGGCCCGGCCCTCGCCATGATGACGCCCGCCAGCCGCTGCACGCGCCAGCCCCCAAGATCCGCCGGGCGTATCCTCGCAGCATCCGCGATACGCAGCGGCGCCTCGCGTCCCCCTTGAATCGATGGAGCTGGCCATGGCGACTTCCGCCAAGAACAAAAGCAAGACCGCAAGCAAGGCTGCGCCCAAGCGCGATGGCAAGCGCGCGACCGGCACGTCCGCGGTGGACAAGCGCGCGACCGGCACGTCCGCGGTGGGCAAGCGCGCAACGGGCGCGTCCCCAGTGGACAAGCGCGCTGCCGGCAAACCCGCTGCCGGCGTCCGCCTCGAACACGACAGCATGGGCGAGCTCAGCGTACCCGCCGAAGCCTTGTGGGGCGCGCAGACCCAGCGCGCGGTGCAGAACTTCCCGATCTCCGGCGTGCCGATGCCGCGCGAATTCATCCGTGCGCTGGCCCTGGTCAAGGGCGCGGCGGCCGAGGTCAATGCCGGTTTCGGTCTGCTCGACAAGGGCCCGGCAGCGGCGATCCGCGCCGCCGCGGCCGAAGTCGCCGAAGGCCGCCACGACGCGCACTTCCCGATCGACGTCTACCAGACCGGCTCGGGCACTTCCAGCAACATGAACGCCAACGAGGTCATCGCGACCCTGGCCACGCGCGCCGGCAAGCATGCGATCCATCCGAACGATCACGTCAATCTCGGCCAGAGTTCGAACGACGTCATCCCGACCACGATCCGGGTGTCGGCGCAGTTGGCGGTGACCGAATCGTTGTTGCCGGCGCTCAAGCACCTGCGCAAGACCATCGAGGCGCGCGCCAGGGGACTGGCCAAGGTCACCAAGACCGGCCGGACCCATCTGATGGATGCGATGCCGCTGACCTTCGGCCAGGAATTCGGCGCCTGGGCAGCGCAGTTGAACTCGGCGCAGGCGCGCATCGAGGACAGCCTGAAGCGGCTGCGCCGCCTGCCGATCGGCGGCACCGCGATCGGCACCGGCATCAACGCCGATCCGCGCTTCGGCAAGGCCATGGCCAAGGCCTTGTCGGCCGCCACCGGCAGCAAGTTCGAGTCGGCCTCGGACAAGTTCGAAGGCCTGGCGGCGCAGGACGACGCGGTCGAGCTGTCGGGGCAACTCAATGCGCTTGCGGTGGCCTTGATGAAGATCGCCAACGACTTGCGCTGGATGAACTCCGGGCCGCTCGCCGGCCTGGGCGAGATCGAACTGCCGGCCCTGCAGCCGGGCAGCTCGATCATGCCGGGCAAGGTCAATCCGGTGATTCCCGAAGCCCTGGCGATGGTCTGCGCCCAGGTCATCGGCCACCACGCAGCGATCACCGTGGCCGGGCAGAGCGGCAATTTCCAGCTCAACGTGATGCTGCCGCTGATCGCCCACGACCTGCTCGACTCGATCCGCCTGCTCGGCAACGCCATGCGCCTGCTCGCCGACAGCAGCATCGCCGGCCTGAAGGTGCGCGAGGCGCATGTGCGCGAAGCCCTGGACCGCAACCCGATCCTGGTCACCGCGCTCAACCCGATCATCGGCTACGAAAAGGCCGCGGCGATCGCCAAGCAGGCCTACAAGGAAGGGCGGCCGGTGCTGGAGGTGGCGATGGCCGCGACCGGCCTGCCGGAAAAACAGCTGCGGCGCCTGCTCGACCCGACCGCGCTGACCCGCGGCGGCATTCACGGCAGTGGCGGTGGCGGCGGCTGAAGAGGGGCCGGACGGCCTGGCGGTGGCTCGCCGCCGCGCTCGGCTGATGTTCGATTTCACGGCGAATTCACGCGCGAAATCGAATGTGCTGCACTCGGCTCGAATTGTTCGAGGATTTTATTTCGCGACCTGAGTGGGGTTTCGCGGCGAGGCCGGTTCGCTATCCTCGCTGCGCATACAGGCAGCAATCCAGTCGCCGGGACATACTCGGCGGCAGTCGGACAGACCGGCAGGGGCGGTCGAGCGACAACCGGCATCCGGGCCATCGGGCCCCGGGATAGGTCGCGTCGAACCCACCCCCTATCGGACTGATCCGCCGGACGCCGTCCCGTCCCGCGCCACGGGGCGGTGCGTCCGCGGTTTTCCCGGTTTTCGCACGCTTGCCGACGCCCCGTCGCGCAACCGGTTATTGAGCGGTAACCGGTCTGCAACGCCAGGTGTATATCGAGCGGTTCATGTCCCAACGTCCGGCCGACCGTCGCCAAGCGGTGGCCGGACGAGCTGTTTCCCCCGACCCCCGGATCCGATCCGGTCAGCCATAACCAGAAGTGGAGCTTCGCTCATGAATTCGATTCGATTCTTTCGGTACGCCGTCGTCCTGTCCCTGTTCGCCTGTGCCGGCTGCAACCCGCAGAGCCTGCCCATCGGCGACGATGTGAAGCCCGAATTGCTGGCCAGCCACGCCGCCCCGGTGGCCGCGGCAGCGGCCCAGGCCACGGTGGCCACGGTCGCCAAGGCGCGCTGAGCGCTTCTGTTCGGACCGGACCTGGCCGTGCTTCGGCACGGCCAGGCAGTCATGGCCGTGCCTTGCGCCGAGTGCGGCGGCCGCGTCATGCAGCGGGCGCGGCCTAGAGTGGCAGGCGCTCATGCGGCGGCTGTGGCGAGCGCGACTATCGGCGCTGCCTTCAGTGCAGGAGCCGGGGTTTTGCGCCGCTCGCGATCGCGCGCCGAGCATCGGGCCTTATCCGGCAATCGATATCCGGCGATGCCCGGCGGCGGCGTTGTAGCCGCATCGCCAGGATGCGGCGTCGTTCGCAAAGATTCGCCGCTCCGGCCGACGGCCGCGACCGCGACGATCGCGACCGCGGCCATGCCGTGTTTGCGCTCAGTTGCGGCAGTCGGTGACCACGTTGGTTTTGATCCCCGCGAAGGGTTTGAACGCGGGAAGGCTTGCGCTGAGTTGCTCTTGCGCCGCATGCAACTCGTCGAGCCGGTCGCACATGTCCTGCGCGCGCTGTTCGAACACCGCCGCATCGGCCTCGACCTTCTTGCTGATCGAGTCCGGATTGCCGCTGGCCAGCCCATTCAACACCGTGCCCACGGTCTTGCCGGCGAAGGCGGCGCCATCCTTGCCGATGGCGATGCCCTCCTTGCTGATGCCCATGGCGTGGGTGAAATAGCGTTGGCTGAGGGCCCGCTGGTCCGGGCTGAGCGCGACCGCCTTGCCGTTGAGGCTGAAGCTGCCGTCGGCGCCGATTTCGGCGGAGGCGCCGTCCTTGCCGCGCAGCGTCACGCGATCGTTGATCAAATCCATCGACACGGACATCCGGGCCGGCGGGCTGGGGGCGGGCGCTTGCGAGCAAGCGCTTGCCGACACGGCGATCAACACGGCGATGGGAAGCGAGAGCGAACGCACGGCTTTCATGGCGAACCTACCTTGGCGGTATATGGACGGCTGGACGAGGGCCGGATCGAACGTCCGGTCAGTCGTTTTGCGGCAGCTGGACACGGCCGGCGACGCCGTTGTGGACCACCGAGCCGCTGCCGATCGAATGCACGCGCAAGTCGCCGCGCACGCCGTTGACTTCCAGGTCGCCCGAGCCGATGCGGCTCAATTCGACCGAGCCGCCGACGTTGCTGAGTTCGACGTCGCCCGAACCGATCGAGCCGAGCTTGGCGTCGCGGGCGATGCGCTTGGCGGTGAGGTCGCCGGAACCGAGCGAGATCACCTGCAGCGAACCGATGTCCTGGAAATCGACGTCGCCGGAGCCGACATCGGCGGTGGCCAGGCCGCGTACGTTGCTGACCTTGATGTCGCCGGAGCCGACGTCGGCGCTGAGCGAGGCGACGCGGTCGACGTCGACGTCGCCGGAGCCGACCTTGAGCTGGACCATCATCGTGTCCGGCACGGTCGCCTGCAGTTTCATGTAGCTGTAGCGGTTGAGGCCGAAGTTGATGTTGGAACGGTGTTGGGCGACCACCACCAGCTTGTCGCCGACGCGCTTCTGGGTCACGGTCATGCCGGGCAGGTCGGCCGCATTGGTGGCGCAGGCGCGGCCGCTGACTGCGGCCTTGGCGCCGGGCGAGCCGGTGACGCTGAGCTCGTCCGGGCCGATGTCGAAGACCACGGCCTTCACCCCGGTCAGGTCGAGCTGCAGATTGCGCGGTGCGGAGAATTCGCAGCGTTCGGCGGCGTGAGCGGCGAACGGCAACGACAAGGCGAGGGCGAGCAAAGGGATCGTGTGGCGCATCGGGCGCTCCGGAGTTGAGGGTCGGTACGATGGATGCGGCGCAGGCGGGCCGGGTTGCAATTATTTTCGTGGGGCGGGCTTTCGTGGGCCGGGTATTGCGGTGGAACTCCGGTCCCGTCCGCGGACGGGGCCGGAAGAGCGGCGATCAGCCCTCGTCGCGCCAGCGGCGCAGGCGGATCGCGGCGTAGACCATCAGCGCGCCGAGCAGCGCACCGATCCACAAGTCGACCGTGGCGAAGGCCTGCAGGCTGCTGGTGAAATCGATGGCGCGGGCGATGTCTTCGGGGCCGTTGATGACGCTGTGGGAATCGACGCCGTTGATATGCGGGCTCAGGTACCAGCTGCCGGGGACGATGCTCAGCAGACCGCGGAACGCCACCGTGTACCAGATCGCGTCGTGCGGGATCTCGATGCCGGGCAGGATGTCGAGCCAGCTGATGAACATGCAGGCCAGCAGCGGGATCACCACCGCCCAGACGAAGGGCACGCTGCGGGCCCAAGCCGAGCACAGCATCAGCCAGCCGACCGTCGGCAGGGCCCACAGCGCATACACCGGGATTGAGCACAGGATCTGCAGGACCAGGCGCAGCGGATGCGCTTCGGTGAAGACCCCGCTCGCCCCGGGCACGCCGTTGAGCAGCACCGCGACCCACGACAGCAGCCACATCACCGCACCGACCGCCAGGCCGATGCCGATCGCCAGCACCGGGGCCAGCACCAGCGCCCACAACAGCTTGGACAGCACCGCCTGGGTGTCGGACACCGGCAGCGACTTCCAGAACAGGATGCTGCGGTCCTTGCGTTCGTCGTAGATCGAGCCCAGGGCGTAGAAGAACACCACGAACACGAACACCACGCAGGCCAGGCCCATGCCGCTGAGCAGGGCGATGTCGCCGGCGAGGCCGAACGCCGATTCATGGCCGGAGACGTTGATGTTGACCCCGTCCATGTGCACGTCGCCGCGGCGGATCGCGCTCTGCAGCATGATCGAGCTGGCGACCACGCCGAACAGGGAGAACACGATCGCGACCAGGCCGGTGATCACCGGGGCCCAGAAGAAGCCGCCGCGGTGTTCCCAGAACTCGCGCCGCAACAGCATCTTGAAGGTCTGCATCGGCGGGATCGCGGCGACCGCGCGCGGTGCGGCGGGAGCGAGGATGTCGTCGGCGACGTTCATGCGTAGGTCCCCTTCATGGTGGCGACGAACAGATCGGCCAGGCCGGGCGTACGTACTTCGCCGAAGCCGGCCAACTGCTCGGCCGGAACGCCGTCGAACAACATCACGGTCTTGCCGAACGGAAGCGAGCGTTCGTCCAGCGGTTTGAGTGCGCGTGCCTGGGCGGCGGCGTCGGTATTGACCAGCACTTCGATGAAGCGCTCGCCGAGCACTTCCATCGGGCTGTCGAGCACGACCTTGCCGTCGCGGATGAACATCACGTCGGTGAGGATGTGTTCGATCTCCTCGACCTGGTGGGTGGTCACCAGGATGGTCTTGTTCTCGTCGAAGTAGTCCTCGAGCAGGCGTTGGTAGAACTGCTTGCGGTAGAGGATGTCCAGGCCGAGGGTCGGTTCGTCGAGCACCAGCAGGCGCGCGTCGATGGCCATCACCAGCGCCAGATGCAGCTGCACGATCATACCCTTGGACATTTCGCGCACGCGCAGGTTGGGCTTGAGCTGGGTGCCGTGCAGGAAACGCTCGCACTTGGCCCGGTCGAAGCGCGGATGCACGCCGGCGACGAACTCGATCGCTTCGCGCACCCGCAGCCAGCGCGGCAGCACCGCGACGTCGGCGATGAAGCACACGTCGCGCATCAGCGCGTCGCGTTCGTGGCGCGGGTCGCGGCCGAGCACCGACAGCTCGCCGTCGAAGGCGATCAGGCCCAGGATGGCCTTGAGCGCGGTGGTCTTGCCGGCGCCGTTGGGTCCGATCAGGCCGACGATGCGGCCGGACGGGATGTCGAAGGCGGCGTTGTCGAGCGCGAGCTTGTTCTTGTAGACCTTGCGCAGGCCGCGCGCGGTGACGATATGACCCGGATCGATGTGGATGGCATTGGTCATGGGGCGTCTGCCTTGTCGTTGCCGGTGCGCGCACCGAGCAGTTCTTCGTTGCTGAGGCCCAGGCGCTGGATGCGCTCCAGGACCAGCGGCCATTCTTCGCGCAGGAAGCGTTCGCGCTCGTTGATGAGCAGTTTCCTTGCGGCTTCTTCGGTCACGTACATGCCCAGGCCTCGGCGTTTTTCGACCAGCGCCTCGTCCGCCAACTCCTGATAGGCGCGCGAGACGGTGATGGGGTTGAGTTGGTATTCGGCGGCGACTTGCCGCACGGACGGCAGGGCATCGCCTGGCTTGAGGACGCCGTCGAGCATCATCGCGACGACGCGCTCCTTGAGCTGGCGATAGATTGGAGCGCCGTCGCTCCATTGGATTGCGGTCATGGTTCAGCCCCGCGGCAGGAAGGAGAAATAAGGCATAACGAGGTTCCGTCGGTTACGGCGCGCGGCGGTCCCGGCCTTGCGTTTGGTTTCGGTGCTTGCCGGCTCCGCGGCAACGAGGGGCTCGACCGCATTGGCGATCGCGGTAAGGTCCGCGACTTCGCTGGCGATGCCGGCGACGAACAGGCTGACTTCGGCGGCGCTGGCGTCCTGGCCGAGCCGGTCGGCGCTGGCTTCGATGTGGCGCGCGATGGTGGCGACGTCGGTCTGGCGGCTGCGGGCGCGGGCGACGAAGTCGCGGTCGAAGCTGATCTGCGCCTTGATCTTGCCCAGCTCCAACTGGATCGGGCGGGTCGCCGGCGCGTCGCCGGCCAGCATGGCCAGTTCCGGAGCGGCGGCCGGATTCGGCGCGGGAGCGGGGAAGGCGACTACCAGGCCCAGAACCAGGGCGCCGCCGGCGGCCATCAGGGCTGAAATGGAATTGTGGAGCTTGCGGTTCATATCGAACGTCCTGCTCGTTAGTGGGCCGGTGTTGTATGCAACTATAACACCTAAACACGTCGCGTCAATCGATACCGACCCAACTAAAGTCATACTTGGCTCGCCAGTCCGGCCCCGCCGGCTTTCCTCCATCGATCCTCCCGAGGCTGCCCGATGACTTGTTCGCCGCTTCCCCGTTCAGGCCTGGCGCGTTGCGCCGGCCCCGTCGCCTTGCTGTCCCTGGTGCTCGCGGCCGGCGCGGCCGTCGCCGCCGGCGGGGCCATGCTCGACCGCAGCTACCGCCCGCTGGCCGGCAAGACCCCGGTCAACCTCGCCGTGCGCTATGGCGGCGACGTGGTGCTGGTGGTCAATACCGCCAGCAAATGCGGCTATACCCCGCAGTTCGAGGCCCTGGAAGGCCTGCAGGCCAAGTACAAGGGCCAGGGCTTCGCCGTGCTCGGTTTCCCCTCGGGCGATTTCAAGGCCCAGGAATTCGAGGACGAGAAGCAGATCCAGGAGTTCTGCACTTTGACCTACGGGGTCAAGTTCCCCATGTTCGAGAAGGTGCACGTGGTCGGCGAGCAGGCGACGCCTTTGTATAAGGACCTGAGCAAGGCCGCCGGCGAAGCGCCGAAGTGGAACTTCCACAAGTATCTGCTCGGCCGCGACGGCCGCCTGATCGCCAGCTACGGCAGCAAGACCACGCCGGACGATCCGGCCGTGGTCGCGGCGATCGAGCGGGCGCTGACGGCGCCGCGGCCGAAGGCCGCGAAAGCGCCGGCTGCCTCTGCCGCGCTGCCGACGACGGCTACGAAAGCGCCGGCTGCCGCCGCTACGCCGCGGCCGGCGGCAGCCCGCTGAGCCTTCCGGCCGCGCATCCGCGACGCTCGATTCCGGCGCCGAGTCGCGCCGGAATGGGCCGCCGCGCGCACCGATCTGCGCAGGCGATCCGGTATCCGGCGCTCGCAAGTCGCGGCCGGATGGAACTTACCGGCTTGTCCGCCGTCACACTGGAACATTGCCGCCGTAGCGCCGGCCCGCGACAATGACGGGCTTGCGCCGGACTGCGGCGTATCGATTCGCAAAAAGGAGCGGGACCCGATGAAGGCTTTCGTGCGCGGCGCGGCCGTGTTGATCACCACTGCGGCGCTGTTCAGCGGCGTCGCCTCTGCCCAGGACAAGACCGTGCTCGCCAACGACCGTGAAAAGATCAGCTATGCCATTGGCCTGGATGTGGCCAGTTCGCTCAAGCCGGTCGGTCCCGATCTCGACACCGCCGCCTTCGAGCGCGCAGTCAAGAACGTCTTCGACGGCGGCAAGCCGCTGATCACCCAGGAAGAAGCCCGCACCGTCGACCAAGCCCTGCGCGCGCGCATCGCTTCGCGCGACGGCAAGCCGGTTCCGGGCGCCGCCCCGGGCGCGCCGCCGCCGCCGGTGGCCAAGGACAAGGTCGGTCTGTTGATCGGCACCTTCATGGTCGGCCCGTCGCTGCAGCAGATCAAATCCGAGATCGAACTGCCGCTGCTGGTGCAGGCGCTGCGCACCTCGTTGAGCGGCGGCAAGCCGCTGCTCGCCGAAGCCGAGGCCCGCACCGTGCTGACCGGCTTCAGCGAACGCCTGCAGGCCAAGATGAAGGCCGAAGCGGCCGCGGCCGGCGACGCCAACCTGAAGAAGGGCAAGGACTTCCTCGAGGCCAACAAGAAGGTCAAGGGCGTGTTCGTGACCGGCTCGGGCCTGCAGTACATGGTGCTGCGCCAGGGCTCGGGCGAGCGTCCCAAGCCGACCGACAAGGTCAGCGTGAACTACAAGGGCACCTTGCTCGACGGCAGCACCTTCGACAGCTCCTACGATCGCGGCCAGCCGGCCGAATTCCCGGTCAACGGCGTGATCCAGGGCTGGCAGGAAGGCCTGGCGATGATGCCGGTCGGCAGCAAGTTCAAGTTCTGGATCCCGGCCGAACTGGCCTACGGCCCGTCGGGCGCGCCGCCGAAGATCGGCCCGAATGCGACCCTCGAGTTCGAAGTCGAGCTGCTCGATATTCTCTGATCGCTCGCCGCCCAGACTCGTTGCGTTCAGCCGCCGGCTGGCAGTTTGTCCAGCCGTCGGCCCGGTTCCCACCCTCGTTTTCGGTTATTTCGTCCTCAGGAGTGCAGTTTGATGAAGCCTTTCATGCGTAACACCGCCCTCGCGTTCGCCGTGGCCTCGATGGCGCTGTTCGCGTCCGGCTGCAACCAGGCCGGCAAGCCGGCCGACGGCAAGGCCGCCGACGCGAAGCCCGGCGACAAGGCCGACGCCAAGAGCGAGGTCAAGGCGCTCGGCGGGATGAAGACCGAGAAGGAACAGGAAAGCTATCTGATCGGCATGGACATGGGCCGTTCGCTCGAACTGCTCAAGGACGATCTCGACCTGGCCGTGCTGCAGAAGGCGATGCAGGCCAACATGAAGGGCGACAAGCCGCTGCTGAGCGACGACGAAGCGCGCCAGATCCGCGAGCGCCTGCAGGAAAAGGTCCGCACCAAGCAGATCGAGAAGATGGTCGCGATGGCCAAGAAGAACCAGGAAGAGGGCGACAAGTTCCTCGCCGCCAACGGCAAGAAGCCGGGCGTGGTGACCACCGCCTCGGGCCTGCAGTACCAGATGGTGACCGAAGGCAAGGGCGCCAAGCCCAAGAGCAGCGACACCGTGCGCGTGCACTACAAGGGCACGATGCTCGACGGCAAGACCTTCGACAGCTCCTACGATCGCAAGGAGCCGGCGGTGTTCCCGCTCGGCGCGGTGGTCCCGGGCTGGCAGGAAGGCATCGCCCTGATGCCGGTCGGCAGCAAGTTCAAGCTGTGGATCCCGAGCAAGCTCGGCTACGGCGAGCAGGGCACCCCGGGCGGCCCGATCGGCCCGAACGCGACCCTGGTGTTCGACGTCGAGCTGCTCGACATCGTCAAGCCGGGTGCAGGCGCTCCTGCCGGCGGCCCCGAGTCGGCCGCGATGGGCGGCACGCACCCGCAGCACTGAGTTTTGCGCCGCTCCGTGCCTGCGCGTGCGGGCACGGAGTCCGGCCGCATGGCCGGGCAATACCTTCGATAGAGAACTACCCATGCGCGTCACCATCTTCGGCACCGGCTACGTCGGCCTGGTCACCGGAACCTGCCTGGCCGACGTCGGTCACGACGTGGTCTGCGTCGACATCGACCAGGCCAAGATCGAGGGCCTCGAGCGCGGGGTGATCCCGATCTACGAGCCCGGCCTGGAACCGATGGTCAAGGCCAACCACGCCGCCGGCCGTCTCCACTTCACCACCGACGCCGCCGGCGCGATCGCCCATGGCGACCTGATCTTCATCGCCGTCGGCACGCCGCCCGACGAGGACGGCAGCGCCGACCTCAAGTACGTGCTGGCGGTGGCGACGACGATCGGCCGGCATATCGAGCGCCAGGTGGTCGTGGTCAACAAGTCGACCGTGCCGGTCGGCACCGCCGACAAGGTCCAGGCGACGATCGCCCGCGAACTGCAGGCGCGCGGCGTCGAGGTCGCGTTCGATGTCGCGTCCAACCCCGAATTTCTCAAGGAAGGCGATGCGGTCAACGACTGCATGCGTCCCGACCGTATCGTGATCGGCGCGTCCAGCACGGTCGCGCTGGAAAAACTCAAGCGCTTGTACGCGCCGTTCAACCGCAATCACGAACGCATCGTCTACATGGACCTGCGCTCGGCCGAACTGACCAAGTACGCCGCCAATGCGATGCTGGCGACCAAGATCAGTTTCATGAACGAAATCGCCAACATCGCCGAGAAAGTCGGCGCCGATATCGAAATGGTCCGCCAGGGCATCGGCTCGGATCCGCGCATCGGCTGGCACTTCATCTACCCCGGCGCCGGCTACGGCGGCTCGTGTTTCCCGAAGGACGTGCAGGCGCTCGCGCGCACCGCCCAGCAGCACGGCTACCAGGCGCGTTTGCTCGACGCGGTGGAAGCGGTCAACGACAGCCAGAAGGGCCATCTGTTCGAGCTGATCCAGCGCCATTACGGCGGCGACATCGCCGGCAAGACCTTCGCGGTCTGGGGCCTGGCGTTCAAGCCGAACACCGACGACATGCGCGAGGCGTCCAGCCGCACGCTGCTCAGCCAATTGTGGGAGGCCGGCGCGCGCGTGCGCGCGTACGACCCCGAAGCCAACGAAGAAGCCGAGCGCATCTTCGGCGAGCGCGACGACCTGGCCCTGTGCGATTCGGCGCGCGCCGCGTTGGCCGATGCCGACGCCCTGGTCGTGGTAACCGAGTGGAAGCAGTTCCGCAGCCCGGATTTCGTGCGCGTGCGCCAGGCCTTGGCCGACGGCGTGATCTTCGACGGGCGCAACCTGTACCATCCCGACGAGGTCGAAGCGGCCGACCTGGCCTATTACGGCATCGGGCGCGGGCGCTCGATCCTCATCGACGGCGCTTGAGCCGCCGACACGCCTGGATTACCGCCTGTGACTTCCGAACTCGAGCAACGCCTGATCGACCTGGAAACGCGCGTAGCGTTCCAGGAGCACGCGCTCAATGAACTCAGCGACGCACTCGCCGCGGCACGCAGCGAGGAAGCGCGCAATTCGCTGCTCATGTACCGCGCGCTCGATGAGATCAAGCAATTGCGCAGTGCCATGGCGGCCACGCCGCTCACCGGTGGCGATGCCGCCGGCGAACCACCCCCGCCGCATTACTGATACCGGATCATGAGCGACACTCTTCGCGACCAACTGTTGGGCCTGGGCTTCAAGCCGGCTCCGAAACCCGAACGCAGCGAGCGCCCCGAGCGCAGCGGCGACCCGCGACGCGGCGGCAAACCCGGCGAGCGTTCCGGACCGGCGCGCCAGGATGCGCGCAAGCCCGGCGAGCGCGGCGCGAGACCGCACGGCGAACGGCCGGGTGCCGGCAGGCCCGGTTCGGACAAGCCGGGCTCTGAGAGGCCCGGCTCCGATAGACCCGGTACCGACCGCCCCAACGCCAATCGGCCGCACGGCCAGCGTCCCGGCGGCAATAAGCCCGGCCAGGGCCGCCCCGGCCATCCGGCCGGTTCGGGCCGGCCGGGGCAGGGCAAGCCGCGCACGCGCGAAGACATCGACTTGGCCAAGGCCTATGCGATCCGCGCCCAGCGCGAGAAAGACGAACGCATCGCCGCCGAACAGGCCAAGCAGGAAGAGGCGCGTCTGCGCCGCGAGGCCCGCGCCAAGCTTGCCGAAGCGCTCAAGGACCAGGGACTCAACGCGCCCGATGCCGAGATCGCCCGTCACTTCCCCTACGGCGGCAAGATCAAGCGCGTCTACGTCACCGAAGCCCAGCTCAAGCAGCTCAACGCCGGCGAACTCGGCGTGGTCCAGCTCGAAGGCCGTTATGTGCTGGTGACCGCGGCGATGCTGGAGCAGGCCGAGGCGATCTTCGCCCCCGCGGTCGCGCTGAAGGTCGACCCGAATGCGCCGGCCGAGGACGATCCTTATGCCGATCCGCTGTACCAGGTGCCGGACGATCTGGTCTGGTGATCGTGGGCGGCGCTTCGCGCGCCGCCGATGTTTTCGCGATCCGGCTGTCGCCTTTCGCAGCCGCCCCTGTAGGAGCGGCGTGAGCCGCAACTAAGGGACGCGTAGAAGTGATAACGCCGACGTCGCTCATCGAAGCGGCGTACTTCCGCGGGGGTAGGAGCGGCGCAAGCCGCGACCGCGCTGCGACGGTCTTGCGGCGTCTCTTTCAAGCAAGACCGAGATCTAGATCTAGATCAAACGCCAAAAGCTTCCGCCACTAAAGCGGCGGGTTACTTTCTTTTGTCTAAAGCAACAAAAGAAAGGTAACTGCACTGACCAGGACCAAGTGCATCACTCTTCATCTGATGACCCGCTTTTTCCTAGGCGGACGGCAAATCAGAAATTCTCGACTGATCAAAGGCTTACTCTGAATCAAGGCCGGTTTACCAGGGAGGAGGTTTAAGCCTTTGATCCGCTTGGGTGATGCACTTGTACCTTGAGAGTGCAGTTCGCAGTTTGCGAGCAACTTGCTGCGGTGACCAGCACCGTCCCAGCAGCCGGCATACCCTGCGCCACAGCGCGGTGCCAGGCCGCAGTTTGCGCTGGACCCGTGGACGCTGGCGCAGTTGTCGAGCCCGCTCTCCAGCGCGCGTGGCGTCGTAGCCAGGCTGCAATCGAGGGCGCCCGCGCAACGCCGGCGCCCCCGCGGGTCGAAATCCATTGCGATGCAGTTCGCGAGCGATGGTGCTGGAGGCGCGATCCAGGATGCGAGCAATCTGTCGTATACCGGTACCTTGGGCCACCAACGACATGATCGCGCCGCGTTCTTCAGCGCTCAGCTGACTGTAGTTTCTTCCCATTCACGACGTCTCACCTCAGGTGTTGCACTTGAGCTTAGAGACCGCCTTACCTTTCTTTTGGGCCAGCAAAAGAAAGTAACCCGGCCGCGTCAGCGGACGGAAGCTCTGCTCTTGCTTTAAGAATACGCCGCGAGGTCGTCAAAGCGCGGTCGCGACTTGCGTCGCTCCTACCCCTCGCGACAGGACGCCGCTTCGATAGAGAGCGTCGGCGTTGTTGCCTCTGCGCGTCCCGCAGTCGCGACTCGCGCCGCTGCTACCCCTAGACAGCACGCCGCAACACGAACTCAACTGTTGACGGCGGCAGCCCAAGTCGCCGGTTCCTCGCCGGCAACGGCCGGTCGCATCTGTTCGATCATCGCCTCGATCGCCTGCGCGGTGTCCAGCGGCCGTTCCATCGGGAACAGGTGGCCGCCTTCGATCCAACGCCAACGTTCGCCGACCAGGCGCTGGGTCGGTGCGGAACCGGCGTTGCGCAGTTCGCGCGAACGCGTGCCGGCGAGGAAACCGACCGGCACGCGCAGTGACGGCGCCAAGCCGCTGAGCGCGGTGGTGGGCAGGGTGTGGTAGATGCGGTATTCGATTTCGCGCTCGAACGCGAGTTCGCGGCTGCCGTCGTCGGCGGCGCGGGTGCCGTGTTCGACGTAGTCGTCGAGCACGCGTTGGTCCCAGCAGGCGAACGCGGGCTTGGCGAGGAAGTGTTCGCGTACCGCGGCGCGGTCGGGCCAGAGCCGGCGGCGTTGCAAGGTGGCGCGCATCGGCATCAGCAGATTGTCCAGGCCGGTGCGGCGGCCGATCGAGACCAGGCGGGCGCGCCAGCCGGCGATCAGGGGCGAATCCAGCATGACCACGCCGGCGACGCGTCCGGCCAGGGCCGATTCGGTCAGCCGGTGCGCGGCGAGCAGGCTCAGGTAGCCGCCGAGCGAGTGCCCGACCAGCCAGATCCGACGCGCATTGCCGGCGGCGCTCTCGGCGCGGGCGACCAGTTCCTCGACCAGGTGCGGCCAGTCCGGGGTCACCGGGTAGCGTGGGTCATGGCCGATGCGTTCGGGCCGGACCACGTCGAAGCGTTCGGCCAGGGCAGCGAGCATCACCCGGTAGACCGGGGCCGGGAAGCCATTGGCGTGGGAGAACAGCAGCAGGTCTTGCATGGCGATCCGTGGGCGGGTCGGGGCGCCGGTCGCGATGAAACCGCGCGACGGGCCGGGAATGGCGCCACCATACCATTGCGTATTCAGGCGCGATAGCGGCGCCGGTCGCGTTTGCGGCCCCGTATCGAGTCGGCCGTTCTAGAGAGAGGTATCCGGCGGCACGAACGCCGTGGACGATGTCCGGCGCAGGTCGCCGCGCGTCGCTATATGCCGTGCGTATCGTCGCTGCACTGCGGCACGCCCGCGCGGACGCATCAGTCCTAGTCGAGGGCGCTGCTCAACCAGTGTTTCGACGCGTGGCCGAGTTCGCGGATCGTCGAAACGCCCAGGTCGCGGATGATCCGATGGGTGCGGTGCGGCAGCGGCGATTCGTCGATGTCGTGCGGGGCGATGTTCTTGCCGGGCACGCCGGGCAGGAACTCGATGCCGGCGGCGTGATAGCAATGCTGGACCAGCGCCGAGCAGTACAACGCGCCTTCCTTCGCCAGCAGGTTGCTGCGCCGGCGCAGGCGACGGCTGTGCATCGCCATCAGGGTGCCGACCAGTTCGCTGATCGAATAGCTCGACAGGCCCGACAGCAGGTCCAGGCCGGCGACCTGGATCTTGTGCACCTGTTCCGGGCTCAGGTCGAAATCGAGGATGGCGATGTTCGGAAAGGTTTCGGCATCGTAGTAACGATCGACGCGGTTTTCCTGTACGCCCAGGCGGATCTGCTTGTAGCGCAGGTCGAGGTCGGACTCGATCACCCACCATTGCCCGTCGATGCGGCGTTCGCTGAAGACGAAGGCGTGCGACCACAGGCTGCGGTGACCGTCCTCGGTCAAGGGCGCCTGCGCCTTGCGGATCAGTTTGTTGATCCAGTCGCGTCCGCCGCACAGGCCGATGCGGCCCGGGGCCGCGTGTTTCTCGATGAAGGCGGCGTTGCCGAGCGCATCGTCGGCGCGCTCGGCCGCCGCCTCGATGTCGTAACCGCCGGGTATCAGGATTTCGCTCATCCGTGCACGCTCGTGTTGACCAGTCCCTGGAGGGGGCGGCGCTGGCGCCGCCCGTCCGTGTTACTCGGGATCGTAATCCAGATTGGAGGCCAGCCAGCGTTCCGCCTGCGCCAGGGTCGCGCCCTTGCGGCGGGCGTAGTCCTCGACCTGTTCCTTGGAGACCCGGCCGACCACGAAGTATTGGCTGTCGGGGTGGCTGAAATACAGCCCGGAGACCGCCGCGGTCGGGTACATGGCGAAGCTCTCGGTCAGCTCCAGGGTGGTGTGGCGGGTCGCGTCGAGCATGCGGAACAGGAGACCCTTCTCGCTGTGCTCGGGGCAGGCCGGATAGCCGGGGGCCGGGCGGATGCCGCGGTAGCCCTCGTCGATCAAAGCCTCGTTGTCGAGGGTCTCGTCGGCGGCGTAGCCCCAGAACTCCTTGCGCACGCGCTGGTGCATGCGCTCGGCCAGGGCTTCTGCGAAGCGGTCGGCGAGGGCCTTGAGCATGATCGCGTTGTAGTCGTCGTGATCGGCCTCGAAACGGGCGACGTGCGGCTCGATGCCGATGCCCGAAGTCACCGCGAAGCCGCCGATCCAGTCCTGCCGGCCGGAGTCTTTCGGCGCGACGAAATCGGCCAGGCACAGGTCGGGCCGGTCGACCGGCTTGTCGACCTGCTGGCGCAGGAAGTGCAGGCGCACGGTCTCGCCCTTGCCTTCGCCGTTGCCGGGAAGTTGCACCTCGACGTCGTCGCCGACCGAATTGGCCGGCCACAGGCCGAACACGGCTTTGGCCTGTACCCACTTCTCGGCGACCATCTGCTTGAGCATGGCGCGCGCGTCGCGGTAGAGCTCGCTGGCCTGGCTGCCGACGATGTCGTCGGTGAGGATCGCCGGATAGCGCCCGGCCAGTTCCCAGGTGTTGAAGAACGGGGTCCAGTCGATGTACTCGACCAACTCGGCGAGCGGGTAGTCGTCGAACACATGCAGGCCCGGCTGCAGCGGCGCCGGCGGTTCGTATTCGCTCCAGTTGCCGTTGAAGCGCTGGCCGCGGGCCTTCTCCAGCGAGACCAGGCGCTTGCCGTCGCCGCGGTTGCGGTGGCGCTCGCGGATCTCGGCGTAGTCGGAGGCGTTGGCGGCGACGAAGGGCTCGCGCAACTCGATCGAGATCAACGACTGGGCCACGCCGACCGCGCGCGAGGCGTCCTTGACCCAGATCGTCGGCGACTTGTAGTGCGGGTCGATCTTGAGCGCGGTGTGCGCGCGCGAGGTGGTCGCGCCGCCGATCAGCAGCGGCATGGTGAAGCCCTGGCGCTGCATTTCGCGGGCGACGTGGCTCATTTCCTCGAGCGAGGGCGTGATCAGTCCGGACAGGCCGATCAAGTCGGCGTTTTCGGCCTTGGCGCGATCGAGGATGGTCTGCGCCGGCACCATCACGCCGAGGTCGACCACGTCGAAGTTGTTGCAGGCCAGGACCACGCCGACGATGTTCTTGCCGATGTCGTGGACGTCGCCCTTGACCGTGGCCATGACGATCTTGCCGTTGGACTTGCCGGCGTCGCCGGTGCGCAGTTTTTCGGCTTCGATGTAGGGCAACAGATAGGCCACGGCCTTCTTCATCACCCGGGCCGACTTGACCACCTGCGGCAGGAACATCTTGCCGGCGCCGAACAGGTCGCCGACCACGTTCATGCCGGCCATCAGCGGGCCTTCGATCACGTCGAGCGGGCGCGTGGACTGGGCGCGCGCGGCTTCGGCGTCTTCCTCGATCCACTGGTCGATGCCGTGCACCAGCGAGTGGCTGAGGCGGTCGCGCACCGGCTTGTCGCGCCAGGCCAGATCCTCGACCCGCTTCTCGCCTTTCTTGCCCTTGTAGCGTTCGGCCAGGGTCAGCAGGCGCTCGGTGCTGTCGTCGCGGCGGTTCAGCACCACGTCCTCGACCGCCTCGCGCAGTTCGCTGTCGAGGTCGTCGTACAACGGCAGGCCGCCGGCGTTGACGATGCCCATGTCCATGCCGGCCTTGATGGCGTGGTACAGGAACACGGTGTGGATGGCCTGGCGCACCGCCTCGTTGCCGCGAAACGAGAACGAGACGTTGGAGACGCCGCCGGAGATGTGGCTGTAGGGGAAGCGGCGCTTGAGCTCGCGGGTGGCCTCGATGAAATCGACCGCGTAGTTGTTGTGCTCCTCGATGCCGGTCGCGACCGCGAACACGTTCGGGTCGAAGATGATGTCTTCGGGTGGGAAGCCGATGCGTTCGGTCAGCAGCTTGTAGGCGCGCGTGCAGATCTCGACCTTGCGATCGATGGTGTCGGCCTGGCCGACCTCGTCGAAGGCCATCACCACCACCGCGGCGCCGTAGCGCCGGACCAGGCGGGCCTGGCGCAGGAATTCGGCTTCGCCTTCCTTCATCGAAATGGAGTTGACGATGCCCTTGCCCTGCAGGCACTTCAGCCCGGCCTCGATCACCGTCCACTTGGAGCTGTCGACCATCACCGGGATGCGGGCGATGTCGGGCTCGGCCGCGATCAGGTTGAGGTAGGTGACCATGGCCTGCTCGGAGTCGAGCAAGCCTTCGTCCATGTTGACGTCGAGCACCTGCGCACCGTTTTCGACCTGGTGGCGTGCGACCACCACGGCCTCGTCGTAGCGGGCCTCGGTGATCAGCTTGCGGAACTGCGCGCTGCCGGTGACGTTGGTGCGTTCGCCGACGTTGACGAAATTGCTTTCGGGCGTGATCTGCAGCGGTTCGAGGCCGCTGAGGCGGGTCTGGCGGGGAAGGGCGGTCATACGGGGGCTGATGCCTGGAGAGGGGAGTTGGGGCTGGTGAGAGGAACGAGGAGTGAGTAGTGAGGAACGAGTGAGACTGCTTTACTCATTCCTCACTTCTGCGCACTCGTTCCTCGCTTCAAGCCGCGTTTTCCAACTGCAGCGGACGGCGCGGTTCGACGCCTTCGACCACCGCGGCGATCGCGGCGATGTGCGCCGGGGTCGTGCCGCAGCAGCCGCCGACCAGATTGAGCAGGCCGGCGCGGGCGAACTCGCCGAGCACCGCGGCCATGTCCTCGGGGGTTTCGTCGTAACCGCCGAAGGCGTTCGGCAGGCCGGCGTTCGGGTGGGTGCTGATGTGCGAGTCGGCGATCTGCGCCAGCACGTCGATGTGCACGCGCAGGTCCTTGGCGCCGAGCGCGCAATTCAGGCCGATCGCGGTCGGCTGCACATGGCGCACCGAGTACCAGAACGCCTCGGCGGTCTGGCCCGAGAGAGTGCGGCCGGAGGCATCGGTGATGGTGCCGGAGATCATGATCGGCAGGCGGGCGCCGCGGGCGTCGAAGGCTTCCTCGACCGCGAACAGCGCGGCCTTGGCGTTGAGCGTGTCGAAGATGGTCTCGACCATGATCACGTCGGCGCCGCCGTCGATCAGGCCGTCGGTGGCTTCGCGGTAGGCGATGCGCAACTCGTCGAAGGTGATCGCGCGGTAGCCGGGCTGGTTCACATCCGGGCTCAGCGAAGCGGTGCGGCTGGTCGGGCCGAGCACGCCGATCACGTAGCGCGGCTTGGCCGGCTTGCACTCTCTGACATCGCGCGCCTCGGCTTCGTCGCAGGCCTGGCGGGCCAGGCGCGCGCCTTCCTCGTTGAGTTCGCGCGCCAAGTGCTCCAGGCCGTAGTCGGCCAGCGAGATCGTGGTCGAGTTGAAGGTGTTGGTTTCGATCAGGTCGGCGCCGGCGGCCAGGTACTCGGCGTGGATGCCGCCGATGATGTCGGGTCGGGTCAGGGTCAACAGGTCGTTGTTGCCGCGCTGGTCGCGCGAGCAGCCGCAAGCATCGCCATGGATGTGCTCGGCGTCGCCGTCGTGGCCGCCGGCGTACAGCCGGTCGTAGCCTTCGGCGAAGCGCTCGCCGCGGTAGTCGGCTTCCTGCAACTCGTGTTGCTGGATCATCGTGCCCATCGCGCCGTCCATGATCAGGATGCGTTCGTCCAGGCCGCGCAGCAGGCTGTGCGCACGTTCGGGGTTGAGCCAGGGCAGGGTTTCCATCGGGGCCTCCTTACTTCTTCGCCGGCTTGCGGGCCGGTTCGGCGGCGGGCTTGCGCGCCATCAGGGCGATCACTTCGAAATGCGGCGGGCGCCGTTCGCGGGTCACGGTTTCGCAGTTGACGATGTCGAAGCCGGCCTTGGCGGCGAACTTCTGCAGGTCCTTCTCGGCGAAGCCCAGGTTGACGTGGCCGAAGGCCTCGACCGCACCGCGGTGTTCATGGCTGGCCAGGCTGGTCAGCAGCAGGCGGCCGCCGGGGCGCAGCACGCGCGCGGCTTCGGCGACGGCCTGGGCCGGGTGTTCGGCATAGGTCAGCGCGTGCATCAGCACCACCAGGTCGAACGTGTCGGCCTCGAACGGCAATGCGTGCATGTCGCCCTCGCGCACCTCGACGTTGCGCAGCTTGCGCAGGCGTTCGGAGGCGGCGGCGACGACCTTGGTGCTGGCGTCCAGGCAGACGTAGCGGTTGGAGTGCGGCGCCAGCAGTTCGGCCAGCACGCCGTCGCCGGAGGCGATGTCGAGCACGTCGCCGGGTTGCAACAGCGGCAGGGCCGAGCGCGCCAGGGCTTCCCAAGTCCGGCCAGGCGAGTAATGGCGCTCCATGTCGCCGGCGACCGAGTCGGCCCAGTTCTGGTCGGAGGCCCGCATCGCGAGCACCGCGGCCACGCGCTCGGCGTCCTGGCGAAGCAAAGGGTCGTCGCTGCCGGTGCTCAGGGTCTGCCACAGCGCCCGCTGGGCGTGGTCGAGCGCGGCCTCGTCGAAACGGTAGTAAGCCGACACGCCGGCGCGGCGGTCGCGCACCAACCCGGCTTCCTTGAGCTTGGACAAATGCGTCGACACGCGCGGCTGGGCCAGGCGGGTGATCGCCGACAGCTCGGCCACGGTCAGCTCTTCGCCCTCAAGCAGGGCGAGCAGACGCACACGGGTGGCGTCGGCGAACACCTTCAAGCGGGACGACCAGCCTTCGAGATCCATGGGTGCAGCCTTGGGCATAGGGAAAGGGGAATCGGGAATCGAAGACGATGCGTCGGGCGGGCACTGGGACGATTCCCGATTGCCCTCGGCACATTCCCGATTGCTGCGTTCCATCAACGTATCGCGATATAGAGATAAGTGTGTTCCCGCGGGCCGTGCAGGTCAAGTCGGGGCCGGCTCGGCGTGCGCTGTGCAGACGCCTATCGGCGCAAACACAGGGGCGGACGCCGGGCAGGCGCATGGGTGGGGTTATTCGGCGCGCGCGGCTACAATTCACACTCGCGGCCATCGACAGGGCCGCGGACCAGGACGCAGAACCATCGCGCCGGTCGGGGATCGACAGCGGCAGCGCCTACGGGCGGCCGCGCGCCCCGGCCGCAGTGCTCAAACCAGCAGAGGTGCCGACGTGGATTTTGGCTTTACCGAAGAGCAGTTGATGATCCAGGACGTGGCGCGACGTATCGCCCAGGAAAAGATTGCTCCCAGCGCCGAGCACCACGACCAGACCGGCGAATTCCCGCTCGAGAACATCCGCACCCTCGGCGAGAACGGTCTGATGGGCATCGAAGTGCCGGCCGAGTACGGCGGTGCGGGCATGGACCCGATCTCCTACGTGCTGGCCATGGTCGAGATCGCCGCCGGCGACGCCGCCCACTCGACCATCGTGTCGGTCAACAATTCGCTGTTCTGCAACGGCATTCTCAAGTTCGGCACCGAAGCGCAGAAGCAGCTGTACGTGCGCGCGATCGCCGAGGGCCGCGAGATCGGCGCCTTCGCCCTGACCGAGCCGCAGTCGGGCTCCGATGCCACCGCGATGCGCTGCAAGGCGGTCAAGCAGGCCGACGGCAGCTTCGTCATCAACGGCAAGAAGAGCTGGATCACCTCCGGCCCGGTCGCCAAGTACATCGTGCTGTTCGCGATGACCGACCCGGACAAGGGCGCGCGCGGCATCACCGCGTTCATGATCGACACCGCCAAGCCGGGCTTTCACCGCGGCAAGACCGAGCCCAAGCTCGGCATCCGCGCCTCGGCCACCTGCGAGATCGAATTCGAAGATTACGTGGCCGCGCCCGAGGACGTGCTCGGCGAAGAAGGCCACGGTTTCAAGATCGCCATGGGCGTACTCGACGCCGGCCGCATCGGCATCGCCAGCCAGGCCATCGGCATCGCCCGCGCCGCCTACGAGGCCACGTTGACCTACGTGCGCGAGCGCAAGGCCTTCGGCCAGCCGATCGGCGCGTTCCAGATGACCCAGGCCAAAATCGCCGACATGAAGTGCAAGCTCGACGCGGCCCTGCTGCTTACCTTGCGCGCGGCGTGGAAGAAGGCCGAGACCGAAAAGAGCGGCGGCCGCTTCAGCAACGAGGCCGCCATCGCCAAGCTCACCGCATCGGAAGCGGCGATGTGGATCGCCCACCAGGCCGTGCAGATCCACGGCGGCATGGGCTATTCCAAGGAAATGCCGTTGGAGCGTTACTTCCGCGACGCCAAGATCACCGAGATCTACGAAGGCACCAGCGAGATCCAGCGTCTGGTCATCGCCCGCAACGAAACCGGTCTGCGCTGAAGCGACAGCCGATGAAACGTTTCGGCTCGTCACGGCCCACCGCCTGTCCTGAGGACGGCGGCATGGGCTTGCGCGCTGCGAACGACGTCGCCGTACACGGCCCGCGCCCGATGGCGCGCGGCCGCGTGGGCGCGTCGCTCGATTACGGCGCCGCGTCCATTGCCGCCCTGCAAGCTTCCAGGCACAAGCATTAACTCCTTCTCTTGGCCCGCGCGAAAGCGTGGGCCTCATTCCATCCGGACCTCAGAGTTCCCATGAGCAACAAACCCAAAGCCGCGTCCAAGCAGGAACCCGCCAAACAAGCCTCGGCCAAGAAAGCGGGCAAGCCCGCCGCCAAGACCGTCGCCGCGAAGCCTGCCGCAAGCAAGCCTGCCGCAACGAAGCCCGCCGCCGCGAAGAGCGCGACGGCCAAGTCGGTCGCCGCCCAGCCCGCCGCCAAGAGCCATGCACAGGTCGAAGCGCAGAGCGCGAGCGTGTCGCTGGAGCCGATCGTCGCCGCGATGCGCAAGCGCCTGCCGAAGGCGCGCCATGCGGAGGCCGAAGCGTTCGCCAAGGCGTTCTACAAGCGCATGAGCCTGGACGAAATGCCGCAGCATCAGGCCGACGGCTGGGCCGCGCTGGCGACCGATTTCCTCGACTACGCACGCGACCGCAAGCCGGGTTCGGCGCTGGTGCGCCTGTTCAACCCGACCCTGAAGACGCACGGCTGGGAATCGGCCCACACCGTGCTGCAGATCGCCAACGACGACATGCCGTTCCTGGTCGACTCGGTGACCATGGCACTGGCCGACCAGGGCATCGGCGTGCACGTGCTCGGCCATCCGGTGGTGACCTTCCTGCGCGACAAGGCCGGCAAGCTGGTCTCGGTCGGGCAGGGCGTACCCGAGTCGCTGATGCACCTGGAAATCGACCGCCTGACCAATGAGTCGATGGCCGCGGCCAAGAAGGCGCTGGAGATCGTGCTCGCCGACGTGCGCGCGATCGTCCGCGACTGGTCGCAGATGCGCGACAAGATGAACGAAGTCGCCGACGGACTGATCACCGAGCGCATGCCGGTCAACGACGACGGCAAGCGCGAAGCGCAGGCCTTCCTGCACTGGGCCGCGGAGAATCACTTCACCTTCCTCGGCTACCGCGAGTACGAGGTGATCAAGCACGACGGCCAGGACGTGCTCAGCGCGATCAAGGGCAGCGGCCTGGGCCTGCTGCGCGGCAAGGACGCCGGCAAGCCGCGTCCGCTGACCTCGCTGGCGGCGCACTACATTCCGCAGTCGGGTTCGGTCGATGCGCTGATCCTGACCAAGACCAATGCGCGCTCGACCGTGCACCGTCCGGGCTACATGGACTACATCGGCGTGCTGAGCTTCGACGCCCAGGGCCGTCCGGTCGCCGAGAAGCGCTTCCTGGGCCTGTACACCTCCAGCGCCTACAACCGCCGCCCCTGGGACATCCCGCTGGTGCGCCAGCGCCATGCCTACGTGATGGAACAGTCGGGCCTGGCCCCGGACAGCCACAGCGGCAAGGCCCTGCGCCACGTCCTGGAAACCCTGCCGCGCGACGAGCTGTTCCAGTCGAGCGAAGAGGAACTGTTCAAGACCACCTCGGGCATCCTCGGCCTGCAGGAACGCGTGCGCAGCAAGATGTTCCTGCGCCGCGACCGCTACGGCCGTTTCTTCTCGGGCCTGGTCTACATTCCGCGCGACCGCTTCAACACCGACGTGCGCCTGCGCGTGGAAGCGATGCTCAAGCGCCGCCTGCACGGCGAATACATCGACACCACCGTGCACATCGGCGAGTCGCCGCTGGCGCAGATGCATGTGATCGTGCGTCCGAAATCCGGCGAAGCGATCCAGATAGACAACGTCGCGATCGAGGCCGAACTGACCGAGATCGTGCGCAACCGCCAGGACGAGCTGCGCGATGCGCTGGTCCAGCGCCACGGCGAACAGCAGGGCCTGGCCCTGGCCAACCGCTACGGCCGCGCCTTGCCGGCGGGCTATATCGAGGAAGTCTCGGCCGGCGTCGCCGCCCAGGACATCGCCCACCTGGCCGCGCTGAACGGTCCGGACGACCTGCGCCTGAGCCTGTGCCGCACCCGCCAGGGCGAGGGCGGCCTGCGCTTCAAGTTCTACCGCCAGCTCGACGACATCCCGCTGTCGGACGCGCTGCCGATGATGGAGAACATGGGCCTGCGGGTGATCTCCGAGCACCCGTATCGCCTGTCGGTCGACGAGCAGCCGGTCTACATCCAGGACTTCGAGGTCGAGACCGCCAACAACGACATCGACATCGACAGCCTCGACGAAAACTTCGAGGACGCGTTCGCGCAGATCTGGCGCGGCAACGCCGAGAACGACGGCTTCAACCGCCTGATCCTCACCGCCAACCTGTCCTGGCGCCAGGTCGCGATGTTGCGGGCCTACTGCAAGTACCTGTTGCAGGTGGGCGTGCCGTTCTCGCAGAGCTACGTCGAGGAAACCTTCTCGCGTTACCCGCTGCTCGCGCGCCTGCTGGTGGAATTGTTCGAGGCTCGCTTCGACCCCTGCACCGGCAGCGAGAGCAAGGTCGAGATCAAGGCCGGCCAGGACCTGCTGGTCCGGCAGCTGCAGGCCCTGTCCGGCGGCGACGCCGCGGTCATGGCCGCGGTCAAGCCGGTCATCGACGCGCGCAACGGCAAGCGCGACGAGCAGGCCAAGGCCACCGTCGATGCGATCAAGGCGCTGCTCGACCGCGTCTCCAGCCTCGATGAAGACCGCATCCTGCGCAGCTTCATCGGCGCGATCAACGCCACCCTGCGCACCAGCTACTACCAGCGCACCGCCGACGGCGCCGATCGCGGCTACGTCAGCTACAAGTTCGATTCGGCGCTGGTGCCGGACCTGCCCAAGCCGCGTCCGTACCGCGAAATCTTCGTCTACGGCCCGCGCGTGGAAGGCGTGCATCTGCGCTTCGGCCCGGTCGCCCGCGGCGGCCTGCGCTGGTCGGATCGTCGCGAAGACTTCCGCACCGAGGTGCTGGGTCTGGTCAAGGCGCAGATGGTCAAGAACACCGTGATCGTGCCGGTCGGCTCGAAAGGCGGCTTCTTCGCCAAGCGTCCGCCGGTCGGCGGCGGCTCTACATCGGAAAGCCGCGACGCCGTGCTCGCCGAAGGCATCGCTTGCTACAAGATGTTCATCAACGGCCTGCTCGACATCACCGACAACATCGTCGACGGCAAGATCGTGGCGCCGCGCGAGGTGGTCCGCCACGACCAGGACGATCCGTATCTGGTCGTCGCCGCCGACAAGGGCACCGCGACCTTCTCCGACATCGCCAACGGCATCGCCGCCGAGCACAAGTTCTGGCTCGACGACGCCTTCGCCTCGGGCGGTTCGGTCGGTTACGACCACAAGGGCATGGGCATCACCGCCAAGGGCGCCTGGGAGTCGGTCAAGCGCCACTTCCGCGCCATGGGGCGCGACAGCCAGACCCAGGACTTCACTGCGGTCGGCATCGGCGACATGTCCGGCGACGTATTCGGCAACGGCATGCTGCTGTCCGAGCACATCCGCCTGATCGCCGCGTTCGACCACCGCCACATCTTCCTCGACCCGAACCCGGACGCGGCGAAGACGTTCAAGGAACGCGAGCGCATGTTCAAGCTGCCGCGCTCGAGCTGGGACGACTACGACAAGAAGCTGATCGGCAAGGGCGGCGGCGTGTACCCGCGTTCGGCCAAGTCGATCCCGCTGTCGCCGGAAATCAAGGCCGCGCTCGGTATCGACGCCGGCATCGCCGCGATGAGCCCGGTCGAGCTGATGAGCGCGATCCTGAAGTCGCCGGTCGACCTGCTGTGGAACGGCGGCATCGGCACCTACGTCAAGTCCAGCGGCGAAACCAACAGCGACGTCGGCGACCGCGCCAACAACGGCCTGCGCGTCGACGGCCGCGAGCTGCGCTGCAAGGTGGTGGGCGAGGGCGGCAACCTCGGCCTGACCCAGCTCGGCCGCATCGAAGCGGCCCAGCACGGCGTGCTGCTCAACACCGACTTCATCGATAACTCGGCCGGCGTGGACACCTCGGACCACGAGGTCAACATCAAGATCCTGCTCAACGGCCAGGTGCAGGCGAAGAAGCTGACCCTGCCGGACCGCAACAAGCTGCTGGCTTCGATGACCGACGAGGTCGCCGAGCTGGTGCTCAACGACAACTACCGCCAGAACCAGGCGATCAGCCTGATGGAGCGGATGAGCCAGACCCGCTTGGGCTCGAAGCAGCACTTCATCCGCACTCTGGAAGCCCAGGGCCTGCTCGATCGCCAGATCGAGTTCCTGCCGTCGGACGCCGAGATCTCCGAGCGCAAGGCGCGCGGTCAGGGCCTGACCCGTGCGGAACTGTCGGTGCTGCTGTCGTACTCCAAGCTGGTCGCGTTCCAGCAGATGCTCGACTCGGACGTGCCGGAAGACCCGTACCTGTCGAAGGAACTGGTGCGTTACTTCCCGCAGCCGTTGCAGACCAAGTACGCCAAGGCGATGGAGAACCACCGCCTGAAGCGCGAGATCATCGCCACCGCGGTGACCAACTCGACCATCAACCGGATGGGCGCGACCTTCCTGCTGCGCATGCAGGAAGACAGCGGCCGCACCCCGGGCGAGGTCGCCAAGGCCTTCACCATCACCCGCGAGACCCTCGACGCGCGCGATTTGTGGACCCAGATCGACGACCTCGACGGCAAGGTCGCCGAGTCGACCCAGATCGACGCCTTGCAGGTGATCTGGAACCTGCAGCGCTCGTTCACCCGTTGGCTGCTGTCGCGTCCGGGTGCGATCCCCGACATCACCACTGCGGTGGAGCGCTACCACGACGGTTTCAAGAACATCCGTGCCGGTCACGGCATCCTCGGCGACGGCCAGCGTCCGGCCCACGATGCCGCGTTCGCCGACTGGAAGGTCAAGGGCGTGCCGGAAGCGCTGGCCGCCCAGCTGGCCGCGCTGCCGTACCTGGAGCCGAGTTGCGACATCATCGAACTGGCGCGCGAGCGCAAGCTCAAGCCGGTCGAGGTGGCCAAGGTCCACTTCCGCCTCGGCGAAGCGCTGCGCCTGCCGTGGCTGCAGGAGCAGATCGACGCGCTGACCGTCGACGGCCGCTGGCATGCGGTCGCACGCGGCGTGCTGCGCGAAGAACTGGGCGCGCAGCAGCGCATCCTGGTCGGCCAGGTGCTGTCGATGCCGGGCGCCAACGCCGACGCCAAGATCAAGCATTGGCTCGGCCGCGACGACGTCTCGCTGCGTTTCACCCTGGCCATGCTCAACGAGCTGGCCGCGCAGAAGTCGCTGGACTACCCGACCGCCTCGGTCGCCGTGCAGCGTCTGTCGCAGTTGGCGGCGCGCGGCTGATCGAGCGCTGACTCAAGCGCCGATGACGATAGTCCCCAAGCCCCTCTCCCGTCCGGGAGAGGGGCTTTTTTGTGCGCTCTGTCATGTCGCGGTAAAGGCGCTCCGCTTTGGAGCAGGAGCGGTGCGAGTCGCGACCGCGACATCGCAGTGACGAGACAAGCGGCAAGAACGCGGTCGCGGCTCTTGCCGCTCCTACCCCTGAAGCGGCTCCTTCGCCGACCGTCGCGACCGGCGTGCAGAATCCGCCACGCCCTCCGGGTTATGCTGACGGCATCCTTCCGGAGCCGCCGATGACCGCGACGCAACGCATCGCCTTCCTCGCCAGTCACACCGACGACGCGCAACGCGCGCTCGCCGATCTCGTCGCACGTCACGGCCAGCACGAGCCCGATGCGGCCGACGTCCTGGTCGCGCTCGGCGGCGACGGCTTCATGCTGCAGACCCTGCATCGCCACGGCGGCCTCGGCAAACCGGTGTACGGGATGAAGCTCGGCACGGTCGGGTTCCTGATGAACCAGCACAACGGCGACGACCTGTTCGCCCGCCTCGATGCGGCCGAGCCGGCGGTGCTGCGGCCGCTGGAAATGGTCGCCCAGACCGAATCGGGCGCGACCTTCGGCTCGCTGGCCTATAACGAGGTGTCGCTGTTGCGCCAGACCCGCCAGGCTGCGCACATCCGCATCGACCTCAACGGCCAGACCCGGCTCGACGAGTTGATCTGCGATGGCGTGCTGGTGGCGACCGCGGCCGGCAGCACGGCCTATAACTTCTCCGCTCACGGCCCGATCCTGCCCTTGGGGTCGGCGGTGATCGCGCTGACCCCGATCGCGGCGTTCCGGCCGCGGCGCTGGCGCGGCGCCTTGCTCAAGGCCGACACCGAGATCCGTTTCCGCGTGCTCGACCCGTATAAGCGTCCGGTCAGCGCCACCGCCGATTCGCACGAGGTGCGCGACGTGGTCGAGGTGATGATCCGCGAATCGCGCGACCGCACCGTCACCTTGCTGTTCGACCCCGAGCACAACCTCGAAGAGCGGATGCTGATCGAGCAGTTCACCAGCGGCTGAGCCGGTTCAGACCAGCCCCAGCAGCAGCTCGCGCAGGCGCGGATCGGCCAGGTCGGGCAGGGCGGCCGCGTGCGCCGCTTCGAACCATTGCAGGCGTCGATGCTCGTCGCCGCACGCCTGCGGCTCGCCGTCCCAGGCCTCGACCCGGTAGACGCGCAGGACCAGGCCGTCGAATGCGAACTCGGCCAGCACGCTCGCCGCCGCAGCGACCTGTTCGTCGGAAGCATCGAGCTGGGGCGGACCTATGCCGGCTTCCTCGCGCAGCTCTCGCCACAGAGTTTGTTCGGGCGTTTCGCCGACCTCGACGTGGCCGCCGAGCATGTCCCAGCAATTCGGCGCCAGCCGCTTGTGCGCGGCGCGCAGGCCCAGCAGCACCCGGCCTTGGCGCCACAGCAGGGCGCCGACCAGATCGATGCCGTGCTCGCTTGCGCTCATCGTTTGCGGTAGGTCCTTCGGTCTGTGCGCCGAGCAGGGCGAGCGTTCGCCGGCCCGGCTCGAAACTGCTTTAAGTTCAAGGTTTAATATATTGTTATATCAATAGCTTGAGATATTTAATTAAAGTCAGTTCGCGTCAGCGGTCTTGCCGCGCATCCGCCGTGCGACTTCGCTGGCCGCGGCGATCAGCAGGGTCAGGCCGATCGTCGACAGCAACTGCAGACGCGGGCCTTCGATCGACAGCGCCAACACGAACACCAGGCCGAGGATCGCCAGGCCGGCCCAGGTCACGTAGGGGAAGGCCCACATCTTGAACGGCAGCACGGTGCCGGCGCGGTCGGCGCGGCGGCGCAGGATCAGCTGCGAGACCAGCGACAGCGCCCACACCAGCAAGCAGGTCG
The DNA here is from genome assembly GCF_052078695.1 of Lysobacter sp. CA196. Taxonomy (NCBI): domain Bacteria; kingdom Pseudomonadati; phylum Pseudomonadota; class Gammaproteobacteria; order Lysobacterales; family Lysobacteraceae; genus Lysobacter; species Lysobacter sp. CA196. Next base: position 251,607 of record NZ_JBQJIN010000003.1, on the reverse strand, counting down.
AACCGACCACGTTCAACAGCGCCGGCAACACCTTGTCCGGGTACAGCAGCTCCAGCGCGGTGGCGACGAAGCCGAAGGCCACGCTCGCCAGCACCGCCACCGTAGGCACGCGGCTGCGGCTCAGGTGAGCGAGCGAGCGCGGCGCTTCGCCGCGTTCGGCCAATGAATAGATCATGCGCGAGGCGCCGTAGAGATTGGCATTGAGCGCCGACAGCAGGGCGACCACCGCGACCAGGGTGATCGCGGTCGCCGCGCCGGGGATGCGCGCGACCTGCAGCACCGCGGCGAACGGCGAATTCAACGACTCGCTGGTCCACGGCACCACTGCGATGATCACCGCGAGCGAGCCGATGTAGAACACCAGGATGCGCCAGGCGACGGTGCGGATGGCATGGGTGATGCTGCGCTGCGGGTCCTGGGTTTCGGCCGCGGCGACCGCGACGATCTCGGTGCCGCCGAAGGCGAACACCACCACCAGCAGGGCCGCGCCGACCCCGGCCCAACCCTTGGGCGCGAAGCCGCCGTGGTCGAAGAAGTTCGACAGGCCCGGCGAGGGCACGTTCGGCAACAGGCCGCACACCAGCAGCACACCGATGGCGATGAAGGCGAGGATCGCGGCGACCTTGAGGATCGCGAACCAGAACTCGAACTCGCCGAAATTGCGCACCCCGAGCAGGTTGACCCCGGTGAACACCGACATGAACACCAGCGACATCAACGCCACCGGCAATTGCGGCCACACCGTCGCGAGCAGGCCGGCGGCGCCGACCGATTCGGCCGCGATCACGATCACCAACTGCGCCCACCACAGCCAGCCGAGGGTGGCGCCCGCGGTCGGGCCCATGGCGTCGGCGGCGTAGACCGAGAACGCGCCGCTGGTCGGCCGTGCCGCGGCCATCTCGCCGAGTGCGCGCATGACGATGATGACCAGTGCGCCGGCGATCAGATACGACAGCAACACCGCCGGTCCGGCGCTGCGGATGCCGACGCCCGAACCGAGGAACAGGCCGGCGCCGATCGCGCTGCCCAGGCCCATCATCACCAACTGGCGCGACTTCAAGGCATGGCCGAGCTGGGAGGCGGCGGCGCCGTTCATGAGCGTGGCGGGACGGGAAGGCTGGACTTCGGTTGGGGACATGTCGGGCGTCCGGACGATGAGGCGGTGCGGAACGATACCTTGTCGCCGCGCTCGGCAACGAGGCCCGCGGCGATTCCGGCCCGAAACCGCAGGAATTCGGCCGGGCGGACCCAACGCCGCGCGGCTAGTCCGAGCGCGCGGCCGAGTCTTCGGCCGGCCCTGGCGCAGCGCTGGGCTTTCCGTCGAGCGAACCCGCGACATCGGCCAGGGCCAGGCTGACGACCATCGCCCCGGCCTCCTCGTCGAGGCGCAGGTCGACCCGATAGCGCTCGCACAACCGCTGCACGATCGCCAGCCCGAGGCCGAGGCCGGCGCTGCCTTCGCGTTTGTGGAAGGGTTCGTGCAGGCGTTCGCGCAGCTCGGCCGGGATCGGATGGCCACGATTGGCGATGCGCAGGCGGCCGCTTGCGACGCCCATGGCGATCGTGCCGCTGTCGGTGTGGGCGAAGGCATTGCCGATCAGGTTCGACAACAGGATGTGCAGCACCGGCTGCGGCAGATCGATGCGCGCGTCGTCGGGCACGTCGACCTCGACCTCGACCGGCTTGCCGACGAGCGAGACCGCTTGTTCGATCACCACCTGCTCCAGCACCGGCAGCAGCGCGATCGGCGTATCGGGCAACACCAACGGCGCTTCGCGCGCCAGGGTCAGCAGGGTGGCGACCGTCTGTTCGAGTTGCCAGGCCGATTGGCGCAGATGCAGCAGATGCTCGCGGCCGGCCGTGGACAAGGCGGGCTCGGCCAGCAGGCGTTCGCCGGCGCTGCGGATCACCGCCAGCGGCGTGCGCAGTTCGTGGCTGGCATCGCGGGTGAAGGCCTGCTCGCGGTCGATGAAGGCCTGGGTGCGTTCGGTCATCGCCTCCAGGCCGCGCGCGAGTACGCCGACCTCGTCGTCGGGAAAGCCCGCGGCGATGCGCTGCGGCCAGCGGTTCGGCGCCATCGTGTCGACCAGCGCGGCCAGCCGCGACAGCGGCGCGGTGCTGCGTCGCGCCAGCCAGGCGCCGATCGCCAGGGCCAGGCCGACCACCGCCAAGGCCGACCAGCCCAGCCATTGCAGGATGCGGTCGCGCATCGGCCGCACCACCAGTTGTTGGCTGACCTCGGCGACCAGCCAGGCGCCTGGCGCCGGTGCCGGCGGCTGCAGCGCCTTGACGTGATAATGGCGGCCGTTGCGGCCGGCGAATTCCGAACGCCAGGGCTCGGACTCGCGCGCGGCGACCAGGTCGGCGGGGAACTGCGCGCTGTCGGCATACACGCGCATGAAGGCCTGTTGCGGCTCGGCCCAACGCGCATCGAGCGCGTGCCGGCGCAATTGCGCCGCGGCTTCCTGTTCCAGCATCGACTCGAAGAACGCGTCTTCGGTCGCATACATGAAGGTCACCGCATACAGCCCGAACAAGGCCGCGACCGACAGGGCGAAGCCGGCGAAGGCGAGCATCAGGCGATTGCGCAGGCGCCGCTTCGGTCGTTGCGCCGCGGCGCTCATGGCATCGCGCCCTCATCGCTTTCGAGCTTGAAGCCGACGCCGTGCACGGTGCGCAGCATCGGCCGCGCGAACGGCTTGTCCAGCGCCTGGCGCAACAGATACAGGTGCGAACGCAGCGGATCGGATTGCGGCGGCGCATCGCCCCACAGGCGCTGGATCAGTTCGCTACGGGTCAAAGTGCGCGGCCAGGCCTCGGCCAGGATGGTCAGGATGCGCAGGGGCGTGTGTTGCAGCTCCAGCAGGCGCCCTTGGCGCCGCACTTCGCCGCTGCGGCGATCGATGCTCAGGCTGCCGATGCGCAGATCGTGCGACTCGCCCGCGCGGTGTCGGCGCGACAGAGCCAGGCAGCGCGCCAGCAATTCTTCGCCGGCGAAGGGCTTGACCAGGTAGTCGTCGGCGCCGGCTTCGAAGCCGCGCAATTTGTCGTCGAGGCCGTCGCGTGCGGTCAGCATCAGGATCGGCACGTGACGGTCGGCGCGTGCGCGCAGTTCCGCACACACGCGCAAGCCGTCGAGGCCGGGCAGGGTCAGGTCGAGCACCAACACGTCGGGCGGATCGTCCAAGGCCAATTGCAGGCCGTTGCGGCCGTCGGCGGCGAAATCGACGGCGTGGCCGTGCGATTCGAACATCGCCGCCATGGCCGTGCGCAGGGCCAGGTGGTCTTCGATCACGAGGATGCGCAGGCGGTCGTGCATCAGCGCTCAGCCGTCGATCCGTTCGAGAAGGCGCTTAGCATCGGCCATGTCCGGTTGGCTGACCAGCACCTCGCCGATCATCGCCCGCGCCCGGGCCTCGTCGCCGAGCCGCCAATGCGCTTCGGCCATGCCCAGGCGCAACTGCGGCTCCGGCATATACGGCGCGGCCAGTTGCATGATCGCCAGAGCGGCGCGGGTGCGGTCCGGCTCCGGATGCGCCTGCAACTGGTAATAACCGATCAGCCCGATCAGCGGCACGTGGTAGGCGCCCGGATCGTCGGCGAGCGCCTTGTGCGCGGCCTCGCGCTCGCCAGCGAGCAGGCGCTCGACCAGGGCCAGGCTGCGTTCGTCGCGCCAGGGCGTGCGTGCGACCGGCGTGCGCCCGAGCGCGGCGACGATGGCTTCGGCGACGGCCGGCGTGGAGTAGGGGTTCTGGCCGGTGATCAAGTGGCCGTCGACGGCCAGCCCCGGCATCATCAAGGGCGCCTCCCGCCAGCGTGCGCCGCGTTCGCGCAGGGCGTCTTCGAGCTGAAAACGGAACTGCTTGGCCCAGCGCTTGCCGAAGATCGCTTCCTCTTCGTTGCTGAAACCGGTCAGTGCGCGGCCCGCGACCAGGTAGGAGCCATCGTCGAGCCGCACGTCGACCAAGGCCGCCGGGCCGTGGCAGACCGCGGCGACCACGCCGCCGCGCTCGTACACCTCGGCGAGCAGTCGTTTCAGTGCCGGATCTTCCGGCAGGTCGAACATCGCGCCCTTGCCGCCGACCACGTAGACCGCGGCGTAATCCTCGGCGCGCAAGCTTGCGGTGGCCAAGGTCGCGCCCAATTGGCGCAGGCCCTGGCCCTCTGCGAGCAGGCGCGCATTGAAGGCGAGCTTCGGGTCGTACTTGTCGGCCTCGGCGGCGCCGCCGCGCGGGCTGGCGACGTCCACCGCGAGGCCGTTGTCGCGGAAGATCAGATAGGCCTGGGCGAACTCGTCCATCTCGAAGCCGGGACGGGTCTTGCCCTGGTCGCGGCCTTCGCCGCTGACCACGATCAGGACCTTGTCGGCGGCCTGGGCGAGGCCGGTGGCGGAGCACGCCAGCAGCAGGCCCAGGGCCAGTTGGCGCACAGACGGGGATCGGAGGTTCATGGTGAGGACTGCGTGTGAAGGAAGGCCAGTCTCGCCAGCGCCTGTGAAGCAAACTTCAAACGGCGGTGGCCAAGGCCCAGGCAACCGTGCGCGTACAGCGCGTAGCCGAAGACCGACCCCGACACAGGGCACTCCGTCCTATCTGCGTGGCGCGCGACAGGGCACAATGACCGCATGCCTGACCGTGATGCCGACCCGTTGATCGTCGCGATTTCCTCGCGCACCCTGTTCGACATGGAAGAGAGCCATACGCTGTTCGAGCGTGAGGGTATCGACGCCTACGCCGACTTCCAGCGCGAACACGAAGACGACGTGCTGCGTCCCGGCGTCGCCTTCCCGTTGGTGCGCAAGCTGCTCGCGCTCAACGAAGGCGCGCCGCCGGAAGCGCCGCGGGTCGAGGTGATCCTGATCTCGCGCAACTCCGCCGACAGCGGCCTGCGCATCTTCAATTCGATCGCCCACCACAGCCTGTCGATCAAGCGCGCCGCTTTCAGCAACGGCGCGCCGCCGTTTCCGTACATCCGTCCGTTCGGCGCCGACCTGTTCCTCTCGGCCAATGCCGAGGACGTCAGCGCCGCGCTCGCCGCCGGCGTCGCCGCGGCGACCCTGCTGCCGGCGATTCCGCCGTCGCGACTGGCGCCGCATCTGCGCCCGGACCAGTTGCGTATCGCCTTCGACGGCGACGCGGTGATCTTCGACGACGAGGGCGAGCGCGTTTCGCGCGAGGGCGGCCTGGCTGCGTTCGCCGAGCACGAGCGCAGCCATGCCGGCGAGCCGCTTTCGGGTGGCCCGTTCCGCGGCTTCCTCGACGCTCTGCATCGCCTGCAGAAAGCCTTCCCGGTCGGCCAGGACGCACCGATCCGCACCGCCCTGGTCACCGCGCGTTCGGTGCCGGCGCACGAGCGGGTGATCCGCACCCTGCGCGAGTGGGGCATCCGTCTCGACGAGGCCTTGTTTCTCGGCGGTCGTCCCAAAGGCCCCTTCCTGGAAGCCTTCGGCGCCGACATCTTCTTCGACGACTCCGAGCACAACATCCTGTCGGCGCGCGACCACGTCGCCGCCGGGCATGTGCCGCATGGAGTCGCGAACCGCTAGGCGGCCGTGTTTCGCTTAAGCGAGCGACAGCGGCGATGAACTGCTGCTAGCTGCGGCGCGCTCAGCGGTTCAAGCACCTGCTCTAACGCGACCCGCTCAATCGTCGTCGTGATGATGACCCAGTTGGCTGCGCACCTCGCCGCCGGGGAACTTGCTGGTGTGCACGTTCGCATAGGCGTTGCCGCCGCGCAGCGCGCGCAACAGTTCGTCGAACTCGCCGGCGGCGACGCCCTGGCCGGACGGGCCGACCACGTCGGCGGCCATGATCACGCCCTGGATGGTCGCCGGCGCCGGCGGACAGGCCTGGACGCCAGGAGGCGTCGGCGGGCTGGCCAGGTTCGAGCACAGCCACACGGCGATGCCGCCGTTGACGCTGCGCTGGCCCACGTGGATATGCGCCTGGGTGACGTCGCCTTCGAGACCGGAATACGAAAGCTGATAGTGGATCGCGCCGCCGTCGCCGATGCGGGCACGGAACCCGCCGCTGGCGGCGGTGGAGACCAGCGGAACTTCCTGGCTGCCTTCCAGGACTGCGCGGAACTCGCGGTGTTCGGCCTGAGCCGAAACCAGCGGAAGCAACGCGACCATCGCAACTGCAGCGATGCGTTTCATGTCGTCGTCCTCGTGAATCGTTCCCGCATTGCGGGCGGACGCAAGACGCGTCCGAACGGACGCTGCTCCCAGAGCCGTTAGCCGCGGGTGAAAACATTCCCGGCATCAAACGTGCCAGAAATACCCGGATTTCTGGCTCGGTTCGTGCAGGTGTTTCGCTCCGCGCGAGCCCCATCACAGCAATGGCAATGGCACGGCGCTGTCAAAACTGCCATTGCCGTAACGATTTTGCTTCTGTAGTGGTTGGCTGTGCGTAGCCTCGCACTCGCGAAGGCGATCGAAGACCCGAAGGGCGGCCCGCAGGGATGCGGGCCGTTTTTTATCGGGACAGGGATGTCCCGTATGAAAAAGCCTTGCGTTGGCATCGATCGTGCGGGCAAGTGATTCAAAGAGAAGCAACTTCTTTGGTTTACCTTTCTTTTGTTGCTTTAGACAAAAGAAAGTAACCCGCCGCTTTAGTGGCGGAAGCTTTTGGCGTTTGATCCTGTTCCTGTTCCTGTTCCTGTTCCTGTTCCTGTTCCTGTTCCTGATCTTGCTTGAGCGAAACGCCGCAAGACCATTACGGCGCGGTCGCGGCTTGCGCCGCTCCTACCCTGGGGCTGCCGGAAGCGCCTCGCAACGGGAGGCGCCGGCCCGCCCATTGACGGCTATCGTTGCCAGCGTCCTGGTTCAGGGCAGCATCTTTTCCAGGGGCAGGCGGACGTCGGTCACGCGCCACTTCAGGCCATCGCGGGTCAGTACGAACACGACCGGATCGCCGTCGGCGTTGGCGACCGTGGCGGTGAAACGAGACGGCGATTCGAAGCGATAACTGGCGTGCTTGAGCGGTTCCGCCGGTGGCACCTGCGCATAAGCGTCGCGGCTCGGCGCGGACGAATCGAGGCGGCGCAGCAGATTGCGGCCTTCGAGCACCGCACCGATGCCGACCGGAGTGGCGATGGCGTCGACCGCGGTGCCTGCGACGCCGCTGGCCAGGCTGATGCCGAGCGCGGCGAGCGGATTGGACTGCAGTTCGGGGCCGGCGCGGCGGACGATGTAATCGTCGACCTGGGCCTTGAGGCTCAGGCGCAAGGCGGCGAAGTCGACGTGTTTGCTGAGCTCGCCGGCGTTGCGCTCCTTGACCGCGCTGCGGATGGCATTGACGGTCAGGAACGGCCCGGCGGCGACGTAGCCGAGCAACAGGACCAGGGCCAGGACGAACACGGCTATCCATTTCTTCATCGCGACGATCCAGGTTGGCGGACCGCCAGAGTAACGGCCCTGGCCTTACCTTGGCTTAAGAAACCTGGCGGGGGCTGGAACTTCTGTTGCTCCGGCGGATGCGAGCGCGCCTTAAGCCTCGTTCCAGCCTGGAACCCCGGCCGAATGCATGAGGCGTTCGTTCACCCTAGGCGGCTCAGGCGATCTCGACCGGGCGTGCGTCGCGCGCGTAGCGCTGTGCGGCCAAATGCAGGGCCAGGGCGGCCAGCGAACATACCGAGCCGGCCATGAACGCCGCTTTGCCGCCACCGTGTTGCCAGGCCAGGGCGGCCATGCCGGCGCCGAGCACGCCGCCGATGCCGCCGCTGAAGCCGGACAACATGCCCTGCGCCGAGGCCATGTCGCGGCGCGCCGGGAACAACTCGGCCATGCGCCGCATGCAGCCGGCGTGGAAGGCGGCGAAGCTCAGCGAGTGGCCGGTCTGGGCCAGGGCCATCCAGGCGAAGGAATCGGCGAGCCAGGCCACCATCACCCAGCGCAGGGCGGTCGCGAGGATGCAGGCCGCGATCAGGCGATGCGCACCGAAGCGCTGCACCAGCCGCGGCGCCTGCCAGAACATCAGGATCTCGCACATCACCCCGATCGCCCACAGCAGGCCGACCGCGAAACCGTCGTGGCCGTGCGCCTGCAGTTGCAGGGTGTAGAACACGTAGAACGGGCCGAAGCTCAGCTGCACCAGCAAAACCGTGCCGAGCAGACGGCGCGTGCCCGGCCGCCGCCACAGACGTTCGCGCGGCGCGCCTTCGAGCGGCGCCGGCGACGGCGGATCGGCGCGGTGCAGCCAGGCCGCGGCGACGGTCAACACCAGCCATGGCAAGCTCAGCCAGACGAAAGCATCGTTGCCGAGCCGGTCGAGCAACCAGCCGTAGCTCGCCGCGACGATCAGGAAACCGACCGAGCCCCACATGCGGATCTTGCCGTAGTCGTGATTGCGCGTGCCGAGCGCGTTGAGGGTCATCGCCTCGAACTGCGGCATGACCGCGTTGAAGAACAGCGCGAACGCGCCCATCACCACGAACAACATCGCGCCGCCCTCGAAGCGCGCGAAGCCGGCGAACATCGCCAAGGCCAGCACGCAGCCCGCGACCAGCCAATGCCCCGGCGCCGGGCTGCGCGCGACCTGCCGCGCCCAGGTCGGCGGCGCCAGGATGCGCCCGCCGTACCACAGCGCCAGCATCGCCCCGACCGCATACCCGCCGTGGCCGTTGGCGCTGACCCAACGCCCGATGTAGGGCGTATACGCCCCGAGCATGCCGAAGTAGCCGAGGTAGAACAGGGCGTAGCGGCGGAATTCGGCGGTGGACAAGTGGGGCTCGGCGAAGCGCGGTGGATGCCGCTCACGATACCGGAAGCGGTGTGGGATTCGGTTGCCGTGGGGCGCGGTTTCGGGAGGTTTTTGGGTCGGCCCGACAGGCGATGCGGTGTCGGATCGGTAGGTCGGACCTGAGGGAGTGCGAGCGCTTGAGCTATCGCAGTTTCTTTGGTCGCGGCTTGCGCCGCTCCTACCCAAGAGCAGCGTCGACCGTTGCCGTAAGGGTCTGCAGTTGTCTTTGCCTTTGCTGTGCGCAGCTTTGCACTCGCGAAGGCAACAGAAGACCCGGAGGGCGGCCTGCATGGATGCAGGCCGTTTTTCATCGGGACAAGGATGTCCCGTATGAAAAATCCCTGCGGATGCACCGATCGTGCGGGCTTGTGATTCAAAACAAAGCATTTTTCTTTGGTTACCTTTCTTTTGTTGCTTTAGACAAAAGAAAGTAACCCGCCGCTTTAGTGGCGGAAGCTTTTGGCGTTTGATCTTGTTTCTTAAGAAGCCTCAATCAAGAGCAAAGCTTCCGCCCGCTAACGCGGCCGGGTTACTTTCTTTTGCTGAGCCCAAAAGAAAGCTAACCAAAGAAAAGGGCTCTCCTTGCAAGGGCACAAGCCCGCAAGATCGAAGCCGACGCAGGGATGCTCCAGACAGGCCATCCATGGCCTGCTTGCGCACGGCCCGCATCCCTGCGGGCCGCCCTACGGGTCAGCTTTTGACCGGCAAAGCAGCAAAGCAAAGCAGATCAAAATCTCGGCAACGGCAACGGCAACGGCAACAGCAACGGACGTCGTGCCCTTGGGTAGGAGCGGCGCAAGCCGCGACCACGCGACCGCACGCGCCAGCGCTACCACGAACGGCAATCAGAACCCGAAAATCAGAACTCCAGATCCAACGCCGCGCACAGATAATCGGTGAACGGCGCCAACCCGGCCAGATCCTTTTCCAGCGTCTTCAACAACCGCGGCCCGGTCATGGTCTCGTCGTCGATCGCCCGCAAGGCGACGAAGTTCTTGCGTCGCAGGTCGTCGGCGAATTCGAAATCGGCGGGAAAGCCGCGCGGGGCGCGGGTCAGCATTTCGCTGTCGTCGAGGTCGTAGCGTTTGCGGAATTTCGCATCGTGCGCAGCGGCCTTCCAACTGCCCGGGTTGTCGAGCACGAAATGGCGGATCTTGCGCAACGACTCGGGTTGCGGATGCCACACGCCGGAGGCGATGAAGCAGTTGCCGCCTTCCAGGTGGAGGTAGAACGAGGGCGCCTCGATCTGGCGGCCGCGTTCGTGGAACAGGCGCGCGCCCTGGTGGGTCTTGTACGGCGCCTTGTCGTTGGCGAAACGGGTGTCGCGCTGGATGCGGAACAGCGAGCCGCCGACGTTCTTCGGCTCGGAGCGGTAATGCGGGCTGACTTCGGCCAGGCCCGGTTGAAGGTCGGTCAGCAGGCGCAGGAAGGGTTCGCGCACATGGCTTTCGAAATCGGACTTATGGGCATGGAACCATTCGCGATTGTTGTGACGCGCCAGCGCACGCAGGAACTTGAAGCTGGCTTCGGAAAAATAGCGGCTCATGCGGCGGGCTCTTCGGCAGGCTCGTAACGGGGGAGGGGCAGTATCACAGGGCGGGCTTCAAGCCGGCGTTGATATCGCCTGCCCAGGCCTCGAGGCGGTCGAGCAAGGCCTGCTTGCCGCCATCGGCGCCGGCGAGCGCGCGGGTCTGCGCCAGTTCGGCATGGAAGCGTTCGAAGCTATACTCGGACAGGCCGGCCTCGTCGTATAGACGGTGACGGCGGTAATCGTCCCAGCGTTCGCGTTCCCGTGCATCCAGGGTCTGCGGCCAGTTGCGGGCACGATAACGGAACAGCAGTTCCGGCAGGCGGGCGTCGCGGAAATCGAAGGCGGCCTGGGCCAGCGCCTGCGGCGGCGTGGTCCGCACCTGACGGAACAGGCGCTTGTCGCCGTCGCCGATGAAGGCGTCGTACAGCGAGGCGTCGACATCGGACGGTTCGCGGGCGCGGTCGTTGGCGTAGACGCGGCGGACTTTCTCGACCAGTTCCGGGCCGGCTTCGCGGATCTGCGCGGCGCGATACTCGACCTGGGCCGGGTCGATCGACAGACGTTCGAAATCGGCCGGGCGCAGATGGTTCCAGGCGATCAGCGCCGGGCAGCGGTTCAGATGCACTTCCTTGAGCGCGACGCGTTCCTCGCCCTCGGGCAGGTCGGCGGTCGGCGTGTACAAGCGGTCGGCGATCTCGTCCGGCGCCAGCCGCAACAGCGCCGCCGGGTCCTGGGCCAGGTCGAACACCAGCACCCGATTGTCGATGCGCGGATGCCGCGCCAATGGGATTACCGGCGCCGCGCACAGGCGGCTGGCCGGATAGCGCTGCGATACGTGCAAAGCCGGGGTCATCGCGATGATGTCGAGCAAGGTCGCGGCGAAGCGCTTGTCGCGCAGACGCAAGGCGTACTCCCACAGCTTCGGCTGCGCGGTCTTGAACTTGCGCGCGATGCCGATCAGGGCGCGTACGTCCGACAGCGCCTCGTGGGCGTCGCCTTCGCGCACACCGTTGGCTTCGGCCAGGTGTTCGAGCTTGAATGAGGTAGTGCCGTCGTCGCGTTGCGGCCAGACCACGCCCTCGGGGCGCAGCGCATGGGCCAGGCGCATCACGTCGAGCAGGTCCCAGCGGGTGTTGCCGCCGCGCCATTCGCGCTCGTAAGGGTCGTAGAAATTGCGGAACAGGCCGTAGCGGACGAATTCGTCGTCGAAGCGCAGCGAGTTGTAGCCGGCGCTGCAGGTCTCCGGCCGCGACATCTCGTCGGAGATCAGGGCGAAGATCTCGGCCTCGCTGACGCCGTCGCGCAAGGCGTCCTGCGGCGCGATCCCGGTGATCAGGGTCGCCACCGGCGAGGGCAGCAGGTCGTCGGCGGGTTTGACGAAGACGCTGATCGGCTCGTCGACCGGATTCAGGTCGGCATCGGTGCGGATCGCCGCGAATTGGGCGATGCGGGTCGTGCGCGGGTCGGCGCCGAAGGTTTCGAGGTCGTAGAACAGAAAACTGGCAGGCATGGGATCAATCGTCCGCCGGCAGGGGCGACAAACGCTCGCGCACCAGCGCATCGACCGCGGGCCAGTCGAGGCTGGCCAGGCTGTCGTGGCCCCGGGTCAGTTCGACCAGGAGCTCGCGTTGTTGCAGGCCGCGGGCATAGGCCACTTCGTAGGGCATGCGGTGGAAGGTCACCATCGCGTAGCGCGGCATGAAGCGCTCGGGATGGCGTTCGGCGAGTTCGTGCTCGAGGGCGCGTTGCAGCAGGTAATCGTCGTTATCGACGCGGTCGCGCATCTCCAGATAGTTCTCCAGCGCCATCGCCTGGATCGCGCGCGCGCTCGGCAGGCGCTCGGCCTGGAACGCGGCGAAGGCGGCGGCGCGGTCGTCGTCGGCGAGCAGACGCTCGGCCAGGGCGACGCAGTCCTCGAAGGCGCAGTTCATGCCCTGGCCGTGGAAGGGCACCATCGCGTGGGCGGCATCGCCGAGCAGCACGGCGCGGTCGTCCAGGTGCCAGCGGTCCAGATACAAAGTCGCGAGCAGGCCAGCCGGGTTGCGCTCGAAGTCTTGTTCGAGTTGCGGGATCAAGGGCACCGCGTCGGCGAAGTCGCGTTCGAACAAGGCGCGCGCGTCGGCGCCGTCGCGCACGGTCTCGAAGCTCGGGTCGCCTTCGTTGGGCAGGAACAGGGTGACGGTGAAGGTGCGTTCGTCGTTCGGCAGGGCGATGCACATATAACGGCCGCGCGGCCAGATGTGCAGGGCGTTCGGCTCGATGCTGAAACCGCCGTCGGGCGAGGGCGGGATCTCCAGTTCCTTGTAGGAATGGCCGAGGAACTCGGTGCGCTCGCCCAATTCCACTGCCTGCTTCATCGCCCCGCGCAAGGCCGAGCCGGCGCCATCGGCGCCGACCAGGCTGTCGAACACGATCTCGTGCGCGCTGTCGTCGCGGTCGTCGTGGAACACCGCCAGGCGGCGTTCGAAATCGACCGATTGCAGGCCGCGATGGAAGTGCAGCTGGGCGCCGGCGTCTTCGGCGATCTGCAGCAGGATCAGGTTCAACTCGCCGCGGTGCACCGACCAGATCACCTCGCTGTCGTCGCGCCCGTAGCGCTGCAGGTCGGTGCGGCCGTCGTGGAAATGCACCATGCGCCCGCGCATCATCACCGCCTGCGCCATCACCGCGTCGTCGGCTCCGGCCAGGCGCAAGGCATGGCGGCCGCGTTCGGCCAGGGCGAGATTGATCGAGCGTCCCCCTTGATAGCCCTTCAGACGCGGGTCGCCGCGCTTCTCGTAGACATCGACCTCCCAGCCGCGCCGCGCCAGCAAGGTGGCGAGCAGCGCGCCGGCCAGGCCGGCGCCGATGATGGTGATGTGCTTGGGGACGACGGAGTTGTTCAAGGAGTCGGGTCCTTGCGGTCGGCGATAGGGGCGAGGGCGGCGTATCCGTCGCTATTCCCACCTTCGCGGGAATGACGATAGGAGGATGCGTATGGCCGGATCGTATGCGGCCTGGACGAAATCGAATCCGGCTGGAGCGAATGCAGAATCAAGCGCTCCTCCAAGCTTCCACCGCCCGCGCGAAGCGCAGCACGTCGGCGTGGGTGTTGTACAAGGGCGCCGGCGAGATGCGGATCACGTCGGGTTCGCGCCAGTCGCCGAGTACCCCGTTGCCGGCGAGGTAGTCGAACAGGTCGCGGCCGGCGGCGCGGCCGCTGAGACCGCGACCTCCGATCACCCGCAGCGACAGCTGGCAGCCGCGCTGCGCCGGGTCGGCCGGGGTGACGATGTCGAGGGTGTCGGCAAGGCGCGCGCGGATCAGGGCTTCCAGGTAATCGGTCAGGCGCAGCGACTTCTCGCGCAAGGCGCGCATGCCGACCCGGTCGAACAGGTCCAGCGATGCGCGCAGCGGGGCGAGGCCCAGGATCGGCGGGTTGCTGAGCTGCCATCCCTCGGCGCCTGCGGTCGGGACGAAATCAGGCCCCATGCGGAAACGGGTCGAGGTTTCGTGGCCCCACCAGCCGGCGAAGCGCGGTCGCTCGCTGCGGGCGTGGCGTTCGTGGACGAAGCAGCCGGCGACCGCGCCGGGGCCTGAGTTCAAGTACTTGTAATGGCACCACACCGCGAAGTCGACGCCGCTGTCGTGCAACTGCAATTCGAGGTTGCCGACGCCGTGGGCGAGGTCGAAGCCGCATACCGCGCCCTGGGCCTGAGCGAGGCGCACGATCGCCGGCAGGTCGAAGGCCTGGCCGCTGCGGTATTGCACGCCGGGCCACAGCACCAGGGCCAGGCGCGGGCCGTGCTCGGCGATGGCGCGTTCGATCGTCGCCATCGAGATCAGCCCGCCGGGTTCGTCGGGCTCGACCTCGATCAGGTCGGTGGCCGGGTCGAAACCGTGGAAGGCGATCTGCGAGGCGACGGCGTAGCGGTCGGACGGAAACGAACCGGCTTCGATCAGGATCGCCGGGCGCTCGCGGGTCGGCCGGTAGAAGCTGACCATCATCAGGTGCAGGTTGGCGGTCAGCGAATTCATCGCGATCACTTCGCCGGGCTGCGCGCCGACCAGGCGCGCGAGCGGGTCGCGCACCAGTTCGTGATACGGCATCCACTGCGCCTGGCCGGTGAAGTGGCCCTCGACCGCTTCCATCGCCCACTTGTCCAGCACCTCTTCGACGTGCGCGCGTGCGCCGCGCGGTTGCAGGCCGAGCGAATTGCCGACGAAATAGGCCTGCTCCTGCTCGCCGTGGCGGGGAACCAGGAATTCGCCGCGCAGGGTCGGCAACGGGTCGGCGGCGTCGAGCGCGGCGGCATGGGCGGGGGACGACAAATCGGTCACGGGAAAGGCCTGGGAACATGGAGCGGTGATAGGAGGCGAGGGTGCGAGGGCGTGCTGGGCCGGGCACTCACTCGAAGCGCGATTTCGACAGCCCCAGCCATTCCAGCGCGGTGCCGTGGTACAGCCGCGCCTGGTCGGCGGGTGCGAGATCGAGCGAGGCGATGCCGGCGCCGGGCGTTTGTTCGCCGAGCGGGAACGGATAATCCGTGCCGAGCATCACCCGCGACACGCCGCAGGTGTCGAGCAGGTATTCGAGTGCGCGCGGGTCGGCGACCCAGGAATCGAAGTAGAACTGGTTGAGATAGTCGCGCGGGTTGCGCGGGTTGTCGGTCGCGACCAGGTCCGGGCGCATGTTGAAGCCGTGTTCGATGCGGCCGATGGTGTAGGGGAAACTGCCGCCGCCGTGAGCCAGGCAGATCTTCAGCTTCGGCAGGCGTTCGAGCACGCCGCCGAACACCAGGCAGCAGGCGGCGCGCGATTGCTCGGCCGGCATGCCGACCAGCCACGGCAGCCAGTACTTCGGCATGCTCGGCGTGCCCATCATGTCCCAGGGGTGGACCAGGATCGCCGCACCGAGGTCGCTGGCCGCTTCGAAGAATTCGAACAGTTCGGGTGCGTCGAGGTTCCAGTCGTTGACGTGGCTGCCGATCTGGCAACCCTGCAGGCCGAGCTGGTCCATGCAGCGTTCGAGTTCCTGCACCGCCAGCCGCGGCGACTGCAGCGGCACCGTGCCGAGGCCGGCGTAATGGCGCGGATAGTCGCGGCAGGCCTGGGCCATGTGGTCGTTGAGCGCCTGGTGCAGGTCGAGGGCCTGGTTGGCCTTGGCCCAGTAGCTGAACATCACCGGCACGGTGCTGATGACCTGCACCTGCACGCCGAAGCGCGCGTAGTCGTCGATGCGCTCCTGCGGGTCCCAGGTCTTGGACCAGATCTCGCGGAAGAACTTGCCGTCCTTGTAGATGCGGTGGCGGCCGTCGTCGGTGTGGTGGATCACCGGAAAGCGCTCGTCGCCGTACTTGCGCGCCAGGTCGGGCCAGTCGCGCGGCAGATAATGAGCGTGGGTGTCGATCTTGAGCATCGTCGCCTCAGGTGTCGGGCATCACGTAGCGGCCCGGCGCCGGGTTCAGATGGCCGCAGTCCATGCAGGTCCGATGTTCGCGCGAGGAATAGAAACGCTCGAACACCGGCGGGAAGTCGGCTTCGATGTCGTGCAGATGGAAGAACTCTTCGTACAGCTTGTGGTTGCAGCGTTCGCAGTACCACATCAGGCCGTCGTCTTCGTGGGCCAGGCGCTTGCGTTCGATGACCAGGCCGATCGAGTCGGGCATGCGCTGCGGCGAATGCGGCACGCGCGGCGGCAGCAGGAAGGTCTCGCCGGCGCGGATCGGGATGTCGCGCACCGTCCCATCCTCCTGGATGCGCAGGACCATCTCGCCTTCGAGCTGATAGAACCACTCCGGGCCTTCGTCCCAGTGATAGTCGGTGCGCTGGTTAGGGCCGCCGACCACCATGACGATGAAGTCGCCGAGATAAATCACCTTGTTGCCGACCGGCGGCTTGAGCAGATGCCGGTGTTCGTCGATCCACTGGCTGAGGTTGATCGGTCCAGGAAGCATTCACTTGCCCTCGGGCGGTGCGCCGGCTCGCGACGAAGCGAAGGCGGCGATGCATTTGAGTTCGATGGCGATCGGTGTCGGCAGCGCGGTGATGCCGAGCGTGGTCCGGCACGGCGCGCGTTCGAGCTCGGGGAAATACTCGGCCCAGACCGCGTTGTAGGCGGCGAAATCGCGGGCCATGTCGGTCAGGTACACGGTCACGTCGACCAGGTCGTCCCAACCGGCGCCGCTGGCTTCGAGCACGGCGCGGACGTTGGCGAACACCGAGCGGCATTGCAGCTCGATGTCGTAGGCGATCAGGCGGCCCTCGGCGTCGTGGACGTTGCCGGGGATGGCGTTGCTGGCGGCGTCGCGCGGGCCGATCCCGGACAGGAACAGCAAGTCGCCGACCCGGCGCGCATGCGGGTACAGGCCGACCGGCCGCGGCGCCTTGGCGGCGCTGATGCCGCCGCCGCTCATCGCGGCGAACCGCCGTGGGTCGAGTGCACCGTGGCGACGGCGCGCTCGTAGGTGTCCTGCAGGGCCTCGAAGCTGTCGATGTTCATGCCGGTGTCGTGGACGCGGCCGTTGCGCAGGCTGTACACCCAACCGTGCACGGCGAGCGGCTGCTTACGCGCCCAGGCGTCGCGAACGATGGTGGTCAGGCTGAGGTTCTGCA
Source organism: Lysobacter sp. CA196 (assembly GCF_052078695.1). Classification (NCBI taxonomy): domain Bacteria; kingdom Pseudomonadati; phylum Pseudomonadota; class Gammaproteobacteria; order Lysobacterales; family Lysobacteraceae; genus Lysobacter; species Lysobacter sp. CA196. The sequence goes on along the minus strand of NZ_JBQJIN010000003.1, from coordinate 234,741 downwards.
CTTGCTCGATCACGTTGAGTTCGCACAAACGGTCGTGGCGCTCCTCGGCATGGGCATGCGAGATGCAGGCCACGTGCTTGTCGGCGACGTCGCCGACATGGCGGATCCAGTTGTCGGCCAGGCCCAGGCGCTGGCCGTGCAAGGCCGCGTGCACGCCGCCGCAGCCGTAGTGGCCGACCACGAGGATGTGCTTGACCTTGAGCACGTCGACCGCGAACTGGATCACCGACAGGCAGTTGAGGTCGGTATGCACCACGACGTTGGCGATGTTGCGGTGGACGAAGACCTCGCCCGGGGCCATGTCGATGATCTGGTTGGCCGGCACGCGCGAATCCGAGCAGCCGATCCAGAGGTATTCGGGCGCCTGTTGGCGCGAGAGGCGGGCGAAGAACTCCGGGTCTTCGGCGCTGATGCGCTCGGACCATTCGCGGTTTCGTTCAAGCAGGTCGTGCAACGGGGTCATACAACGGTCATCCCAGGTGAAGGCCGACGTTCTTGGCGTCGGTGAAGAAACGCATGGCCTCGGCGCCGCCTTCGCGGCCGAGGCCCGACGCGCCGACGCCGCCGAACGGCGTGCGCAGGTCGCGTTGCAGCCAGGTGTTGACCCAGACCATGCCGACGCGCAACTGCGCGGCGAGGCGGTGGGCGCGGTTGAGGTCGCGGGTCCAGATCGACGCCGACAGGCCGTAGTCGCCGGCATTGGCCAGGGCCAGCGCCTGGGCGTCGTCGTCGAAGGCCTGCAAGGTCACGACCGGGCCGAAAATCTCCTCGCGATTGCTCGCGCAGTCCGGGCCGAGGCCTTCGATCACCGTCGGCGCGACGTACCAGCCGGGCCGGTCGAGGGCGTGGCCGCCGCACAGCACTCGGCCGCCTTCGCTGCGCGCGCGTTCGAGCGCGGCCAGGACCTTGTCGTAATGCGCTCGCGACACCAGCGGGCCGAGCGCGGTGCTCTCGTCGTCGGGCTCGCCGATCTTCAGCGCCTGCGCGCGTTCGACCAGGGCGTCGCGGACTTCGTCGTAGATCGAGCGTTCGATCAACACGCGCGAGCCGCACAGGCAGATCTGCCCGGAATTCTGGAACGCCGAGCGCACCAGGGTGTCGAGGTGGGCGCGCCAGTCGCTGTCGGCGAACACCAGGGTCGGGTTCTTGCCGCCGAGCTCCAGCGAGACCTTGCGCAACAGCGGCGCGGCGATGCCGGCGATGCGCTGGCCGACCGCGGTGCTGCCGGTGAACGAGATCGCGCGCACCGCCGGGTGCCGGACCATCGGTTCGCCGACCTCGGGGCCGAGGCCGTGGACGATGTTGAGCACACCGCGTGGGAAGCCGATTTCGGCGGCCAGCTCGCCGAGCATACTGGCCGTGGCCGGGGTCGTTTCGGACGGTTTGGCGACTACCGTATTACCGGCCGCGAGCGCCGGGGCGATCTTCCAGGTGAACAAGTACAGCGGCAGGTTCCACGGCGAGATCGTCGCGACCACCCCGAGCGGCGCGCGCAGGGTGTAGTTGAGCCCGGCCTGGCCGTGGTGGGATTCGCTGGCGAACTGGGTCGCGGCGTGAGCGAAGAAGCGCAGGTTGGAGACCGCACGCGGGATCTCGGCCTCGCGGGCCAGGCGGATCGGCTTGCCGGCGTCGCGCGATTCGGCGCTGGCGAAGTCCTCCAGCCGCGCCTCCAGGGCGCTGGCCAGGGCTTCGAGCCAGCGCGCACGTTCGCTGTGGGGCAGGGCCGACCAAGCCGGGAACGCGGCCCGGGCCGCGGCGACCGCGAGCTCGACGTCGGCGGCGTCGCCGGCCGCGACCTGCGCATACGCTTGCGCATTGGCGGGGTCGTGGACATCGAGCCAACGACCGCCGACCGCATCGCGCGCCTGGCCGTCGATCCAGTGCCGGAATCTGTGCATGCGCCAAGCTTAACGCGTGGGCGCGGCAGCGCCCATAGCGTGGGGCGGCGGCAGGTCGCGGTTCGGTGACGGCGGGGTTTGAGATCTGCGTGCGTTTCGAGGCGGACGCGGCGTTCGCAGGCCGAGTGGCGTGCAATGACGGCGCCTGCGACTTTGCCGAACCGGTCCGTGGCGCGCGGCCATGACCAAAGTCATGCATGACTGTTGGCCCAGATGCGCTGCAGCAAAATCGCCATCTGCGCTCGCGACGACCGGCGCGGGCGGTCGGTAACACACGCGAATTACCGCGAAATCAGATGAATCGCTGCGTCCCCTGTCTCGTATCGGCAACTCCGATCGGCGCAACGGCGGCATCGCGAGTCACTGTCTCCCGGCACTTGACTGCCCGCGCAGGCACTGCGCACATTCCGAGAGGTGACTTTCATCCATGCCTTGCGGCGGCATCCAGCACTGCCGATCGGGCCCACAACGGCGGAACAATCTAGTGGATAGACGCAACTTCCTGACCATGTCGGGGCTCGGCATCGCCGGGCTGATGATTCCCTACGGCAGCGCCATCGCCGCCGAAGCCCTGTTGACGCCGCTGGACGTGGCCAAGAAGAAGGTACTCGCCGACACCGCGCTGACCGCGGCGAAAGGCGCGGGCGCGACCTATTGCGACGTGCGCATCGGCCGTTATCTGCGCCAGTTCGTCATCACCCGCGAGGACAAGGTCCAGAACGTGGTCAACACCGAGTCGACCGGCATCGGCATCCGCGTGCTGGTCAACGGCGCCTGGGGCTTCGCCGCGACCAACCAATTGAACGCCAAGAGCGTGGCCGAGGCGGCGCAGCAGGCGGCCGCCATCGCCCGCGCGAACTCCAAGACCCAGACCCAACCCGTGGTGTTGGCCAAGACCCCGGGTGTCGGCGAGGTGGCGTGGAAAACGCCGATCCGCAAGAACGCCATGGAAGTGCCGATCAAGGACAAGGTCGACCTGCTGCTCGGGGTCAACGCCGCCGCGGTCAAGGCCGGCGCCGACTTCGTCAACTCGATGCTGTTCCTGGTCAACGAGCAGAAGTACTTCGCCTCGACCGACGGCTCCTACATCGACCAGGACGTGCACCGCATCTGGGCGCCGATGACGATCACCGCGATCGACAAGGCCAGCGGCAAGTTCCGCACCCGCGAAGGCCTGTCCTCGCCGATGGGCATGGGCTTCGAATACCTCGACGGTGCGGCCTCGGGCAAGACCGTCTCGCCGAACGGCGTGGTCAATTACAGCAACTCTTACGACATGCTCGAAGACGCGGTCGCCGCCGCCAAGCAGGCGCGGCAGAAGCTCACCGCGCCGTCGGTCAAGCCGGGCAAGTACGACCTGGTGTTGGACCCCTCGCACACCTGGCTGACCATCCACGAATCGATCGGCCATCCGCTCGAACTCGACCGCGTGCTCGGCTACGAGGCCAACTTCGCCGGCACCAGCTTCGCCACCGTCGACAAGCTCAAGAGCGGCTTCAAGTACGGCAGCGACCAGGTCACGGTGTTCGCCGACAAGACTCAGCAGGGCAGCCTCGGCGCGGTCGGCTACGACGACGAAGGCGTCAAGACCAAGCGCTGGAACCTGATCAAGGACGGCACCCTGGTCGACTACCAGACCATCCGCGACCAGGCCCACATTCTCGGTAAAAGCGAGTCCGACGGCTGCTGCTACGCCGACTCCTGGTCGAGCGTGCAGTTCCAGCGCATGGCCAACGTGTCGCTGGCGCCGGGCAAGAACAAACTCAGCGTCGCCGACATGATCAAGGACGTCGAGAACGGCATCTACATCGTCGGCGATGGTTCCTTCTCGATCGACCAGCAGCGCTACAACGCCCAGTTCGGCGGCCAGCTGTTCTACGAGATCAAGAACGGCAAGATCACCGGCATGCTCGAAGACGTGGCCTACCAGATCCGCACCCCGGAATTCTGGAACTCCTGCGTCGCGGTCTGCGACGAAAGCGACTACCGCCTCGGCGGCTCGTTCTTCGACGGCAAGGGCCAGCCGGGCCAGGTCTCGGCGGTCTCGCACGGTTCCAGCACGGCGCGCTTCAACGGCGTCAACGTCATCAACACCGCCCGCAAGCTCGGCTGACCGGCGCAGGAGAATCCACCCATGAGCATCTTCACCGAAGCCGAAGCCAAGGCCATCCTCGACAAGGTCATTGCGCTGTCCAAGGCCGACGAGTGCACCGCGACCCTGACCGGTTCGATCGCCGGCAACATCCGTTTCGCCCTGAACAACGTGTCCACCAGCGGCATCGTCAGCAACAGCAACCTGGCCGTGCAATCGGCCTTCGGCAACCGCGTCGGCACCGCCAGCATCAATGAGTTCGACGATGCAGCGCTCGAACGCGTGGTCCGCCGCGCCGAAGACCTGGCCAGGCTGGCGCCGGAAAACCCGGAGTTCATGCCAGCGATCGACAAACAAAGCTACAAGCCTAGCCCGACCTTCAGCGCCACGACCGCGGCGATCACGCCCGAGTTCCGCGCCCAGGTCGCAGCCGACTCGATCGCGCCGTGCCGCGCCGACAAGCTCACCGCCGCCGGTTTCCTCGAAGACGGCCAGAGCTTCGTCGCGGTGGCCAACAGCAAGGGCAACTTCGGTTACCAGCAGGCGACCAACTTCGACTACACCTGCACCGTGCGCACCGACGACGGCCGCGGTTCCGGCTGGGTCGGGCGCAACCTCAAGGACGCCGGCGAGTTCAAGGCCGACAACGAAGTGCGCATCGCCATGCGCAAGGCCACCGAGTCGGCCGAGGCCAAGGCGCTGGAGCCGGGCAAGTACACGGTGATCCTGGAACCGGCCGCCGCCGCCGGGCTGATCTCGTTCATGATGAATTTCTTCGACGCGCGCCAGGCCGACGAAGGCCGCAGCTTCCTGTCGAAGAAAGGCGGCGGCAACAAGCTCGGCGAGCAGGTCTACGACCCGCGCGTCAACATCAGTGCCGACCCCTGGGACCCGCGCGCTCCGGTGTTGCCGTGGGATGCGCAGGGCCTGGCGCGCGAGAAAATGTCGGTGGTCGAGAACGGCAAGGTCAGCGCGCTCGACTACTCGCGCTTCTGGGCCAAGAAGCAGGGCAAGCGCGCGGTCGGCACGCCCGGCAACCTGCTCATGGCCGGCGGCGACAAGTCCACCGCCGAGCTGATCAAGGGCACCCAGAAGGGCATCCTGGTCACCCGCACCTGGTACATCCGCATGGTCGACCCGCAGACCGTGCTGCTGACCGGCCTGACCCGCGACGGTACCTTCTACATCGAGAACGGCGTGATCAAGCACCCGGTGAAGAATTTCCGTTTCAACGAGTCGCCGGTGATCATGCTCAACAACATCGAGGAACTCGGCCGGCCGGTGCGCGTGGCCGGCGACGAGTCCAGCTTCGTGATGATGATCCCGCCGATGAAGCTGCGCGATTTCACCTTCACTTCGCTGTCGGACGCGGTTTGATCAACGCTTGAAGGGCGGCGCAGCCGGCGATCCGGCGCGCCGCCCGTCTCGGTTCGCTGCCTCAGCGTTCCTTCAGCCGTCCGCCCAGTGATTCCGCCGAACCCGAGCCGCCCGATGCAACGACGCGATTTTCTCAGTTTCACCGGCCTCGGCCTGGCCGGCCTCGCGCTGCCCTACGGCCGCGCGATTGCCGCCGAGGCCTTGCTGGAGCCGCCCGACCTCGCGCGCCGGCGGCGCCTGGCCGACACCGCGCTGAACGCCGCCCGCGAGGGCGGAGCGGATTACTGCGACGTGCGCATCGGCCGCTACCTGCGCCAATCGGTAGTGACCCGCGAGGCGCAGGTGCGCAACATCGTCAACGGCGAATCCGCCGGTGTCGGCATCCGCGTGCTGAGCCAGGGCGCCTGGGGCTTCGCCGCCACCGATGCCTCGACGCCGGACGCGGTCGCCGCGGCCACGCGTCAAGCGCTGGCCATCGCCCGCGCCAATGCGCGCGTGCAGACCCGCAAGGTCGAGCTGGCGCCGGTCGACGGCGTCGGCGAAACGCGCTGGGCCACGCCGCTGCGCAAGAACGCGATGGCGGTGCCGATCAAGGAGAAAGTCGAGTTGCTGCTCGGCGTCAACGCCGCCGCGCTCAAGGCCGGCGCCGACTACGTCAACTCGACCCTGTTCGTGATCAACGAGCAGAAGTACTTCGCTTCCAGCGACGGCAGCTACATCGATCAGGACATCCACCGCATCTGGCTGCCGCTGACCGCGACCGCGGTCGACAAGGCCAGCGGCAAGTTCCGCACCCGCGATGGTCTGTCGGCGCCGATGGGCATGGGCTACGAATACCTCGACGCCGATCCGGCCGGCAAGGTCGCGTTGCCCGGTGGTCTGACCGGCTACGGCCGCTCCTACGACGTGATGGAAGACGCGGTCGCCGCCGCGAAGCACGCCCGCGCCAAGCTCAAGGCGCCGTCGGTGAAACCGGGCAAGTACGACCTGGTGCTGGACCCCTCCAACCTGTTCCTGACCGTCCACGAGAACGTCGGCCACCCGCTCGAACTCGACCGCGTGCTCGGTTACGAGGCCAATTACGCCGGCACCAGTTTCGCCACCCTCGACAAGCGCGAGCAGGGCTATCGCTACGGCAGCGAGCTGGTCAACTTCGTCGCCGACAAGACCCGCCCCGGCAGCCTCGGCGCGGTCGGCTACGACGACGAGGGCGTCAAGACCCGCGAATGGGACCTGATCCGCGACGGCATCCTGGTCGACTACCAGGCCACCCGCGACGAGGCGCATCTGCTCGGCCACACGCAATCGCACGGCTGCAGCTACGCCGATTCCTGGTCGAGCGTGCAGTTCCAGCGCATGGCCAATGTTTCGCTGAGGCCGGGCAAGAACAAGCTCAGCGTGGCCGAGATGATCAAGGGCGTCGAACGTGGCCTGTACGTGCACGGCCGCGGCTCCTACTCGATCGACCAGCAACGCTACAACGCCCAGTTCGGCGGCCAGCTGTTCTACGAGATCAAGAACGGCCAGGTCGTCGGCATGGTCGAGGACGCGGCCTACCAGATCCGCACCCCGGAGTTCTGGAACGCCTGCGTGGCGGTCTGCGACGAACGCGACTTCCGCCTTGGCGGCTCGTTCTTCGACGGCAAGGGCCAGCCGAGCCAGGTCTCGGCGGTCTCGCACGGGTCGAGCACGACGCGCTTCAACGGCGTCAACATCATCAACACCGCGCGTGCGTTATAGCCGATGGGGTTGAGGCAGGGCATGCTCGTTCCAGGCAACCAGATCGACGCAGGCAGGGGCCGGTGAACCGGGCGCAGTTCCTGCGCCTGATGCTCGGCGCCGCCGCCGGCGCCTGGCTGGCGCGTTCGCCGTTGGCGCAGGCGGCCCGCGCCGACTACGACTTCTGGTTCACCCGGCTCAAGTACGACTCGGGCGACTGGGACGTCGACCAGCGCATGCCGGCCAACCTGATCACCTCCCTGATCGACTACACCAACCTGCGTGTCGACCCGAAAGAACACGTGCTGGCCCTGGCCGACCCGAAGATGCTCGGCGCGCCGTTCTGCTACCTGGCCGGGCACAAGCTGGTCGAGTTCAACCCCGACGAACGCCGCAATCTCGAACGCTATGTGCGCAACGGCGGCTTCGTCTTCGTCGACGACTGCAACCACGACATCGACGGCCTGTTCGCCAAGTCCTTCGAAGAACAGATGGCGAAGATTTTCGGCGCCAAGGCCTTGCGCCGCCTGCCGAAGAACCATGCCCTCTACCGCAGCTTCTTCGTTTTCGACGGCCCGCCGGCGACCGGTTTCGAACTCAACGGCTGGGGCGACGACCTGGTCCACGACTACCTGCAAGGCATCGAGATCGACGGCCGCCTGGGCGTGCTGTACAGCAACAAAGACTACGGCTGCGAATGGGACTACGACTGGCGCAACAAACGCTTCCTGGCCGAAGACAACACCAAGTTCGCGGTCAATATCGTGATGTATGCGTTGGGGGCTTGAGAGTCGAGGCTCGGGACTCGGGACTCGGCAGAGCATGGTAATGCCAGACTTGCTGTTGCCCCCTTTGACAAAGGGGGCGGCGACCGCGCAGCGGACGCGGGGGATTTGCTGTTGCCTTTGCTCTTGCTCTTATTGTTGTTTGCTTGAAGAACACGGAGAGAATCCGTACTGGCTTTCGGGATGACGAAATGAACACGAACGCGACCACCGGCGGCAACGAATCCGAACTGAAGGCGCAGCTCGATCGCCTCGGCACCCTGCGCGAAGCGATCGCCCAGGCGATCGTCGGTCAGCACGAAGTGGTCGAGCAATTGCTGATCGGCCTGCTGGCCGGCGGTCACTGCCTGCTCGAAGGCGTGCCCGGGCTCGGCAAGACCCTGCTGGTGCGCTCGCTGGGGCAGGCGCTGGAACTGCAGTTCCGGCGCGTGCAGTTCACCCCCGACTTGATGCCCAGCGACATCCTCGGCACCGAGCTGCTCGAAGAAGACCACGGTACCGGCCATCGCCATTTCCGCTTCCAGCCCGGGCCGATCTTCACGAATCTGCTGCTGGCCGACGAACTCAACCGCACGCCGCCGAAGACCCAGGCCGCCTTGCTCGAAGCGATGCAGGAGCGCACGGTCAGCTATGCCGGCGTGACCCATGCCTTGCCGGCGCCGTTCTTCGTGCTGGCGACCCAGAACCCGCTCGAACAGGCCGGCACCTATCCCTTGCCGGAAGCGCAGTTGGATCGTTTCCTGTTGCATATCCGCGTCGGTTACCCCAGCGAGCGCGAAGAGCACGACATCCTGTTGCAGACCACCGGCACCCGCAGCGCCGAAGTGCCGCGGGTGATGGGCGGCGAAGAGATGATCGCGCTGCAGTCGCGGGTGCGCGAGGTGCACCTCGGCGACGACCTGCTGGTTTGGATCACTCGATTGGTGCGGGCGAGTCGTCCCGACGAAAGCGCCTTGCCGGAAGTGCGGCAGTGGGTGAAGTGGGGCGCCGGTCCGCGGGCCGGGCAGTCGCTGGTATTGGCGGCGAAGGCGAGGGCACTGCTGCACGGGCGCTACGCCGCGACCCGCGAAGACGTCGTCGCCCTGGCCGCACCGGTGATGCGTCACCGCCTGCTGCTGTCGTTCGCTGCCGAGGCCGAGCTGAAGAGCGCCGACGACGTGATCGCCGCGCTGCTGCGCGGCGTGCCGTTCCCGGGCGCCTGAGCACAGGCGCCGGAGCATCGTGAAGGATTTCATTCCACCGGCGGTACGGGCGCGGCTACGCAGCCTGCGGCTGTTGTCGCGGCGCGCGGTCGGCATCCACGGCATCGGCCTGCACAACAGCCGCAGCCGCGGCGCCGGGCTCGAATTCGCTCAGTACCGTGCCTACGAGCCCGGCGACGAGCTGCGCCAGGTCGACTGGAAGTTGTATGCGCGCTCGGACCGTTTCTTCGTGCGCGAAGCCGAGCGCGAGAGCCCGCTCGCGGTCTGGTTGTTGATCGACGCCAGTGCGTCGATGAATCAGTACGATGCGGCGCGCCCGGATTGGTCGCGGCTCGACGCCGCCAAGGCCTTGGCGGCCTGCGTCGCCGAGCTGGCGCTGCGCCAGGGCGACCGCTTCGGCATGATCGCCTTGCGCGACGATGGCGTGCGCCTGGTGGCGCCGGCCACCGGTGCGCGCCAACGCGACCGTTTGTGGCTGGAACTGCACGGCTTGTCGGCGCAGGGCGCCTGGCCGAGCGCGGAACGCCTGCGGCCGCTGTGGGAACGCATCGCCGCCGGCGACCTGGTGCTGATGATCGGCGACGGTTTCGACGACGGCCGCGATGAGGGCGCGGTCGCCATCGCCGAGCGGCTCGCATCGGCGCGGCGCGAGGTATTGAGCATCCGCATCCTGACCGCCGAGGAGCGCGACTTCCCGTTCCGCGGCGGCTACCGGTTCCGCGACCCTGAGACCGGCGAGGAACTGCTCGGCGACGGCGCCGCCTTGCGCGATGAGTTCCTCGACCGATTCGCCGCCGCGCGCAAGGCGCTCGATGCGCGCTTGGATGCCTGCGGTATCCGCCACACCGAATACGTGCTCGACGAGGCGCTCGATCTGCCGCTGCGACGTTTGTTCGGCGCCCGCGACATGGCGGAGCAGGCGTGAACCTGAGTCTGCTGCTGCCCGCCGCGCTGGCCGCCTTGACGGCTCTGGTCTTGCCGCTGTTGATCCACCTGGCGCGGCGTAGCGAACAGCGCCCGACCGATTTCGCCGCCCTGCGCTGGTTGCGGCAGCGGCCCAAGCCGCGTCACCGCATCCGCTTCGACGAATGGCCGCTGTTGCTGCTGCGCCTGTTGTTGCTGGCCTTGCTCGCGCTATGGCTGGCGCGTCCGGTGTTGTTCGGCGCCGAGAGTGCGCGGCCGTGGATCGTGGTCGCGCCCGGCGTCGACGCGCAGGCCGCACGCACTCAGGCGGCCGCTTCGGATGCGCGCCTGCATTGGCTCGCGCTGGGTTTTCCGGGTCTGGATGCCGCTGAACCCGTTACGCCGGTGCCGCTGTCCAGTTTGTTGCGCGAGCTCGATGCCAGCCTGCCGGCGGCTGCGGCGCTGACCGTGTTCGTGCCCGAGCGGATGGGCGGCGCCGACGGACAACGGCCGCAGTTGTCGCGGCCGGTCGAATGGCGGGTCGTGCCGGGCGCGACGCCGACTGCGGCCCCGATCCACGACACCGCTGCGCCGTCGCCGGCGATCCGCTATGCCGCCGATCGCGCCGCGGCCTTGCCGTATCTGCGCGCCGCGATCGCCGCCTGGCGCGATCCGGCGACGCCGGCCTCGCCGAAGCAGGGTTCGGCAGCACCGAGTATGCAGCCATGGCCGGCCGACAGCCGCGAGTTGATCTGGCTGGTGCCCGGCGCGGTGCCGGCGCAGGTGCGCGAGTTCGTCCGCAACGGCGGTCGCGTGCTGCTCGATGCCGGCAGCGATTGGCCGGGCGATGTGTCCTCGCCGCGCGCACCGTTGTGGCGCGATGCGTCCGGTGCGGTCCTGGTCGAAGGCATCGCGTTCGGCCGCGGCCGGCTCATGCGGCTGACCCGCGCGGTGGCGCCGCAGGCCATGCCCGACTTGCTCGAACCAGGCTTTCCGCAACGTTTGCGTGGCTTGTTCGAGCCAACCGTTCCCGCGCCTTCTCGGGTCTCGGCTAAAGACCATGCGCCGGCGACCGGCGCTGCGGTCCATGCCTTGCCGCCACGCGACCTGCGCCTGTGGTTGGCGCTGCTGATCGCGCTGGTGTTCGTGCTCGAACGCTGGTTGGCGACGCGCGCACGACGCGGGGCGACGCCATGAGCGCGGCGACGATCCTGTCGGTTTGGCTGCGTTCGGCGCGAATGCGTCGCGGTTTCGATCTGGCTCTGTGGCTGCTGCCGTGGGCAGTGGTTGCGGCGGCGCTGGCGTGGCGCCTGCAAGGTATCGCGGGCGCGCTGGTGGTTGCGGTCGTGGTCTGCGCGGCGCTCGTCGCTTTCGTCTGGAACGAAGCCCGGCGTCTCGATGAGGCCTGGCTCGCGCGTCGTCTCAACGCCAGCCGCGGCGACATGGACGACAGCGCCGATCTGCTGTTCGTATCGGGCGAGAGCTTGAATGGTCTGCAGCGCTTGCAGCAGACGCGGCTGCGCGAACGCATCGAAACCGCGAACGGCCCCGACTTGCGCCCGGCCTGGTCGGCACGGCGCCTGCTGCTGTCGACACTAGCGGCCGTGGCGGCCTTGATCGCGGTCGGGTTGTGGCCGCGCGGGCAAAGCGGCGCGCAGGATCTCGAAGCCTTGTCGCCGGCGCCGCAGGTCGCTGCCTTGCCCGGGCAACCGCGGCTGATCGAACAAGGCCTGCGCATCGTTCCACCGGCCTATACGCGCTTGCCGCCGCGCAGCGAACCCACGCTCGAAGGGCGCGTGCCAGAGAACGCGCGCCTGCGCTGGAACCTGCGTTTCGAGCCGCAGCCGAGCGCGGCCGAGCTGGTCTTCCACGACGGCCAGCGCTTGCCGCTAGCCCGCCAAGCCGATGGGCGCTGGAGCGCCGAGCGCGTGCTGGCCAAGCCCGCCCTGTACCGCATCGTCGCCACCGCCGCAGCGGATGCGCAGACGCGCCGTCTTTACCGGCTCGACGTCAGCCCCGATCGCGCCCCGCAATTGCGTGTGCTCGAACCCGACCGCGGCCTGAGCCTGATGAGCGCGGGCCAGCGCAGTTGGCCGCTGGAGTTCGAGGCCAGCGACGACTACGGCCTGGCCGCGAATGCGCAACTGCGCATCACCCTGGCCCAGGGCAGCGGCGAGAACATCACCTTCCGCGAGCAGCGCCTCAGCCTGCGCGGCACCGGCACCGCGACCGGCAAGCGTTATGTGCAGCGTCTCGACCTGGCCAGCCTCGGCTTCGCCAGCGGCGACGATCTGATCGTCCAGCTCAGCGTCGACGACAATCGCTCACCAAAGCCGCAGACGGCGCTGAGCCCGAGCCTGATCCTGCGCTGGCCGGCCGACCTGGGCAGCGAGGCGACCGGCCTGGACGGCATGGTCAAGACCACCTTGCCGGCGTATTTCCGCAGCCAGCGCCAGATCATCATCGACGCCGAGGCCTTGATCGCGCAGCGGCGCAAACTCGACGCACCTGGTTTTATCGAGCGCTCCGACGCGATCGGTGTCGACCAGCGCCTGTTGCGCCTGCGTTACGGCCAATTCCTCGGCGAGGAATCCGAAGGCGCGCCGCGGTTGCCGACCAACGACCGCGACGAAGCCGAGCCGCACGACGAGCATGCGGCTGCGAATAAGAACGAGGGCGCGAATGCCGCCACGCCGGACGAACACGATGAGCATGCGCGCACGCCGAAGCCGGCGGCGCCGAGCTTCGGCGAGGAAGGCTCGGTGCTGGAGCAATTCGGGCATACCCACGATCACGCCGAGGCCGCGACCTTGCTCGATCCGGATACGCGCAAGCTGCTCAAGGCCGCGCTCGACGAGATGTGGCAGTCGGAATTGCATCTGCGCCAGGGCCACCCGCAGCAGGCGCTGCCGTATGCGTACAAGGCGTTGGGCTTCATCAAGAAAGTGCAGCAGGCCACACGCATCTACCTGGCCCGGGTCGGCCCCGAGCTGCCGCCGATCGACGAAAGCCGCCGTTTGAGCGGCGAACGCGCCGGATTGGCGCGACGCGGCGAGATGCTGGTCGCGGCGAACGCGGCCGATCCTTTGCTCGAATCGCTGTGGCGCGATCTGGAATCGAGCCTGAGCACGACCACGGCCACGGCCACGGCCACGGCCACGGCCACGAAGCCGGCCCCGATCGACTACACCGGTCTGCAGCGTTGGTTGCGCGAGCACGAATCGCGCGCGCCCGATCCCTTGGCCTTCGCCGCCGCTTTCGAGGCCTTGCGCAACGAACCCGAATGCCTGCGTTGCCGCGCCGAGCTGCGACGCCTGCTGTGGCCGCTGCTGACGCGGCCGCCGGCGAGCGTGCAACGACGCGGGCAGGGCGATGCAATCGACCGGCGCTACTTCGAGGCCTTGCAGCAGGAGGCCCGGCGATGATCGGCGCCATCGATCTCGATAGCGGCCTGCAAGGCAATCTCGAAGCCGCGATCGCCGGATTGCTCGGCCTCGCCGCCGTGCTGGCGATGGCGAGCCTGATCCTGCGGCAATACCGCGCCGAGGCCGGGACGCGTGCGCGCGGCTGGCGGCTTGCGCTGTTGCTGATCGCGCAGCCGTTGATGGCGGCCTTGCTGTATCTCGCGTTGTTCCCGCCGCTGCAGTACGGCGAAGCCGGCAGCATGGTGGTGGCGACGGCCGGTGCGAGCGCGAGCGACGCCACGATCGTCGGCGAGACCCGCATCGCCTTGCCGGAGGCCACGGCTTCGACCGACAGCGAACGCGTACCCGACCTCGCCACTGGGCTGCGTCGCCATCCCGGCACGCAGCGGCTGCGCCTGCTCGGCGCCGGCCTCGAGCCGCGCGATCGCGATGCCGCACGCGGCTTGACGATCGAATGGCAGCCGACGCCGTTGCCACGCGGACTGAGCGGTCTGTGGGCGCCGCGCGAAGTCGCCGGCGGCGGCGCGTTCAGCGTGACCGGACGAGTCGAAGCGATGCCCGGTGCGGTGGTCGAATTGCTCGACCCGGGCCTGCAACGGGTGGATCGCGCCACCTTGGCGGCGGACGGCGTTTTCCGGGTCGGCGCCATCGCACGCGTGCCGGGCTTGATGAATTTCAGGCTGCGTTTGCGTGACGCGCGTCAGAACGTCGCCGAAGAGATCGAGCTGCCCTTGTCGGTAGTCGCCGACACGCCGCTGCGAGTGCTGGTGCTGGCCGGCGCACCGAGTCCGGAATTGAAGTACCTGCGACGCTGGGCCTCGGACGCCGGGATCAAGCTGCACACCCAGATCGATGTCGGCGCTGGGCTGCAGCTCGGCGATGCACCGCTGAATTTGAACGTCTCGACCTTCGCCGGTTTCGATCTGGTCGTGCTGGACGAACGCGTCTGGGAAGGCTTGGGCGAATCGCAGCGTGCTGCCTTGCTCGGCGCCATGCGCGACGGCCTCGGCGTGCTGCTGCGCATCGGCGGCCCTTTGTCGTCACGCACGCGCACGCAACTGCGGGCGCTGGGCTTCGAACTCAGCGCCGGTGCGGACTCGGTCGAAGTGCGCTTGCCGCCATCGAGCGTGGATGAAGCGGCGACCCGCGCGCGCATAGGCCCGGGCACGAACGACGCGCCGCGTAGCCGCGATGAGGCGGTGGCAGAGTTGCCGGTCTTGAACCGACGCGCGCTCACCCTCGACGGCGCCGGTGCGCATAGCCTGCTGCGTGGTGTGGACGGCAAGGCCTTCGCCAGTTGGCGCAGTGTCGGGCGCGGCCGGTTCGGCTTGTGGACGCTGAGCGACAGCTTCCGCCTGACCCTGGTCGGCCGCGACGATCTGCATGGGCAATGGTGGAGCGCCGCTTTTGGCGCACTGGCGCGGGCCCAGTCGAAGCCGATGCTGCGGATCGATGGCGAGGCGCGGCAGGACCGGCGCGTCTCGCTGTGCGGCTTGAGCGATGGGGCGCTGGTACGTACGCCGCAGGGGCGGGACATTCATCTGTTGATCGACCCGGCCAGTGGCAATGAGCGTTGTGCTGCCTTCTGGCCTGACGAGGCGGGTTGGCATGTGGCGCGCCAAGGCGAGCGCGCGCAACCCTTCGCGGTACGTGGACGCAACGAGGCGCCGGGCTTGCGCGCGAGCGAGCTGCGTGAGGCGACCTTGAGGTTGATGGCCCAGGCGCGATCGCCGACTGCTGCGGCTTCGTCGCCGGTGGATTCGGCCTCGTCTGCGCAGGTTCAGCGCGGTGCGTCGTGGCCGTGGTTTCTGGGCTGGCTGTTCGTCAGTGCGGGAGTGTGGTGGTTGGAGCGCTCGCGGCGGGGACGGATTTTGGTTGGAGCAGGGGTCGAGTCGTAGAGGTAGCGACGGTCAGGACCGCGGGTCCTTTGTAGGAGCGGCGTGAGCCGCGACCGCGGGACGCGCAGAGGGAACGATGCCGATGATATTCATCGAGGCGGCGTGCTTTCGCCAGGGTAGGAGCGGCGCAAGCCGCGACCGTGCAACTGGCGGTTGCTGCGTTTTTTACTGCAAAGCGATGAAGCAACATCTACAGCTTCCGTCCGCTAACGCGGCCGGGTTACTTTCTTTTGCTAAGCCCAAAAGAAAGCTAACCAAAGAAAAGGGCTCTCCTTGCAAGGCACAGGCCACGAGTGCGATGCGCGCGCCGGGATTTTTCGATAGGACATCCTTGTCCTATCGAAAAACGGCGCACGTCCCGTGCGCCGCCCTTCGGGTCTACGGTTGCATCGCAAGTTCGTAGCTGCGCCAAGCTTTCAAGGCAACGGAAACGGCAACGGTGATCGACCACTGTAGGAGCGGCGCAAGCCGCGACCACGAACTGTGGATGGCGACGATATTTCGCAGGCGACGTCAAATCCTGTCCTCGGCCGTGGTTTGGCCTTGGTTGTTGCTGTGCGTCGCTTCGTACTCGCGAAGGCAACAGAAGACCCGGAGGGCGGCGCGCAGGGATGCGCGCCGTTTTTCATCGGGACAGGGATGTCCCGTATGAAAAACCCCCGCGTATGCATCGCTCGTGCGGGCTGGTGATTCAAAACAAAGCATTTTTCTTTGGTTACCTTTCTTTTGTTGCTTATGACAAAAGAAAGTAACCCGCCGCTTTAGTGGCGGAAGCTTTTGGCGTTTGATCTAGATATTGATCTTGCGTGAGCGATGCGCCGCGAGATCGAAACAGCGCGGTCGCGGCTTGCGCCGCTCCTACCCTCGCGAAAGCACGCCGCCTCGATGCGTAGCGCCGGCGTTGTTCTCCCTGCGCGTCCCTCGGTCGCGGCTCACGCCGCTCCTACAGTGGGACGCCGCCGAATTCGGCACGAACCCATTCTCTTAAGGCGAAGGCATTGGTCGAATCATCAAATCGACTGCATCCGCCCACCATCGACGGCGAGACTTACGCCGTTGACGTAAGCCGCGGCGGGGGAGCAAAGGAAAGCGATGCAGGCGGCGATCTCGCCCGGGGCGGCGAAGCGGTTCGCCGGTACCGTCTTGCGCATGGCCTCGATCACCGCATCCGGCGTCTGCCCGCTGTTGCGGGCGCGGTCGCCGATGATCTGTTCTATGCGCGCGGTCTGGGTGTAGCCGGGCAGGACGTTGTTGACGGTGATGCCGTCGGCGCCGAGCTCGCGCGACAAGGTCTTGGCCCAACTGGCGACAGCGCCGCGGATGGTGTTGGACACGCCGAGGCCGACGATCGGCTCTTTGACCGAGGTGGAGATCACGTTGACCACGCGGCCCCATTGCGCTGAACGCATGCCGGGCAGCACTGCGCGCACCAGGGTCTGGTTGGCGAGCAGGTGACGCTGGAAGGCGTCGAGGTAGGCGCTGTCGAGGGCGGTATGCGCCGGGCCGCCGGGCGGGCCGCCGGTGTTGTTGACCAGGATCTGCACCGGCTTGCCGGCTGCCAGTGCTTCAACCTGGGCGGCGAGGGCGGCCGCGTCGGCGACGTCGGCGGCGATCCAGCCGTGCGCCTGCGCGCCGGTGCGCGGCAAGGCCTGCGCCACCGCGGCGAGGGCGTCGGCCCGGCGCGCCAGCACGGTCACGTCGCAGCCCAACAAGGCCAGCTCGTCCGCGGCAGCTCGGCCGATGCCTTCGGAGGCGCCGCAGACCAGGGCGTGCTTGCCGCTCAAGTTCAGATCCATATCAGTCTCCGCTGCTCGGTAGGCTCATGCGCTCGCGCATCAGCGCGGCGACCGCGCGACTGTCGTCGCGGTCCTGCGCCTGCAACTGGGTCGCGACGTTTTCGCGATTGGCCAGGGGCTGGTTCTGGCTGAGTTTGAACTTCAGGGTGATGCGTTCGACCTTGAAGCGAAAGCCGACGATGCCGCGCAATTGTCGGCGCAGTTCTTCGCGTTCGACTTCGAAACGCCAGTCGCTGCCGATGCGGCCTTCGTGGCGGGCGCTGAGGTCGTCGACGAGTCGGGCCAGGCCGGCCTCGTCTTCGAAAGTCTGCAGCTCGCCGTGCAGGTGGGCGATGGCGTAGTTCCAGGTCGGCACCCGCGCCGCGCTTTCCTTGTCCGTGTACCAGCCTGGGGATACGTAGGCGTGCGGGCCTTGCAGGATCGCCAGGGCCGGGCCGGCGTGGCGCGCCTGCGGGTTCGGGCGCGCCCAATGGCCGCGCAGTTCGACCTGCTCGCCGTCGCGCCGGTACAGCAGGGGCAGGTGGCTGACTGTCGGTGCGTCGTCGCGCACGGTGATCAGGCTGGCGAAGTCGTAGGCGTCGGCCAGGCGGTCGAGCGCGCCCAGGTCGGTTTCGGCGAAGGCGCGCGGCAGGTACATGGCGTCGGGCTCAGTGGCGCTGCGGCAGTTTCTGGATCATCAGCGTGCCCAGCGTCTCGTCGTCCTGGGCCTGCGGCGGCAGCAATTCGTCGAGGGCGAAGCCGCGCGCTTGCGCGTCGTCCTCGTCCAGACCTTCGAGCTCGACGAACTCGGCGTCCATCAGCGCGGCACGGGCGGTGTCTTCGCTGTCGTAGGACAAGGTATTGGCGTCGCTGTCGAAGACCTCGGCGGTGCCGGCCTCGCGTATGCGCAAACGCGCCCAGACCACGGTACGGCCGAGGGTGGCCAGCCACCATTGGCCGTCGCCGGACGCCGGGGTGGAATCGGGGGCGTATTCGTTTTCGTTCATCAGGGCACCATCATGGAAAGCAGCCAGAGCAGGCCCGCACAGGCCAGCGAGGCGAACACGATCAGCAGCGAAACCCGGGCCGGCGTGGCCAGCCCGTCGAGATTGCGGTCGGTGGCGACGCGATAGCGTTGGCGCAGCAGCCACAGCCAAGCCGAGGGATTGGCGAACGCGGCTTCGCCGAGTTCGCCGCGCAGGGCCGGATGGCGGTCGCGCAGATGGACCAGGGCCAGCGGCCAGAAGATCGCGAACGCGCAGAACGCGGAAATCGCGATGCCGACGAAGGTCAGGGCCAGGAACAGGATCACGTACGTCTTACCTCTGCGGCCCGAGGGCCTGAATCGATGTCGGGAGCCATCATGTGCCGCGGCCATGGCGGGGTAAAGCGGCGCGAGGCCGCGGGGGCTCCCGCCTGATCACGTCGAACTTCCAGGCCGTCATCCCCGCGTCGGCGGGGATCCAGGGCCCTTCGTGCGAGAACCCCGAGATCGTTGGATCCCCACCTGCGCGGGGATCACGAGCACGGAACGAACCGGGCGACGGGATGACGAACACGGGCCGCGCGAGGCGGGTGCGGATCAGAACTCGGCGCTGCCCGGTGCGCGCGGGTAGGCGATCGAGTCGCGGATGTTGCTCAGTCCGCAGACGTACACCACCAGACGCTCGAAGCCGAGGCCGAAACCGGCGTGCGGCACGGTGCCGTAGCGGCGGAAATCGCGGTACCAGTCGTAATGCGCCGGGTCCAGGCCGAACTGCGCCATGCGCGTGTCGAGCACATCGAGGCGCTCTTCGCGCTGGCTGCCGCCGATGATCTCGCCGATGCCGGGCGCCAGCACGTCCATCGCCGCGACGGTCTTGCCGTCGTCGTTGAGGCGCATGTAGAAGGCCTTGAAGTGCTCGGGGTAGTTCAGCACCACCACCGGACGGCCGACGTGCTGTTCGGTCAGCCAGCGCTCGTGCTCGGTCTGCAGGTCCAGGCCCCATTCGACCGGGAACTCGAATTTCTGCCCGGACTTCTGCAGCAGCGCGATCGCATCGGTGTAGTCGATGCGTTCGAACGGCGAGTTGACGAAGGTCTCCAGGCGGGTGATCGCATCGGGCTGGACGCGCTCGGCGATGAAGGCCAGGTCGTCGCCGCGCTCGTCGAGCACCGCGCGGAACAGGTACTTGAGGAAGTCCTCGGC
Source organism: Lysobacter sp. CA196 (assembly GCF_052078695.1). Taxonomy (NCBI): domain Bacteria; kingdom Pseudomonadati; phylum Pseudomonadota; class Gammaproteobacteria; order Lysobacterales; family Lysobacteraceae; genus Lysobacter; species Lysobacter sp. CA196. Next base: position 215,479 of record NZ_JBQJIN010000003.1, on the reverse strand, counting down.
GATCTGCGCGTTTTCCATCAGGTCGGCGAAGGCGATCTCCGGCTCGATCATCCAGAACTCGGCCAGATGGCGGGTGGTGTTGCTGTTTTCGGCGCGGAAGGTCGGGCCGAAGGTGTAGACCTTGCTCAGCGCCAGGCAGTAGGCCTCGACGTTGAGCTGGCCGGACACGGTCAGGAAGGTTTCCTTGCCGAAGAAGTCGCGCGAGAAATCGACCGCGCCGTCCTTCTGCCGCGGCAGGTTGGCCAGGTCCAGGGTCGAGACCCGGAACATCTGGCCGGCGCCCTCGGCGTCGGAGGTGGTGATGATCGGCGTGCTGATCCAGTAGTAGCCGTTCTCGTGGAAGTAACGGTGCACCGCCTGCGACAGGCAGTGGCGGATACGGGTGACCGCGCCGAACAGGTTGGTGCGCGGGCGCAGGTGAGCGAACTCGCGCAGGTATTCCAGCGTGTGCGCCTTGGGCTGCATGGGGTAGGTGAGCGGGTTCTCGACCCAGCCGACCACGACCAGCTTGCTGGCCTGGATCTCGAAGCTCTGGCCCTGGCCCTGCGAGGCGACCAGGGTACCGGTGGCGATCACCGAACAACCGGCGGTGAGGTGTTTGATCTCCTCGTCGTAGTTGGACAGCGTGTTCGGCGCCACGACCTGGATCGGTGCGAAGCAGGAGCCGTCGCTGACGTTGACGAAGCTCAGCCCGGCCTTGGAATCGCGACGGGTACGCACCCAGCCGCGTACCGTGACTTCACCGCCCGCCGGAATCTTGCCCGCGAGTGCCTGTTCGACGCTTACCACCGTCATGTGATGCCGCCCCAGCGCGTTGAAAAGTAAAGGACGGCGATGATAACGGATGCTGCCGGCACAGGGCGTGCCGGTCGCCGCGGCCTTAGACTGGGTTTCGGGATCACGGGGGCGGGGGCGCGGCATGAAACGGGTCGGACGATGGGGCGGGCGATGGGGTCGCGGGTGGGCCGGCTGGATGCTCGCCATGACGGTTGCGGCGACGTGCGCGCAGGCGGCCGCGGCGACGGCGGCGCCTGAACCGGTGCCGGTGGTGGTGCTCGACGAGGCCCGCGCCGGCCATTTTGCCGGCCTGGCGCTGAGCTGCGTCGGCCGCGAGTACCCGAACAAGATCAGTCATCGCCTCGACGGTGCCCAGGACGTGGCCGCGCCGAGCAAGCTGTATCCGGCCTTCTACGGCTGCTACGACTGGCATTCGTCGGTGCACGGGCATTGGCTGCTGGCGCGGCTGGTCGAACGTTTCCCGCAAGGGCCGTTCGCCGCTCCGGCGCGTGCTGCGTTGGCGCGCAACCTGACCGCGCAGAACATCGCCGCCGAACTGGCTTATCTGCGCCGCAGCAGCGACGAGACCTTCGAGCGCCCCTACGGCCTGGCCTGGCTGCTGCAATTGGGCTCGCAACTGCGCAGTTGGGACGACCCGCAGGCGCGGCAATGGGCGGCCGCGCTGGAACCACTGGAGCGCGAGGCCGCGGCGCGGCTGCTGCGCTGGCTGCCGAAACTGACCCGCCCGATCCGCGTCGGCGAACACAGCCAGACCGCGTTCGCCTTCGGCCTGGCCCTGGACTGGACCCGCCGCAGCGGCGACCAGGTGTTGCGCGACGCGCTGATCGCCCGTTCGCGCTTCTTCTATCAGGGCGACCGCGACTGCCCCTTGGCCTACGAGCCGTCCGGGCAGGACTTCCTCTCGCCGTGCCTGGCCGAGGCCGATCTGATGCGGCGGGTGCTGGCGCCGGACGAATACGCCCGCTGGCTGCGCGAATTCCTGCCGCAGGTGCCGCGCCGCGCGCGTGCCGATTGGCTGGTACCGGCGCTGGTGCTCGACCCCGAGGACGGCAAGCTCGCCCATCTCGACGGCCTCAACCTGAGCCGGGCCTGGATGCTGGAAGGCATCGCTGCCGGATTGCCGCCGCGCGACCGCCGCATCCGCGCCTTGCGCGCGGCCGCCGGGGTGCACCGCGAACTCGGCCTGATGGCGGTCGGCGACAGCCATTACGCCGGCGCCCATTGGCTCGGCAGTTTCGCCACCTATCTGATGGCGCCGCCCGAGCCGGCACCGGCGCCGGCCGCCGCGACCGGAGCGGGGCGCAGCGATTGAGTGGGCGGGCCCGTAGGGGCGTCTTGGCGGGTGCTGCGACAGGCTGGCCAGGCTGGTGGCGACAAGCCGCCTGCTTGAACGCCATCGCAATGCCGCCATATCGGGTACAGCCCGCCGATGCCAGGCTGTTACCATTCCGGTAGCGCTTGATCCGTCCGCAGCCGCATCCGATTGCAGCCGGTATCGAGTCAACATTCCTACGAGTACCGCCATGTCCGTGACCCTCGCCCCCGCCGCGCTCGCCCGTGTCCAGCATTTCCTGACCGAGACGCCGACCGCGCTGGGCCTGCGTTTCGGCGTGACCCGCACCGGTTGCTCGGGCTGGCAGCACATCGCCGACCTGGCCCGCGACGAGCGCGAAGGCGACACCGTGTTCGAGCAGGACGGCGTGCGTATCTACGTCGATCCGATCAGCCTGCCGCTGGTCGACGGCACCCGCATCGATTTCCTCAAGCAGGGCCTGGGCGAGATGTTCGTGTTCCAGAACCCGAACGCGGCCGCCGAATGCGGTTGCGGCGAAAGCTTCACCACCCAGGCCGACGCCGCCTGAGGTTTGCGGGGCAGGGCGCGAGTCGCTCGCGCTGGGTCTCGCTCGCGGCATCCGCGGCATTCGCTCGTCGCGCTGACCAACGACGTCGGCGCGGCCCCAGCCGCCAACTTTCGACATGCGGCAGCGGCGCGGGGCCGGGCTAGACTCGGCCGCTGGTCTCCTGGGGAATCCGCATCATGCTCCGTCCCGTTCTGCTCGCCGCGGCCATTGCCGTGGGCCTGGCCGCGCCGCTGGCCTCGAAGGCCGCTGCCGCACCCGGTACTACCGCCTCCGCCACGCGCAACGCCAATGCCGCCACCGAGGCGCTGCATCGTTTGTTCGACGACGAGTGGGAGCGCGGCCTGCGCGAGAACCCCGAAGGCGCCAGTTTCAACGGCGACAAGCGCTACAACGACCGCTGGACCGACGCCAGCCTGAGCGCCATCCAGGCGCGCCAGGAAAGCGACCGCCAGGCGCTGGCCAAGCTCAAGACGATCGACCGCAGCCAGTTGTCGGAAGCCGACCAGCTCAACTACGACGTGTTCGGCTGGAACCTCGGCAAGAGCATCGAGCGGCAGAAGTACCGCGAATACCTGGCGCCGGTCGGGCAGAGCGGCGGCGTGCAGACCGCCGACGGTCTGGTCGAAGGCCTCTCGTTCGAGCAGGTCAAGGACTATCGCGACTGGCTCGCGCGCATGCGTGCCTTGCCGGTGCTGATCGAACAGAACCAGGCGCTGCTGCGCGAGGGCGCCAAGGCCGGGATCACCCCGCCGCGTGTGCTGATGCAGCGCGTGCCCGGCCAGATCGCCAAGCAGATCGTCGACGACCCGGCCAAGAGCCCGTTCTACAAGCCGTTCAACCGCTTCCCCGACAGCATCCCGGCGGCCGAGCGCAAGGCGCTGCAGGCCGAGGCGAAGAAGCTCATCGCCGACACCGTCGTGCCGGCCTACCGCGAGTTCGGCACCTTCTTCGAGAAGGAATACCTGGCCGCGGCGCGCACCAGCATCGCCGCCAGCGACTTGCCCGACGGCAAGGCCTATTACGATTTCCTCGCCGCCGACTTCACCACCACCAACCTCAGCGCCGACGCGATCCACAAGATCAGCCTCAAGGAAGTCGCGCGCATCCGCGCCGAGATGGAGAAGGTCAAGGCCGAGGTCGGTTTCAAGGGCAGTCTGGCGGAGTTCTTCACCTATCTGCGCAGCGACCCGAAGTTCTTCCACAAGACCCCGGCGGCGCTGCTCGAGGCTTACCAGGCCATCTCCAAGCGGATCGACCCGGAGCTGGTCAAGATTTCCAAGCTGATCCCGCGCCAGCCCTACGGCGTGCGCCCGATTCCGGACAACGTCGCCCCGGACACGACCACGGCTTATTACCTGCCGGGCGCGGTCGACGGCACCCGCGCCGGCTATTACTACGTCAATCTGTACAAGCCCGAGGTCCGCCCGACCTGGGAAATGATGCCGCTGTCGCTGCACGAGGCGGTGCCGGGCCATCATTTCCAGTTCGCCCGCGGCCTGGAGCTGCCGGACGCGCCGATGTTCCGCCGCACCGGCTATTTCGTCGCCTACGGCGAAGGCTGGGGCCTGTACGCCGAGCGCCTGGGCTACGACATGGGCCTCTACGACGACCCCTACGACCGCATGGGCCAGCTGTCCTACGACATGTGGCGCGCGGTCCGGCTGGTGGTCGACACCGGAATGCACAGCAAGGGCTGGAGCCGCGACAAGGCGATCAAGTTCTTCATGGACAACGCCCCCAAGACCGAGCAGGACGTGGTCAACGAGATCGACCGTTACATCGGTTGGCCGGGCCAGGCGCTGGCCTACAAGATCGGCCAGCTGAAGATTTCCGAGTTGCGCGAACGCTCGCGCAAGGCGCTCGGCCCGGCCTTCGACCTGCGCGATTTCAACGACGAGGTGCTGTCGACCGGCTCGGTGCCGCTGCAGGTGCTGGAGAAGCACATCGACGCCTGGATCGCGGCGAAAAAGCCGGCGCCGGCGAAGGCGCCCGTCAAGTCGAAGAAGCGTTGATCTCCGAAATCGGTGAGATGTGCCGGGGTAGGAGCGGCGCAAGCCGCGACCGCGCCACCTCGGCCACCGTGGCATTCGCCGCCGCCCGCGTGGGCGCGGTCGCGGCTTGCGCCGCTCCTACCCAAGAGCAGGGCAGGGACGGCGAACGCGGCCTATCCACCCCGATTTGCACCTAAGCCCTTGTGCCTGCCATACTTTCCGGCTCCCGACTGGCCTGGTGCCGGTCGGGACCTTGCTCCACCGCGTCCGCATCCGGACCCCGGGGGGCTGAACCGGGTCGCCGTCGGCGATCCATCATCCACAAGGAAACACACCCATGCGTCATTACGAAGTCGTGTTCCTGGTCCATCCGGACCAGAGCGAGCAGGTGCCGGCCATGATCGAGCGCTACAAGTCGCTGATCGAAGCCGGCGAAGGCAAGATCCACCGTCTCGAAGATTGGGGCCGCCGTCAGCTGGCCTATCCGATCGAGAACTTGGTCAAGGCCCACTACGTCCTGCTGAACATCGAAGTCACCCAGACGGTGCTCAACGAGCTCGTCGACGGTTTCCGTTTCAACGACGCCGTGCTGCGTCACCTGGTCATGAAGCGCGACGATGCCGACACCGAGCAGTCGCTGATCATGAAGTTCAAGGACGAGAAGGGCGACAAGCCCGAGCGCGGCGAGCGTGGTGAGCGTCGTCGTCGTGACGACGATAGCGAGACCGCCGTCGGCACCGCCGACAACGCCGACGACAACGCCGAAGCCGCCTGAGGATTGCCCCCATGTCCAAGTTTTTCCGCCGCCGCAAGTTCTGCAAGTTCACCGCCGAAGGCGTCAAAGAGATCGACTACAAGGATCTCAACACCCTGCGCCAGTACCTGACCGAGACCGGCAAGATCGTGCCGAGCCGCGTCACCGGCACCAAGTCGAAGTACCAGCGCCAGCTGGCCACGGCGGTCAAGCGCGCTCGTTTCCTCGCGCTGATCCCGTACACCGACAACCACAACGCCTGACGGCGTTGGAGTGAGCGGCGGCTTTGCCGCCTTCAAGGAGTGAGAAACGAGAGAGAGCCTTGCTTTCGCTCACTTCTCACTCCTCTCAACTCGCTCCTATCGATTCATTCCTCGCTTCTTCGGACAGCGAATCCCGCTGCGGACCTACAGGCCCGCTAACGAACACGGAGCAAGACCATGCAACTGATCCTCCTGCAGAAAGTCACCAACCTCGGCAACCTCGGCGACAAGGTCAACGTCAAGCCGGGCTACGGCCGCAACTACCTCGTGCCGCAGGGCAAGGCCGTTCCGGCCACCGCCAGCAACCTGGCCGACTTCGAAACCCGCCGTGCGGAGTACGAAGCCAAGGCCAGCTCGCTGCTGGAAGGCGCCGAAGGCCGCAAGGCCCGCCTGGAAGGCGCTTCGGTGACCGTCCACGCCAATGCCGCGACCGAAGGCAAGCTGTACGGCTCGGTGACCCCGCGCGACATCGCCGAGGCGCTGACCAAGGCCGGCTTCGAAGTCGGCAAGTCGGAAGTGATCATGGGCGAAGGCCCGATCCGCCGTACCGGCGAATACGACGTGCTGGTCCACCTGCACGCCGACGTCGAAGTCACGGTCAAGGTCATCGTCGCTGGCGAAGCCGCTTAATCGCGACCGCCCGATCGTAAGACTGCGAAGGGCGCCGAAAGGCGCCCTTCGTTTTTTCCGCGGGTGTCGGATCTCCGGGCAGGACCCTGGCCGTCGCAGTCTGTGCGACGCGCTCGTGACATAGAAAGGGCAAGTTGTCCCCTTCTTATCCACAGGGTTATCTGCAACAGGCACGACCCGATCGCGACTACGATGCGTGTCCGGCCTCCTTCCTGCGACGTCGACCGACACCCATCGACGCCGATCCCCGGATCGCCGGCGCCCTCACCAGCCCCTGAGCCTAGATCGGCTCGATTGGCCGCACACGCGGCCGAACGACGAGGATCGTCTTCCCGATGAGCGCACGTGGCGGATTCCGTAGCGAAAAACGTTTCGAGACCCGCGCCGAACAGCGCGTGGACCAGCTTCGGGTGCCGCCGCAATCGATCGAGGCCGAACAGGCCGTGCTCGGCGGCCTCATGCTCGCGCCGGACGCCTACGACCGCGTCGCCGACCAGATCGTCGAGGAAGATTTCTACCGCCGCGATCACCAGCTGATCTATCGCGCGATCCGCGACCTGGCCGAGCGTAGCCGGCCGTTCGACGCGGTGACCCTGGGCGAATGGTTCGACTCGCAAGGCCTGTCCGAACAGGTCGCCGGCGGCGCTTACCTGATCGAACTGGCCAGCACCACGCCGTCGGCCGCCAACATCACCGCCTATGCCGAGATCGTTCGCGACAAGGCGGTGATGCGCAAGCTGATCGAAGTCGGCACCGAGATCGTCAACGACGGCTTCCAGCCCGACGGCCGCGACAGCGGCGAGATCCTGGCCAAGGCCGAGCAACAGGTGTTCGCGATCGCCGAAGCCGGCGCCCGCGGCCGTACCGACTTCACCCCGGTCACCAAGGCCTTGTCGGAAGCCTTCGACGTGCTGCAGACCCGCTACGCCAGTGGCGGCGCGGTCACCGGACTGGCCACCGGCTACACCGAGTTCGACGAGATGACCGCCGGTCTGCAACCGACCGACCTGTTGATCCTCGCCGCGCGTCCGGCGATGGGCAAGACCACGCTCGCGCTGAACATGGCCGAGTACGCGGCCTTCCGCAGCAAGAAGGCGGTGGCGATCTTCTCGATGGAAATGTCGGCGAGCCAGCTCGCCCTGCGCCTGATCTCCTCGGTCGGCCGCGTCAACGCGCAGCGCCTGCGTTCGGGTCAGCTCGAGGACGAGGACTGGAGCCGCGTGACCAGCGCGATCCGCCAGCTGCGCGAGGCCAAGATCTTCATCGACGACACCCCGGGCCTGTCGCCGGAGGTGCTGCGCGCCAAGTCGCGCCGGCTCAAGCGCGAACACGACCTGGGCCTGATCGTGATCGACTACCTGCAGCTGATGTCGGTGCCGGGCAACAACGAAAACCGCGCGACCGAAATCTCCGAGATCTCGCGTTCGCTCAAGCACCTGGCCAAGGAACTCAACCTGCCGGTGATCGCGCTGTCGCAGCTCAACCGCTCGCTGGAACAGCGCGCCGACAAACGCCCGGTGATGGCCGACTTGCGCGAATCCGGCGCTATCGAGCAGGACGCCGACGTGATCATCTTCATTTACCGCGACGACTACTACAACAAAGAGACCTCGCCGGACAAAGGCCTGGCCGAGGTCATCATCGGCAAGCAGCGTAGCGGCCCGACCGGCTCGCTCAAGCTCAAGTTCTTCGGCGAATACACCCGCTTCGACAACCTCTCCCACGACAGCATCGGCTCGTTCGAGTAGTCGCAAGCCCTGTCGTGCGATCTGCACGGTCTCGGTAGGTTCAGCCGGTACTCGAAGCCGAAGCCTGAGCTTGGATCGCCCAGGCACTTCAGTGAAGATCCGCCGGCAAGGGTCTTGATCGCCCGTGTTCGTGCCCGGCGGTCGAGTCGTCGAACGGGCGGAGGCGGGGAGGCGGTGGTTGGTTAGTTCGCAAGCAGCGGTGTTCCTCCCCGAGCAACGCCGGCAGCATGCAACTTTTCTCGCTGAATGCGGTCTTATGCTGTCCGCCTTGCAGGAGTGGGCTTTTCGCATGACCCGTCGCTCTCGTCGTCGCTTACGAATCGGCCTTGCGCTGATTTTGTGCTTGCTGTTTCAACAGCTGGCGACGGCGGCCTATGCGTGCTCGATGACCCAGATGCCGGCCGAAGCGGTCGCCATGTCCGAGCATTGCGCGGACATGGGCATGGCGCTGAAGCAGGACAATCCGGCGCTGTGCGACAAGCAGTGCAATCCGGACCACAGCGTGGCGCCGGACATCGTGAAGCTGTCGGTGTTGCCGCTGGCTTTGCCGCCGCTGGGTTTCGCCCCCGTGTTGGCTCCACCGGCTTCTTGCCCGGGCGTGCAATCCGAAGCGCCCATCGCGCGATCCGATCCGCCACCACGACTGCGTTACTGCAGCCTGCTGATTTAAGCCCCGCATCGAACAAACCCGATTGCGCCGACGCGTTCGCGTCGTGCGCTGGCTTTGCTTTCGTTTCGGAGGTTCCATGTCTCGTCGTCCTCTCACCGGCGCCGGTCGCTGTGTGTTCGCACGGGCGCTAACGCCCTGTCTGCTCGTCGCGTCGATCGCGCACGCTTCGGCGCTCAGCGCCGCCCCCCATGATGTTTCCCTCACCCAGGCCGTCCGTATCGCCGTGGAGCGTGCGCCCTTGCTCGATGCGCGGCGCTCATCCGTCGAGTCGGCGCGTCAGGAGTCCGCCCGCGCCGCGGCCTTGCCGGATCCGATGCTCAGCGTCGGGATCGAAGACTTACCGGTCACCGGTGCCGATGCGTTCGATACCCGCGTCGACGAGATGACCATGAAAAAGATCGGGTTGCGCCAGGAGATTCCCTCGCGCGCCAAGCGCGAAGCGCGCCGGACCCTGGCCGGTCGCCTGATCGATGAGGCCCAGGCGCAATCGGCGGCCGAAGACCTGGCGATACGCCGCGCCGCGGCGGAAGCCTGGATCGACTTGTGGGCCGCGCAGCAGCGACGATCCGCGCTGCAAGCGCTGCGAGAGGAGGCCGCGACGGCCGCCAAACTCGCCAAGGCCCGTGTCGCCGGCGGCAGCGATTCGGTCAGCGATGCCTTGGCGGCCGAAGCGGCGGTCCTGGAACTAGACAACCGAATGGAAGCGGCACGCACCTCCGAGGCCGCTGCACAGGCGAGTTTGGCTCGCTGGCTGGCTGAGGATGCGATCGAAGCCGCCGGCGAGGCCCCCGATTTCACTGCCTTGCCCATCCCCAAGGAGCGGCTGCTGAGCGAGGTCGAACGCATGGGCGCTTTGTTGCCGGTCAACGCACAGGTCGAGTCCGCCGCCGCCGAGATCGATCTCGCCCGTGCCGAAAGACGCCCCGACTGGAGCATGGCGGCGTCTTTCGGCCAGCGCTCCGGCGGTCGCAGTGACATGTTGATGCTCGAAGTCGGAATCGGGCTGCCGTTGTTCGCGCGCAGTCGCCAGGATCGTGGCATCGCGGCCCGAGAAGCGGATTATCGGGCGGCGCTGGCGATGCGCGAGGATTCGCGGCGCCAACAGAGCGCCCGATTGCGCGCCGATATCGCACGCTGGGACGGACTCAAACGGCAAGTCGCGCTGCATGAGGCCTCGCTGTTGCCGCTAGCCCGCGACCGCAGTGCGACGGCGATGGCGGGGTATCGCGCGGGCGGCGAATTGCGACCATGGCTCGACGCCAGGCGCGATGAACTCTCGGTCCATTTGTCCCTGGTCGAATATTTGGGCGAGCTCGCCCGCTCTTGGGCCGCCTTGGCCTTCCTGTTGCCTTCGGAGACGCAGCCATGACCCGTTTTGTTCGTATCTTGGCAGTCGCTGCGGCGAGCGTCGCCGTGCTGGGTGCGGCAGGCGCCGGCTATTGGTGGGGGCAGTCGCGCACCGACGCCCAGGCCTTGGCCGATCCGGCTGCGCAGGCCATCGAACGCAAGGCGTTGTACTGGTACGACCCGATGGTCCCGGATCAGCGTTTCGAAAAACCCGGCAAGTCGCCTTTCATGGACATGCAACTGGTGCCGAAGTACGCCGATGGCGCCAGCGAAAACGGAATCGCGATCGCTCCCGGCGTCCGCCAAAACCTCGGCATACGCACGGTCGCGGCGACGCGTGGCCGACTGGAAGTGGCCGTGCGCGTGCCCGGAACCATCGGTTGGGACCTGCGGCAAGAACGTGTGGTCAGTGCCCGGGCCGACTCCATCGTCGAGCGCCAACACATCAAAACGCCTTACGAGCGCGTACGTGCCGGGGAGGCCCTGGTCAGCATCGTCGCACCGGCATGGAGCACCGCACTGGCCGAGTCGCAGGCGCTGGGCCGGGCACGCTCGGCGTCGGCGCGGACCTTGCAATCGGCCTCCCACGAGCGTTTGCGCGCTTTAGGCATTCCGGCGGGAACCGGGCGAGGCGGCCGCATGACATTAACCTCGCCAATTGCGGGCGTGGTCAGCGAAATCGGCATCCGCGAGGGACAATCCGCAGGCATGGGCGCCTTGTTGTACCGCATCAACGGCACCGCGACGGTTTGGGTCGAAGCGGCGGTTCCGCAGAGCGGGTTGTTCGGTATCGCCGCCGGCACGCCGGCCGAGGTCAGCGTGGATGCGTTGCCGGGGCGGATATTTCGTGGCGAAGTCGAGGCCCTGTTGCCGCAGGTGGATGTCGGCAGCCGGACCCAGCGTCTGCGGATCGTGCTGAACAATCCGCAGGGCGTGCTGGCGCCGGGCATGTTCGCGCAGGTCGCGTTGCAACCGAGCACGGGCGACGAACACCCGCTGGTGCCGACCGAGGCCCTGATCGCCAGCGACGGGCAGATGCGGCTGATCCTTCTCGGCGAGGACGGTGCGTTCCGCCCGGTAAGAGTGCAGACGGGCCGCAGCAGCAAAGGCATGACGGAAGTACTTACCGGCTTGCAGGGCGGCGAACGCGTGGTCGCCTCGGGCCAGTTCCTGATCGATTCGGAAGCCAATCTTTCCGGCGCGCTGCAGCGCCTCGGCAGCGACTCCGACGCATCGGCCATGGCTGCGGAGAATGCAATGCCCCCCGCGGCCTCCATGCGCTCGGGCGAACGCAAACCCCTGTATTGGTACGACCCGATGATGCCGGACCGGCACTTCGAGCAGCCCGGCAAATCGCCGTACATGGACATGCAACTGGTGCCCAAGTACCCCGACGAGGCCGAGTCGCCGGAGTCGCGGCCATGATCGCCCGCATCATTCGCGCTTCGATGGCGCATCGCATTTTCGTGCTGCTCGCGGCGATCGCGCTGGCGCTAGCCGGGATATGGTCGGTATCGCGGACACCACTGGATGCCTTGCCCGATCTGTCCGATACCCAGGTCATCATCCGTACCGAATGGCCGGGACAGACGCCGCGCATCGTCGAAGACCAAGTCACCTATCCGCTGACCACGACCATGCTCTCCGTTCCCGGGGTGAAGGCCGTGCGGGGCTTCTCCTTCTTCGGCGATTCGTTCGTCTATGTGCTGTTCGACGACAGCACCGACTTGTATTGGGCCCGTTCGCGCGTATTGGAGTACCTGAGCCAGGTGCGCGATCGCCTGCCGGCGCAGGTCAGTCCCTCGCTCGGGCCGGATGCCACCGGCTTGGGCTGGATCTACGAGTACGCACTGGTCGATCGCAGCGGGCGGCACGACCTGGGCGAACTGCGCGCGCTTCAAGACTGGTTCCTGCGCTACGACCTCAAGACTGTGCCCGATGTCGCCGAGGTCGCCAGCATCGGCGGCATGGTTCAGGCTTGGCAGATCGTGCCGGATCCACAGGCCTTGGCCGCCCGTGGCATCACCGTCGATCGGCTGGTCGCAGCGGTAAAAGATGCCAATGGCGCCACCGGCGGTTCGGTCATCGAGCAGGGCGAGGCCGAAGTCATGGTGCGCAGCGAAGGCTACCTGCGCTCGCGCGAGGACTTCGAGCGCGTGCCGCTGACCTCGGGGAATGACGGCGTACCGGTATTGCTGGGGGACGTGGCGACGGTGCAGCGCGGTCCGAGCTTGCGGCGCGGTATCGCCGAACTGGACGGCGAGGGAGAAGTCGCCGGCGGGGTGATCGTCCTGCGCTCGGGCAAGAACGCGCTCGCGGCTATCGAGGCGGTCAAGGGGAAACTGAAGGTGCTCAAAGCCAGTCTGCCGGCGGGCGTCGAGATCGTCCCGGTCTACGACCGCTCCGGGCTGATTCAGGAAGCGGTACACAACCTCACCCGCAAGCTCGGCGAGGAATTCCTGGTCGTTGCGCTGGTCTGCGTCTTGTTTCTCTGGCATCTGCGCTCGGCACTGGTCGCCGTGGTCAGTCTGCCGTTGGGTGTGCTGGCTGCGTTCATCGTCATGCACCAGCAGGGCATCAGCGCCAACTTGCTGTCGCTCGGCGGCATCGCGATCGCTATCGGCGCGATGGTCGATGCCGCGGTGGTGATGATTGAAAACGCGCACAAGCACCTGGAGCATTTCCTCGACGAACATGGCCGCCAGCCGCAGGGCGAAGAGCGCTGGCAGTTGATGGCGCAGGCTGCGAGCGAGGTCGGGCCGGCATTGTTCGTTAGCCTGCTGGTGATCACCTTGTCGTTCGTGCCGGTATTCGCCTTGCAAGCGCAGGAGGGGCGGTTGTTCTCGCCGCTGGCCTACACCAAGACCTATGCGATGGCCGCGGCTGCGGGCCTGGCCGTCACGCTGATTCCGGTGCTGATGGGCTACCTGATTCGCGGACGCATCCGGCCGGAGCGGGACAACCCGCTCAACCGCGGCTTGATCGCGGTGTATCGGCCGGTGCTGGATGCCGTGCTGCGTTTTCCCAAGCTGACCTTGGTCCTGGCGGGGGGCGTGCTCGCCGTGAGCTTGCTGCCGCTGTCGCGCCTGGGCAGCGAGTTCATGCCGCCGCTGGACGAAGGGACGCTGCTCTACATGCCGACCGCATTGCCGGGGTTATCGGCAGGCAAGGCCGCGGAATTGCTGCAGCAGACCGATCGCATGATCAAGACCGTGCCGGAAGTGGCGCATGTATTCGGCAAGGCCGGCCGCGCGGAGACCGCAACCGACCCGGCGCCGCTGGAGATGTTCGAGACCACGGTGACGTTCAAGCCACGCAGTGAGTGGCGCAAAGGCATGACCCCGGAAAAGCTGCGCGAAGAACTCGATGCGGCGGTCGAGGTGCCCGGATTGACGAATCTCTGGGTGCCGCCTATCCGCAATCGCATCGACATGCTGGCGACCGGCATCAAAAGCCCGATCGGGATCAAGGTGTCGGGACCGGACACCAGCGTGTTGGCCGAGCTGAGCGATCGCATCGAGCGAGTCGCGCGGACCGTACCCGGGGTGAGTTCGGCGCTGGCCGAGCGCATCGCCGGCGGTCGCTATCTGGACGTGAAGCTGCGCCCGGATGTCGCTGCGCGCTATGGGCTGAGCCAGGCCGATGCGCAGCGTTTGATCGCTACCGTGGTGGGAGGAGAGCCGGTGTCCGAGACCATACAGGGCCGAGAGCGCTATCCAGTGGTCGTGCGTTATCCACGAACGCTCCGCGACTCGCCGGCGGCACTTGCGCAGTTGCCGTTGGTCGCGCCGAACGGAGTGCAATTGAGCTTGGGCCAGATTGCCGAACTGAGATTCAGCGAAGGGCCGCCGATGCTGCGCAGCGACAACGCCCGTTTGAGCAACTACGTTTATGTGGATGTGCTCGGGCGCGACCTGGGGTCGGTGGTGGCGGACCTTCAGCAGGCCGTCGCCAAGCAGGTGGCGCTGCCCGCCGGCTACGCTTTGGGGTGGTCGGGCCAGTACGAATACCTGAAGCGTGCCAGCGAACGTCTGCGCGTGGTGGTGCCGATGACGTTGCTCATCATCTTCGGCTTGATCTATCTGGTCTTCCGCCGTGTTTCCGAAGCAGGGATCATCATGCTCAGTCTGCCGTTCGCGCTGGTCGGCGGCTTGTGGCTGATCTGGGCGATGGGCCATGCCGTGTCGGTGGCCACGCTGATCGGTTTCATCGCCCTGGCCGGCGTGGCCGCGGAGTTCGGGATCATCATGCTTCTGTACCTGCGTCAGGCATGGGAGCGCCAACGAATCGCGAACCCGGACTCCGGCCCTATCGATCTGGATGCGGCGATTCGCGAGGGTGCGGTGCAGCGCGTACGGCCGAAAGCCATGACGGTTGCGGTCATTCTCGCCGGGTTGTTGCCGATCCTGATCGGCAGCGGGGCGGGTTCGGAGGTCATGCAGCGAATCGCCGCGCCCATGATCGGTGGCATGCTCAGCGCCCCCTTGCTCTCGATGCTCGTGCTTCCCGCCGCCTATAAGTTGCTGAACCTACGTTCGGTTCGCGCCTCGTGACTGGTTCGGATCGTACAACTTTGGAGCATGCGACTTCGGAGCGTGCAACGCGTCTGTGGGGCCGAGACTGAATCAGACAGCCCGTTGCAGGCGTCTTCGGCTGTTCAGCGCGAACCGCTCGGTTCCGCTGGACGGCTGGGACGCTGGCCAGGCAGCGCATCTTTCCGTTGCAACGCCATGCGATGCCGTGGGGCGTGTCGAGGGAGGCCTACAACGGAATTTCGAGCTGCGCCCGCAGCAACAGCGAAGTCGGGCGCCGTCGCTGGGTGCCTTGCCAGCCTTGCTCGTTGAAATATTCCGCCGCGCTGACGATGTCGCGTTCGAGCAGATTGCCCAGGCTCAGGCGCAACTTGCTGCGCTGGCCCAACTTGATCAAGGCATAGGCGTCGAGCTCGCGCCGCGGCGATTCGCTTTCGGTTTCGTGCAGGCTGGTGCGCACCGGGCCACCGCTGCGGTAACTGTAACTCGCGCCGACCGTCCAGGCCGGGCCGAGGGCATAGTCGGCGGCCAGGGTCGAGGTCAGGCGCGGTTGGCTGTCGATGCGGTTGTCGGGGCCGGGCAGAGCGTCGACCCGCGACCAGTTGCGGGTGAGGTTGAAACGCACATCGACCGGCAGCGCGGCGAACCAGCGCGACAGCGAGAACTGGCTGTCCACTTCCAGGCCCCAACTGCGGGCGCGCCCGCCGTTGTCCGGCAACGCGACCCAGCGTCCGTCGATCAGCCGGGTCTCGGTACGGATCAGATCGTCGATCTCGCGCAGGTAGGCGCCGAGGCTGAGCATCGCGCCGCGGTCCCAATACTTCTCGTAGGCCAGGTCGAGGCCGGTCGCGAGTTCCGGCCGCAGCGCCGGGTTGCCTTGCTGGTCGGGATTGAGCGCGCGGTTATTGGTCGAGGTGTAGGGGCGCGGGATCAGCGAGCGCAGTTCCGGCGCACGGTAGCTGCGGCTCAGGCCCAGGCGCATCTGGTCGTTGCCGGTCTGCGAGAGTTTCCACAAGGACTGCAGCACCGGCGACAGCACGCTGGCGCCGTTGCGCACGGTGGCGAAGCGGTTGCCTTCGCTGCGGGTGTCGATGCGCTCCCAGCGTGCGCCGAGATACAGCGACCACGCGGGGCTCAGCTTCCATTCGTCCTGCGCGTACACGGCCAGCCGGCGGACGGTGGCGTCGAAGGCGAGGTCGCTGATGATTTCCGGCTGGCCGGCGATGGCGCGCAGATGCTGGAGGCGCGATTCGCGGCGGCGTTCCAGGCCGGTCTCCCAGCCGAGTTCGAGCGCGTGCCGGCCGCGGTCCTCCGCATCGGACTGCGACCATGGCAGAGCGTACTTGCCGCTGGTGGTCAGCCCGTGCGCGCGCAACTTGCCGTCGGTAACGTCATCGAGGTTCTGGCTCGTATCGATGGCATAGCCCTGTTCGCGGAAACGCGAGCGTTCGCGATTGCCGCTGAGGCCGAGCTTGCTGCTGAGCTTGCCGGCTTGCTCGAATTCGCGGCTCCAGTGCAGGTCGCTGCGCAGTTGCACGACGTCGGTGCCGGTGAATTGGCGGTAGCGGACGTGGTCGAGCTCCGGCCCGAGCGAGGTCGCCCAGCCGATATCGGCGTACTTGCCGGCATGGCCGGCGTCGAGCCAGGACTGCAGGGCCAGGGTGTCGCCGTTTTCCAGACTCAGTTCGAAGCGCGGTGCGATCGAAAGCGCGTCGCGATAGCCGTCGACGCGCAAGCGGGTGCTGCGTTGCGAGCGCAGCGCTCCATCGCGGTCGCGCGCGATTTCGCCGCCGGTTTCCTCGACCAAGTACTCGCGCCGTGTCAGCGAGGTCTCAAGCGAATGGCTGCGATAGCCGCCGCGGCGCGAATGGCTCCAGTGCAGGCTCGGCAACTGGCGGCCATTCGACCATCCCAGCGCCAGCTTGAGTTCGTCGCTGTCGCGACGCGCCTGCCGGGCCAGCACGATGTTGATGGTGCCGGCGATGGCGGCGCTGCGCAGGTCGGCGGTGGTCGTGCGCAGGATCTCGATCCGTTCGATCATGTCCGGCGACAAGGCGCCGAGGTCGAAACCGGGCGGCGCGGCTTGCCCGTCGATCAGCAACTGGGTGTAGCCGCTGCCCATGCCGCGCAGGGACATGGCGCCCGAGCTGCCCGGCGCGCCGTTGCCGACGCTGACGCCCGGCAAGCGCTTCAAAGCATCGGCGAGACTGCCGTCGCCGTATGCGAGCAGTTCGGCGCGGCTCACCACCGTGCGCGAGGCGGTGTCCTCGCGGCGCGCGTCGTAGCGCCGGCCTTCGACGACCACGGTGTCGAGTTCGGCGACGGATGCCGTCGCCGCGGAGGGCGACGGCGAGGCCTGGGCCGGCTGAGCGCCGGCCGCGGCGCAGGCCAGCAACGCCTGGGCGAGCAGGGCCAGGCGGCATGCCTGGCGCAGCGAAGTCGAGGGTCGAGACGATGTCGATTGCATAGTGACCGGGAGTGAGGGCGCACTCGCGCAGCCCGTCGCGCCTGGCGGCGACGGAGCGGGAGATCGCGGGCAAAGGCCGGCCCTGCCCGCAAGCGGGGCATCGGTGTGAACAGGCCGGGTGTGGGCGGCGACGCGGCTCGCGCGTCGCCGGGGACGATTACGGAGTCATCCAGCTCGTCACTTGGGGCTCATCGCATCGGGCTCATCGCAGCAGCGGCTCCGGGTCGACGCGTTGGCCGTTGCGCAGCATCTCGACATGCACGTGCGGGCCGGTGACCTTGCCGGTGCTGCCGACGCGGCCGATGCGTTCGCCGCTCGCGACCTGTTGGCCGAGCTGGACCTCGTAAGCGTCGAGATGGGCGTACAGCGATTGCCAGCCGCCGCCGTGATCGAGCACGACCACGGTGCCGTAGTTCGGCGCGTCGTCGTAGCGTTCGGTCGCTGCGACCACGACGCCGGCTGCGGGCGCATGCACCGGCGTGCCGCGCGCGGCGGCGAAGTCGAGGCCGCGATGCGGGTTGGTGCGCGGCGGGCCGACTTCGCCGAAGTGGCCGCTGATCCTGGGTTTGCGCATCGGCGAGGAGAACTCGATCTCGGCGTTGGCTGCGGCTGCGGCTGCGGCTGTGGCGACGGCCGGGCGAGGTGCGGCCTTCGCCGCTGTGTTGCTGACTGCGCTCGGCAAACTGCGCATGAGTGCCGGCCTGCTCGTCGCTGCTGTGTTCGTCGTCGGCGTCGCGCCGATCTGCACCGAGGCGATCGCCGCGCCGGCGATCAACGCCGTCGCCGCCAGCACCCAGCGCAACGCCGAAGGCACGCGGCGTCGCCGGTCGCCTTCGATCATATGGGCGATGCGCAGGCGATGATGACCGGGGTCTTTGCGCGAGAACGCCGCCGCCGAAGCGGGCAGGGGCAGGCCGGCGGACAGGCGCAAGGTCTGCAGATAGGCCTGGGCGTAGCTGCGGCGCTGCTCGGTGCGGTCGGCGATGGCGTCGGCATCGCAGCGCAGTTCGGCGGCGATCTGCACGCGTTGGGCGATCAGGCGCAGGAAAGGATCGAACCACAGCACCACCTGGACCAGGCGCATCGCGGCAGCGCGTTGCGGGTCGCGCCGGGCGAGGTGGACGGCTTCGTGGCGCAACACCATGCGCAATTGTTCGTCGCTCATCTGTGCGCTCAATGCGGCCGGGACCAGGATGGTCGGGCGCGGCAGGCAAACCGCGAACGGGCTGGTCGCGTGGTCGATCGTGCGCAGCTCGATGCCCGACTCGCACAGGCGCCTGCATTCGGCGGCGACCGACGTGTCGTTGACCGCGCCGTCGAAGGGACGCGAGGCCGCGACGATGCGGCGCACCGCACGCAGGCCCGACCACCAGCGCAGCGCAGCGACGATCGCACCGCTGAAATACAAGGCGGCGAGCAAGGGTTCGAGCCAATCGCGCAGCGTGCTTGCTGCGGCCGACGTCGCCGGCGATGCGGCGGCCAGGCCCGACCAGGCGCCGCCGTCGCTCAGCACCGGCAGCGGCAGCGAGGGGGTTATCGGCCAGGACGAGGTCTCCGGCCCGAGCCCGCGCAAGGCGAGTGCGGCCGCGGTCGGCAAGGCCGCCAGCGTCCACACCGCGAGCCAGTAACCGCGTGAGGCATGCGACAGATGCAGGGTGCGATGCAGTCCGAGCCCCAGGGCCCAGGCCAGCAAGCCGGTCGCCAGACAGGCGCCCAGGTGCAGCGACCAGAATTCGAGGCTGGGCAAGGTCATGCCTGCGACTCCGGCTCGCCGTCGCGCAGCATCGCTTCGAGTTGCTCGATCTCGTCTTCGTTGAGCAGCCGGCTGTCAGCGAAGGCCTGGGTCGGCAGCGGCCCGTCGATTTCGAGCACGCGCCTGGCGAAGTCGCTGCTCAGCGCGGCGAGCACGGCGACCTTGCCGACCGCGGCGCGGTAGACGTTGAGCCCGTGTTCGCCGATTTCCTCGACCAGGCCCTTGTCGACCATGCGTTCGAGGGTCTTGCGCGTCGACGAGTACGACCAGTCCAGCAGCGGCGCGACGCGCTCGTGCAACTCGCGTGCGCTGCAGGCGTTCTCGCGCCACAGGCACTTCAGCAATTCCAGTTCGGCATTCGACGGGCGGATCATCGCAGGGGCTCCAGCGTCAGATGTCACAAACATGCGACAAATGTCGCATGACGTCAAGTCGAGTCGCTCGAAGGGCAGGGCGGCGAAGTTCCGGCGCTTGGCGTTGGCGGGACAAATCGGTCGTGGCCGCGACGATCGGTCTCCGACAGCGCACGATCCATCGCAGGTGCCGACGGCGAATCGGCGACCGCATCGGCGCGGGCGAATCCATTGACGGCCGACTTGGTTGCGCGCCTCGAATCGACGCCACCGCCGCATCGCGAATCGACGCGGCAGTAGCGACGCACGGCATACGCGCAACGCGTCGCAGATTCGTCGGGCGACCGTGTCGAGTCGGATACATGCTTGCGCGCGTTCAGCATCGCATCGTTAGCCTTGCGAACATGCGCGGCACCGAGCTTGCGACTGGGTTGACGCAGTCGTGACGGATGCCGGCGCATCGTGCATCCCGTCCATACCTCTTATCGGTGAGTCCATGAACTCCAAGCTCAAATCCACGATCGCCGTCGCCCTGATGTCCTGCGTCATGGTGACCGGCGCGGCGACCGCGCAGACCAAGTCCAAGTCCAAGGCGCACCAGCCGCGTTGCTACGACGTCGAAGTGCAGCGTCCGAAGCAGATCAAGGATCAGCACAAGATCGCCGGCACCGCCATCGGTGCGGTCGCGGGCGGTCTGCTGGGCAACCAGGTGGGCGGCGGCAGCGGCAAGAAGCTCGCGACCGCGGCCGGTGCGGTCGGCGGCGCTTTCGCCGGTCGCAAGATCCAGGAAAACCAGCAGAACAAGACCGAGACCGTGATCGAGCGCCGCTGCGACTGAGCCGCGCCGGCTTCGATCGAACTGGCCCGATCCGACTGGTCCGATCCGACCGGTCGACCCGATCGGTCCTCCGATCGGATTCGACCCGAAACCGCGCAGGGTTCGCCCCGCGCGGTTTTTTATGGACGAGGTGTTTGCCGCTCGCGTCGTTTGCGCGGCGTCCCCGTGGCGGCTCGCCGTCGAGCGCGCTGGCGCGCACCGGCGCCCGCTAGAATGCGCGCATGGCACGACCGACTTCCGCAAGCATCCACACCGACGCGCTGCGTCATAACCTCGCCCAGGCGCGCAGCATGGCGCCGCACAGCCGCGTCATGGCGGTGGTCAAGGCCGACGGCTACGGCCACGGTCTGGAACGCGTGGCGCGGGCGCTCGAAGGCGCCGATGCGTTCGGCGTGGCCGCCCTGTCCGACGCCGACCGCCTGCGCGCAGCCGGGCTGTCGCAGCCGATCGTGTTGCTGTCCGGCTTCGACGAAGCCGACGACCTGCCGCAGTTGCGCCGGCTCGGCGTCGAGACGGTGGTCCACCACATCAGCCAGGTCGAGATGCTCGAACAGGCCGGCGCCGGTGAGCCGATCCGCTGCTGGCTCAAGGTCGACAGCGGCATGCACCGGCTCGGCTTCGCTCCGCAGGACGTGCACCAGGCGCATGCGCGCCTGAGCGCGGCACCGAGCGTGGTCGATGGCATCGTGCTGATGAACCACTTCGCCAGCTCGGACGAATTCGACAAACCGCAGACGCGCCAGCAACTGCAGGCCTTCGCCGCGGCCACCGCGGATCTGCCGGGCTCGCGTTCGCTGGCCAATTCCGCGGCCGTGCTCGGCTGGCCCGACGCCCATGCCGACTGGATCCGGCCGGGCGGTCTGCTATACGGCATCAGCGCGGTCGAAGGGCGCACCGGCGCCGATTTCGGCCTGCGTCCGGCGATGACCCTGTCGACCCGCCTGATCGCGGTCAACCGGGTCGGCAAGGGCGAACGCATCGGTTACGCGGCGACTTGGGAATGCCCCGAGGACATGCTGGTCGGGGTGGCCGCGATCGGCTACGGCGACGGCTACCCGCGCGCGGCGCCCTCGGGCACGCCGGTGCGTGTCGCCGGCCACGACACCCAGGTCATCGGCCGGGTCTCGATGGACCTGATGACGATCGACCTGCGCGGCATCCCCGAGGCCCAGGTCGGCGATCCGGTGGTGCTGTGGGGGCCGGAACTGCCGGTCGAGCGCATCGCCGAGGTCAGCGGCACCATCGGTTACGAACTCACCTGTTCGATCACCCGCCGGGTGCGCTTCGTCGAAGCCTGAGCGCTTCGGCGCCGGTCACGCTCCGCCGAGGGGCAGGGCAGGGGTGCGGTCGCGATGCTTGCTTGCCGCGGGGGGGCGGTCGGCGTCCTGAGGGCCGCTTGACCTCGTCTCGTTGGGGTTTGCGAAAGCCGCAACGCCTAAACGTGGTTACCTCCCTACAGGCGGCCAAAACCGTCGTTCATCAGTATAAATTTGTTATGAATATCACAAATTAATAGTTCGTCTGGGCGATTCCTCCCATTCCCAGCCGATCCCCGAGAGCGCTAGCGTCGTTGGAGCGTCGCGGCCAAGACCGCACGCGGCAACCGGCCCGGACCACGTCCGGGCCGCACTCTATCTCGGGGAGTCACGAATGAAGCAACGCAATTTGGTGAGCGCACTGGGTCTGGGCCTGGCGATGATGGTCGCTTCGAGCATGGCCAACGCCGAAGGCCCGAACCCGAACCGGGTCTGGGTCAAGTTCAAGTCCGGTGCCGGCGCGGGCGCCGCCAACCGCGGTCTGGTCCAGGCCAACGTGCAGCAGAAGGTGCAGGCGTTGCGTACCCGACTTGCCGCCGCCCACGGCGGCGACGCCACGGTCAATTTCCAGTTCGACAAGCTCAATGCCGCCGTGCTGACCCTGCCGTCGGCCGAGGCGGTCAAGGCGCTGCGCGACAACCCCGACGTCGAGTCTGTGGAGATCGACCAGCCGCGTTATCCGATGGCGCAGAGCGTTCCCTACGGCATCGATCAGGTCCAGGCCCGCGACGTGTGGGACGCCAATCGCGACGGCGTCATCGACACCGGCGCGGCCACCGGCGCCGGCATCAAGGTCTGCGTGATCGACTCGGGCATGAACTCGGGCCATGAAGATTTCGCCGGCATCGCCATCACCGGTTATCCGACCGGCTGGAACACCGACACCTGCGGTCACGGTACCCATGTCGCCGGCACCATCGCTGCGGCCAACAACAGCACCGGCGTGGTCGGCGTCAGCCCGGGCAAGGTCTCGCTGCACATCGTCAAGATCTTCGGCAGCAACGGCTACAACGGCAGCAGCCACGGCCAGTGCTCGTGGACCTACAGCTCGACCCTGGTCGACGCGGCCAACCGCTGCGCCGCGGCCGGCGCCAAGATCATCAACATGAGCCTGGGCGGCGGCGGCAGCTCGACCACCGAGAGCAACGCCTTCCAGACCCTGGCCAACAACGGCGTGCTGAGCATCGCCGCGGCCGGCAACGACGGCAACGCCACCCTGAGCTACCCGGCCTCGTACCCGAGTGTGGTGTCGGTGGCGGCGGTCGACCAGAACAACGCCAAGGCCGATTTCTCCCAGTTCAACAGCGAAGTCGAACTCGCCGCGCCGGGCGTGGACACCTACAGCACCACGCCGCTCGCCAACGATCCGCTGGTGGTCGGCAACAGCCAGTTCGCCGCCAACCCGATCAGCGGCTCCAAGCAGACCACCGCCAGCGCCGGCTGGGTCAACGGCGGCCAGTGCACGGCGTCCTCGAACACCTGGCGCAACAAGGTCGTGCTGTGCCAGCGCGGCACCAACACCTTCACCGACAAGGCGACCAAGGTGAAGACCGGTCGCGGCCTGGCCATGGTGGTCTACAACAACGTCGACGGCCCGCTGTTGGCCGGTCTGTACAGCTCGGCGACCCCGCCGCAGCCGGTGACCAGCACGTTGCCGGCGGTGGGCATCAGCAAGGCCGACGGCGAAACCATCATCGCCACCCTGGCCGGGCAGAGCGCCACGGTCGATGCGACCCCGTCGGTCAGCAACATCGCCTACGAAAACAAGAGCGGTACCTCGATGGCGACGCCGCACGTCTCCGGCGTGGCCGCAGTGGTGTGGAGCGCCAAGCCGACCGCGACCGCGCAGCAGGTCCGCGATGCCCTGGCGACCACGGCGGTGGACCTGGACGCCGCCGGCCGCGACAACAACACCGGCTGGGGCCTGGTCCAGACCCAGGCCGCGATCACGGAACTGCAGTCCCAGTAAGCAGCCACCGCACGGACGGGGTTCGAGCATGAACCCCGTCCGTTCTGGACGGCGGAGGACGCGGCATACTGCCGCCTCCTCGACCTTGCGGCTGCCGCAATGCCCGAAGCCAACGCGACCGCGCTGATCTGGTTCCGCAACGATTTGCGTCTGGCCGATCATCCCGCGTTGCGTGCCGCGCTGGATGCCGGCTACACCCCGATCCCGATCTACATCCACGCCCCCGACGAGCACGCCGCCTGGCGTCCCGGGGCGGCTTCGGATGCCTGGCGCCAGCGTTCGCTCGCCGCGCTCGACCGCGACCTGCGTAAGCGCGGTTCGCATCTGCGCCATTTCTTCGGCCCCAGCCTGGCCACGCTGCAATCGCTGATCCTCGCCACCGACGCCCAGGCGGTGTTCTGGAACCGTCGCTACGAGCCGCACATCGAACGCCGCGACACCAAGATCAAGCAGACCCTGCGCGGCATGGGCCTGGAGGTCGAAAGCTTCAACAGCGCGCTGATGTTCGAGCCGTGGACCTTGCGGACCAAGCAAGGCGGGCCGTTCAAGGTGTTCACGCCGTACTGGCGTTCGGCCTTGGCGAACTGGAAGGACGAGCCGCTGTGGCAGCCGCCGGCCTCGTTGCCGAGCACTCGCGAAGGGCCGGACGGCGTGCCGCTGGCCGCGTTCAAGCTAGCGCCGGAGCGCGACTGGGCCGAACCGTTCTGGAGCCAGTGGACGCCGGGCGAGGCCGGCGCCGAGGCGGCGCTGGAGACCTTCGTCGACGGTGCCTTGCGCGGCTACAACGAGCAACGCGACCGCCCCGACCGGGTCGGCACCTCGCGCTTGTCGCCGCATCTGCATTTCGGCGAGATCGCGCCGTGGCGGGTGGCGAGCGTGCTGCGCGGGCATCGCAACGCCGGCAATGCCCGCGACGTCGACTCGGCGGTGCGCGAGCTGGGGTGGCGCGAGTTCGCTCATCACCTGTTGCATCACTTTCCGGAAACGCCGGAGCACAACTTCAATCCGCGCTTCGCCGATTTCGACTGGGCGCGCCTGTCGCAGCCGCGCCTGGAGGCCTGGCAGCAGGGCCGCACCGGCATCCCGATCGTCGATGCCGGCATGCGCGAGCTGTGGAGCACCGGCTGGATGCACAACCGCGTGCGCATGATCGTGGCGAGCTATCTGACCAAGCACCTGCGTTATCACTGGCGCCACGGCGCGCGCTGGTTCTGGGACACCCTGGTCGATGCCGACCTGGCCAACAACAGCCTGGGCTGGCAATGGGTGGCCGGCACCGGCGCCGATGCCGCGCCGTATTTCCGCGTGTTCAACCCGGTGACCCAGTCGGAGAAGTTCGATCCCGACGGCGACTACATCGCGCGCTGGGTGCCCGAGCTCGCCGGCCTGCCGGTGCCGCTGCGTTTCGCGCCCTGGCGCGATGCGGCGCTGCTGCGCCAACACGCGCCCGACTATCCACCGCATCCGCTGGTCGACCTGGCGGCCGGCCGCGACGATGCGCTCGAGGCCTACCGCAAGTTGCGCGACTAGCACGCAGGGCGTGCGTGGCGTCGCAAGCCGCGTCGATGAGGCGAGCGCAGCGCCCGCTTCGGTGCGGCTCGCGTTGACGCCGCTCGCGGCAGCGTGATTCACTCGACGCTGACGCTTGGGAGGGCGCATGGCCAAAGCAGAAGCGGGGGCAACATCGCGCAAACGCGCGCGTCGCGAGGCGATGTCGCGGGTCGACACGGCCTGGTTGCGAATGGAACGGCCGACCAATCCGATGATGATCACCGGCGTGCTGATGTTCGCCGAGCCGATGTCGCTGGACGCCCTCAAGCGCGTGGTCAAGCAGCGTTTCCTGGCCTATACGCGTTTCAGCCAGAAGGCGGTGGACACCGCCGCGGGCGCCTATTGGCAGACCGACGAGGACTTCGATCTCGACTGGCACGTCCAGCACACGGCCTTGCCGGGGCGCGGCGGCAAGCGCGGGCTGGAACGTTTCGTCAGCCAGTTGGCCTCCAGCCCGCTCGACGGCAGCCGGCCGCTTTGGCAATTCCACCTGGTCGAGCGTTACAACGGCGGCTCGGCGCTGATCGCGCGCATCCACCACAGTTATGCCGACGGCATCGCCCTGGTCCAGGTGCTGCTGTCGCTGACCGACACCACCGCCGAGCCGGCCAAGGGCAGCGACCTCGCCCATGCCTGGCTCAAGCAGGACGGCGTCGAGGTCGCGCGTCGGGTCGGTGCGGTCGACCGCTACATGAAGCTCGGCAGCAAGGTGGTCGAGAAGAGCATGGAGATGTACCGCGACCCGACCCTCGCCGCGATGCTGGCGAAGGAGGGCGGCGAAATCGCCCGCGAATTGCTGCATGCCTTGTCGCTACCGGACGACCCGCCGTCGCTGCTGCGCGGCAAGCTCGGCGTCAGCAAGCGCGTGGCCTGGGCCGAGCCGCTGGACCTGGAAGAGGTCAAGGCGGTCGGCCGCGCCTGCGACTGCACCGTCAACGATGTGCTGATGGCGACCGCGGCCGGCGCGCTGCGCAGCTACATGATCGAGCGCGGCGACAACGTCGACGGCCTGACCCTGCGCGCGACCGTGCCGGTGAACCTGCGCCCGCTCGAACACGCGCGCAAACTCGGCAACCATTTCGGCCTGGTGTTCCTCGACCTGCCGGTCGGCGAAGACAACCCGATCCGGCGGGTGGAACGCGTCGCCGAGTGCATGAATAATCTGAAGAACTCACGCCAAGCCATTGTTGCATTTGGGCTTTTGGCCGCGCTAGGCATGGCCCCGGCACAGGTGCAGGGCTTGGCGCTGGAGCTTTTTAGCCGTAAGGCCACCGCGGTGGCGACCAATGTGCCGGGCCCGCAGCAACCGCTGTACCTGGCCGGCTGCCGGCTCGACGAGATGATGTTCTGGGTGCCGCAGACCGGCTCGATCGGCATCGGCATTTCGATCCTGAGCTACAACGGGCGCGTGCATTTCGGCCTGATCGCCGACGGCAAGCTGATCCCCGATCCGGACGCGGTGATCCAGCGCTTCGGCAGCGAGTTCGACAAGCTGCTGTACCTGTCGTTGATGGGCAATTGGGACGTCACCCTCAATGCCGAGGCCGCGGACGCCTTGATGCCGGCGCTGTGACGGTCGGCTGAGCGACCGCGGTCCGCGGGTGCGGATCGCTATCCGACCGCGGTCCGGGGTGCGCGGACCGCTCTCCGACCGCGACCTGAATGTGGATTTCCCTCGTCACTCGTCCGCGACGGCGGCGTGATTAGCTTGTCTGCGCCCCGCAACACAGACGAGGAATTCCCATGAACACCCAGATCAAGCTCGCCCTGGCCGCTGCCAGCATGACCGTGTTGCTCGCCGGTTGCGCCACCGGCGGTGGCGGCTATTACGGCGGCCAGCAGCAACCGTATCCGGGCCAGAACCCGCCGCCGGAACAGCAGGGCGGGATGAACCGCACCCAGAAGGGCGCCTTGATCGGCGCGCTCGCCGGTGTCGCGGCCGGCCTGCTCAGCGGCGACGACGCCACCGAACGCCGCCAGCGCGCCCTGATCGGCGCCGGTGTCGGCGGCCTCGCCGGCGGCGCCATCGGCAACTACCAGGACCGCCAGGAACGCGCGCTGCGCGACCGCATGGCCGGCACCGGCGTCGACGTGGTCCGCCAGGGCGACAACATCACCCTGAACATGCCGAGCAATATCACCTTCGCCTTCAACAGCGCCAGCCTCGACCCGCAGTTCTATTCGGTGCTCGACAACGTCGCCAGCACCTTGACCGAGTACAACCAGACCATCGTCGAGGTCGCCGGCCACACCGACAGCATCGGCACCGATGCGGTCAACCAGCGCCTGTCCGAGCAGCGTGCCGCCAGCGTCGGCAATTACCTGATGTCGAAGGGCCTGGTGCGCGATCGCTTCATCCTGACCGGCGCCGGCAAGACCCGCCCGATCGCCAGCAACGACACCGACGCCGGCCGCGCCCAGAACCGTCGCGTCGAGATCACCCTGGTGCCGGTGCGTTCCTGATCGTCCAGGCGAGCGGTCGCTGCTGCTGAGGCGGCCGCTGCCTCGCCTCCGCACAATGCGTTGCGAGAACGCGCATTACGAGAGCGGGCCGCATCGCGGCTCGTTTTCGTTTCCGGCGTCGGCGCTTCAGGCCGCCCGCTCGAACGAGAACAGCCGCGCCAGCGGATGCGGCCGGCGCTCGATCGCGGCGCGCAACAACCCGGCACCGATCATGCTGTAGGTGATGCCGTTGCCGCCGTAGGCCATCGCGAACTGCACGCGCTTGCCGTATTGCGGATGTGCGCCGAACCAGGGCAGGCCGTCGGCGGTTTCGGCGAAGGTGCCGGCCCAGGCGAAGGCCGGTTGCAGGCGCAGGCCGGGAAAGCGTCGGCCGACCTTGTCCACCAGTTTGGCTGCGCGCGATTCGACCCGACGATCGCGCCGCGCCGGCACGTCGACCGCATCGTCGCAGCCGCCGACCACCAGACGGCCGTCGCCGGTGCCGCGCAAGTACAAATACGGCCGCGCCGATTCCCAGACCAAGGTCTTGCCGAGTCGTCCCAACTGCTCGGCTTCGAGTGGATCGGTGGCGAAGGCGTAACTGCTGCGATTGCGCGCCAAACGCTGCTTGAGCCAATGCTGGCCCGCATAGCCGGCGGCGATCACCGCATGATCGGCGCGCACGCGCAGGCCTTCGCCGGTGCGCAGTTCGACCGAACGCGAGGTCGCGTGCAGCCGCTCGATGCGGGTGCGATCGAACACGCCGATGCCGCGCCGCTGCAGCCGCGCCAATAAGCGCAGGGTGAATCGATAGGGGTCCACCGCAGCGGCGCAGGCGCTGAGGATCGCGCCGGGCGCTTGCAGTCCGTAGTCGCTGGCGAGTTGTCGCTGGTCGAGCCAGCGCAAGCGCAGGCCATGTTTCCGGCGCAATTCGGCCTCGTTGCGCAACACCGGCACGTGCCCTGGCTTGCTGGCGAAATACAGGCTGGCGCAGCGCTGGAAATCGACGGCGCGCAAGCCGCGTGCGACCGCCTGCAGCGCCGGGATGGCGTCAGCGCATGCGCGGTAAGCGAGGGCGGCCTGGTCTTCGCCGTATTGCCGGCACAGATCGGCCAGGTGGGTGTCGATTTCGTATTGCAGCAAGGCCGTGCTCGCGGCGGTGCTGCCCCAGCCGATATCGCGTTGTTCGATCACCACGACTTCATGGCCGTGCGCGGCGAGTTCGTCGGCGATCAGGGCGCCGCTGATGCCGCCGCCGATCACCGCCACTTCGCAGCGCAGGTCTTCGCCCAGGCGCGGAAACGCGTGCATCAGGCCGTTGCGGATCGCCCAGAACGGGTAGCCGCTTTTCAGGTCCATGCGTCGGTGAGCCGGGACGACATGCGCCCAGCAGAACCGTTGCGGTGTCGTCGCCGGGTGATCGTGTATCGAAGAGCAGGCATCGCAGCGCGGGCTCCGCAGAGCAGGTTCCGCAAAGCGATCGCCGAAGGGCAAGCCCCTACGGGGAGATTCAGTGACGGACTTCGCTGGCCGCGTGCAGGCCGCCGAGGCCGGGCTGCGGTTCGACCGCGAGCTCTTTTTCCAGTTCGACCCGGAACTGCTCGAAGCTCAGGCCGCGTTCGGCGACTTCGGTCTGCGCCGCGGTGCGCAGCGCGGCCGAACAGCCCAGGCTGACTTCGCGGCCTTCGCCGCGGTGCAGCGATGCGGCGCGTTCGAGCAGGGCCAGGACCCGCGCCGCGCTTTCCGAACCGCCGACGATGCGGCCGCCGAGGCCGAGCGTCCATTCGCCTTCGCGGCGCACGATGCCGCCGAGCAAACGGCCCTGGGCGTCGCGCAACTCGGCGTGTGGTTCGATGCTCGGACCGGGCAGAGGCGCGTTGCGGGCCTTGGCGATCTTGCGTTTCTTGGCGTCGCGGCGGGCCTTGGAATTGATCGACATATGTTCCTCGGCTCAGCCGGTTCGTCCTGGAAAGATCATAGCCTGTCGAGGCGATGGGGCCATAGCGCCGGCCCTGGCGGAAGCCCGCCCGGCTTCAGGCCGCAGCCAGATTGCAGCGGCCGCGGACGGCCCTCGGCGAGCGGTCCCGACGAAGCGCCCGGCCGCCGGGGCCGGGCGCGTTCGCGACCTTACAATCGGTCCGCTTTCGGAACCGGGCCGAGCCTCTTCAGAACCACAGCCGCACGCCGGCGACGAGGCGGGTGTCCTCGATGTCTTCACCCGCAGCGCGGCGGTAATCAGCAGTGCCGCCGAACGCGTGTTCCCAACTGAGGCCGACATAGGGCGCGAAGCGGCGGGTGATCTCGTAGCGCAGACGCAGGCCGGCCTCGACCTTGCTGAGGCCGGAACCGATGCCGCGTTGCGGATCGTCGCGGCCCGACAGGTCGACTTCGACCAGCGGTTGCAGGATCAGGCGATTGGTCAGCAATAGCTCGTACTCGGCTTCCAGGTTCAGCGCGGTGCGTCCCGACTCGCCGACGTAGGCGGTCGCGGCAACCTCGAACTTGTACGGCGACAGGCCCTGCACGCCGAGCGCCGCCCAGGTCTGCGAGCCGTCCGGTGCGAAATCGTGCTTGATGCCGGCGACCAGGTCCCACCACGGCGATATCGCGCGGCCGTACAACACTTCCAGGTCGGCCGATTCGGTCCGTCCGTGTTCGCGTTCGCCTTCGCTGCGCAGCCACAGCCGATCGGTATCGGTGCCGATCCAGCCCTGGCCTTCCCAGGCCTGGGCGCTGCCGTGTTCGACTTCGACCGCTTCCAGCCGGTTGAGCACGAGATAGCGGTTGACCGCCGGCGCATGGCGCATGTGATGCGACACCGGCGGGAACGCGGCGATGCGATCGGCCTCGGTCGGCGTCGGGATCGGCTCGCGCGGCTCGCGTGCGGACGGCGTACCGCCTGCATGCTGCATGCCCGAATGATCCATCTTCGAATGATCCATCCGCGAGTGATCCATCTTGGAATGATCCATCTTCGAATGATGCGTGGGCTGCGACGCGGCAGGCGCCTGCGTCCGCGGCGGCTCCTGCATCGTCGAGTGATCCATCTGCGAGTGATCCATCGACGCATGATCGATTGACCCATGCCCCGATGCCTTGGCATCGGTCGCAGACGGCTCGACCGCGGGCTTGTCGCCGGTTTGTTGCGAGGCGTGCGCGCTGTGGTCGGCGTGATCCATCGTCTGCGCGGTGACGCCGCCCGCCCACAGCAGCGCGAGCGTCAACGTGGAAAAACCCAACGTCAGTGAGGTGTTCATTCTTCGACCCTCACTTCGCGCATCATCCCGGCTTCCATGTGGTAGAGCAGATGGCAGTGATAGGCCCAGCGTCCGAGCGCATCGGCGCGCACGCGGTAGCTGCGCCGGGTGCCGGGCGGCATGTCGATGGTGTGTTTGCGTACCTGGAACTCGCCTTGCTCGTTCTCCAGGTCGCTCCACAGTCCGTGCAGGTGGATCGGGTGGGTCATCATGGTGTCGTTGACCAGGACGATGCGCAGGCGTTCGCCGTAAGTCATGCGGATCGGTTCGGCGCCCTCGAATTTCTGGCCGTCGAAGGACCAGGCGAATTTCTCCATGTGGCCGGTGAGGTGCAGCTCGATTTCGCGGCTCGGTTCGCGTCCGTCGGGATCCTCGAACAAGCTGCGCAGGTCGGCGTAGGTCAGCACCTTGCGGCCGTTGTCGCGCAGGCCGATGCCGGGGTCGTCGAGCTTGGCCGAGGTCGACATCGAGCGCATGTCGATAAGGCGCTGGTCGCCTGCCGTCGACTTGCCCGCTGAGCTGCCGCCCTTCATCGCCGAATGATCCATGCCGGCCATGCTCGCGCTGTCCATTCCCATGTTCGCGCCGCAGCCGCCCTCCATGCCCTTCATCTGCGACATGTCGTGGCCGCCGCCATGCTGCATGCCGCCATGCGACATGCCGGCGTGGCCCATGTCGTCCATGCTCAGCAGCGGGCGCGGGTCGTTGCGCGGCACCTCGGCCTGCAAACCTTCGCGCACGGCCAGGGTGCCGCGCGCATGGCCGGTGCGGGCGTTGTCCTGGGCGAAGATGGTGTAGGCGTCCTGGCCCGAGGGTTCGACCAGCACGTCGAAGGTCTCGGCGACGGCGATGCGGAACTCGTCGACCGTGACCGGGTGGATGTACTGGCCGTCGGCGGCGACCACGGTCATCTTCAAGCCGGGGATGCGCACGTCGAAGTAGCTCATCGCCGAACCGTTGACGAAGCGCAACAGCACTTTCTCGCCGGGACGGAACAGGCCGGTCCAGTTGCCCGCGGGCGCGACGCCGTTGAGCAGATAGGTATAGGTATGGCCGTTGACGTCGGACAGGTCGGTCGGGGTCATGCGCATGCGGCCCCAGTCGCCGCGGTCGCGCAGGGTCGCGGCGAGGCCGCGCTCGCGCGCATCGCGCATGAAATCGCCGACCGTGCGCTTGTAGTAGTTGTCGTAGCTCGACATCTTCTTCAAACGCCGGAACAGCGCGCCCGGGTCGAGGTCGGTCCAGTCCGACAGCAGCAGCACGTGCTCGCGGTCGAAATGGTACGGCGCGGCCTCGCGCGGATCGATCACGATCGCGCCGTACAGGCCGGCCTGTTCCTGGAACAGCGAGTGGCTGTGATACCAGTAGGTGCCCGACTGGCCGACGCGGAAGCGATAGGTATAGGCCTCGCCGGGATGGATGCCGTCGAAGCTGAAACCCGGCACGCCGTCCATGTTGGCCGGCAGGATCAGGCCGTGCCAATGGATCGAGGACATGCCTTCGGCGAGGCGATTGGCCACCCGCAAGGTGACGGTGTCGCCTTCGCGCCAGCGCAGGATCGGTGCCGGCAAGGTGCCGTTGACGGTGATCGCCGGGCGCGTGCGGCCGGTGAAGTTGACCTGCGCGGCGCCGATCGAGAGGTCGAACTCGGTGCCGCGCAAGGTCTGCGCCGTGCCGGCCAGGCCGGTCGAGGCGAATGCGGAATGCCACAGGCCGCTGCCTGCGGCGAGGCCGCCCACGGCCAGGCCGGTGACGAAGCGGCGGCGGCCGGCATCGATCGGCGCGGCGCCGTCGAAGCGGTTGAATCGGTTCATGGTGTTCTTCCTGTTGGCGGAAGAGTCGCAACGGTGTTGCGAAGCGCGCAACTCATAGCGGCCGTTCGGGCCGGTTCTTGAGGCTTGCGCGGGCGGGTGGCGAGCGCTCTCGGCGAGCGTCGGGCCACGGGCCGGGCATAGCCCCGGCCGAGCGATTCAGGCGATCGGAGGTCGGATCGGCAGGCTCGACACGCCCTTGGGCGCGGCGGCTCCGACCGGCAGGGCCAGCAAACTGTCGGACAGCTGCGGCGCTATCGGCAAGGCGATGCGGACGATGGCGACCGCCTGCAGGCAGTCGCACTGGCAGCGGAACTTGCCGCAGCAATCGTCGGGTGTCTGGTCCGGCTCGGCGGGCGATTGCGGCTGCGCGGCGAGGGCAGGGGCCTCGTCTGCTTCATGGCAGTCCGCGCTCATCGCCATGTCCGGCCGGCCGCTCATGGCCGCGCCCGGCTCTGCGGCCATCGCCATCGTCGGCTCGGCCGGCGGCGTCATGGCGGCATGCATGGCATGGGCACCGCCCACCGACATCGCGGCCGCGGTATAGCCGTTGAGGCTGATCGCGACGATCAGCAGCAAGCGCAGCAGGAGCGGGAAATAGGCCATGGAGCGTCGGATCGGAGACGGCACAGGATGCGGCAGGAGACGCGACAGTTTCAACGGTTTCCGGATTCGCTGCGTTAACCGTTCGTGAGAGGCGCCGCGGAAACGGTGGGAAGGTTGCTTCGCTGCGCAGCGAACTCAGGAGCTCAGCGGGCGAGGTCGCCGTACTCGGTGTAGAGCGCTCGCTCGACCAGGGCTCCACCGATACGGTCGCCGGCCTTGAGTTCGCCGCTGCCGGCCGTCGCACCCGCTTCGACGAAGACACGCTCGCCTTCGCCATGCGCCGCTGTTACCTGCACGACCTGATCCCTGTCGGGCGCGCCTTCGAGGCGGTGGGCGAGGAAGTGCTCGCGGCCGCGGCCGAAGGCGATCCACTGCCGCGGATCGGGCGTGCGTCCGGCCTCGAAGCGGCGGAAGTGCACGATCCGGTCGACCTTCACCTCGACGCCGGTGAGGATGGGCGTGCCGCCGCGTTCGAAGTGGCCGCGGTACAGGTCGGCCTTGAAGTGGCCGTCGGGGCGGATCGTATCCGGCAATACCCACTGCTCGCTCGGCGCCAGTGTGTAGTACTCGCCCGGATGCGACTTCGCGTCGGCGCGGTATCGCTGCAACGCTTGGTCGGGCAGGCCGGCCTCGAAGATCAGTTGGTAATCGTGCGGGCGATGGAACATCGGCAGATGCGAGAGGTAGACCACGTCGGTGCCGGCCACCAACATCCCGTGCGTGTTCGGTTGGTCGGCGAACTCGCCCGGCTGCGGAATGCGCGCCAGTACGAACTCGTCGCGCACTTCCTCGTGGAGGAAATCGCCGAGCTCGGCGCAGGTCTGCTGCCACAGCGCCAGACTCGATGCGTCGAGGGCGAGGGCATGCTCATCGGGTTGATAAGCGCTGCCGAGCGGATACAGCTGCCCGGGCCGCGCGCTCATCTCGATGTGCGCGCCGAGCACGCGTTCGACCCGGTGGCGTTGCGCGAACGAGGCCAGGCGCGCCGCGCTGGCGCGATAGGCCGGCCAATCGCGCACGGTCAACAGCCCGGGATACAGGCTGTCGCCGCTGAACAGACTCGCGGTTTGCGCATCGTAGATCGCGATATGCGCGGGCTCGTGCCCTGGCAAGGGCAGCACGGTGAGCGCGCGGCCGCCGAGGTCGAAACGCGCCTCGCCCTCGGGCCAGCGGTCGAGGCCGAAGAACGCGGCGACCTGCTGCGGCTGAGTGCCGACGATCCGGGTGTCGGCACGATCGCGGAACTGGGCATCGCCATGGACGTGGTCGCGATGGCCATGGCTGTGCGCGACCACGAGCGGTAACGCATCCAGCCGATGCTTGCGCTGCCATTCGCCGAGCAGGCGATCGACGGTCGCGCGCAAGGGCAGCTCGCTGCCGGCCGCCTCGCCGTCGCCGGCAGGTTCGGCGCCGGAGTCGAGCAGCAACGCGCGTCGGTCGCCTGCCAACAGGTACAGGAACGGCGCCTCGAAATTGCTGGCCTTGGATTGGCGCAGGATCCACAACCCGGGCGCCGCCTCGTGCACCTGCAGGCTCGCTTCGCCGGGCGCGCCATGGACCCAACGCTCGGGCAGGGCGACCTCGGGTACGGCGGCACCGGCCGGGCTGGCGGTGGCGAGGACGAAGAACAGCAGCAATCGGTGCAAGGCAGGCATTCGCGGGCAGTGGAACGGGAAACGGGCGGGGATTATCCGGTATTGCCGCGCTTCGCGTCGCCGCGCCACCTGCCGTCGTCCCGCGCAGGTGGGAAGCAATGACTTCGGAGCGATGTCGCCTGCCGTCGTGCAGCATGCCGCCATCGCGCATTCGCGCTTGCTACCAATCAGCCCACGTGCGTCGACCTTCAAGATCGGCATCAATTCGTCGTTCGGCGACAGCTGGGTTCGGCGACAGCTGGATCGACTTCGTCGACGGCGGCCAGCAATACGGTCTGGTACGCGACGGCCGCTGGCACGAGGTGAGTATTCCGTTCGGCGCCTTCCACGACCTCGACCTGCATGCGGTGAAACAGAGGTTCATGCTGGTGTCGGACCCACCGGTAGAGAACGTCGATGTGCTGATCGATGACGTCTATTACCAGGATCGCTGACGCGGATTACCGACGCGCACCGGATGTGATGCGCGTCGCAGGGCGGCGATTGCGTGCTGCGATGCGCAGACGCGCCGGTTTGTGTGAAAACCGGCGCGCTCCGCAGCGTTCATGTGTCGCACCCATCGAAAGTGAACGATGCGAGCGCGACACCCAGCTTGCCAAGCCAAGTGGCTCGGCGTAGTTTAATCCGCAGTCGGCGACCCGCCGACGCACGACGATTCCATGACGGGTACGATGCCCGTCATCACTCAGCCAGCCGGCGTTCCTGCCCGCAAGCTCGATCACATCCAGAGCCTGCAGGTAATTACAGTGAACGCATACCGAGGCGCGGCTTGCGCGTCCCCCCGTGTCCGATCCTCTGCCGCGTTGTTGCGGCAGTTCGTCTCCGTCCGTCGCCATGCCGTGTCGATGCGGGCAGGGGGCGGGCGATGATCGGCGAAACGCATGCCCTGACCGCGGTGGAGTCCCCAAGCCACGGCGCCCGCTCGCCTGCGACTCCGGCTTTGTTGTCGAGCTATCTGGCGCACGACTCGCTGTTCTCCTCGGCGACCCATCAACTGCATGCGCGCGGCGTGCTGGAAACTTTGGTGCACTCGATCGACGCCGACCTGGCCGGCGAATCCGAGCGCTTGCTGGCGCGGGTGGCCGTCGACAGCGGGCGCCTGCCGCTGATGGGTGCGGTGCCGTTCAGCGCCTCGGAAGCCTCCTGTCTGTGGGTGCCGTCGCAGGCTGCCTTCGCCGCGGGACGTGCGCGTCATCGCGGCGCCGCCTTGAGTTCGTTGCCGTCGGATCAGAAGTCCGCGCCGCGGGTCGAGTCGGTGCCGGCGCCGGCGCAGTTCAAGCGCAACGTCGAGCGATCGCTCGACCGCATTCACCAGGGCGGCATCAGCAAGGTGGTGATGTCGCGCAGCCTGCGCATCGCCGCGCGGGTCGACGTACCGCAGTTGCTCGCGCAGTTGTTGACGCGTGCGCCCGGCGCCTACACCTTCGCGATGGATCTGGCCGGTGCGGCCGGGCCGAAGGCCTGCCTGATCGGTTCCAGCCCGGAGCTGCTGCTGTCCAAGCGCGGCGCCCGAGTGGTGTCCAACCCGCTGGCCGGATCGATCCCGCGCGTCGCCGATGCCGAGGAAGACCAGCGCCGGGCGCGCGGCCTGCTCGAATCGGCCAAGGACCGCTATGAGCACGCCCTGGTCGTCGATGCGGTCGCCGCGGCCTTGCGTCCGTACTGTCGCGATCTGCGCGTGCCGAAGACGCCGTCGCTGGTGGCCACGCCGACCATGTGGCATTTGTCGAGCGTGGTCGATGGCGAGTTGATCGATCCGAACACCAGTTCGCTGCGTCTGGCGCTGGCCTTGCACCCGACCCCGGCGGTCTGCGGTTATCCCACCGAGCCGGCGCGCGGCGTGATCCACGAACTGGAAGGTTACGACCGCGGTCTGTTCACCGGCCTGGTCGGTTGGTGCGACGCCGAAGGCGACGGCGAGTGGGCGGTGACGATCCGCTGCGCCATGGTCGAAGAAGACAGCGCAACGGTATTCGCCGGCGCCGGCATCGTCGCCGGTTCCGAGCCCGATGCCGAACTCGCCGAAACCACCGCCAAGCTCGGTACCATGCTCAATGCGATGGGGCTGACCCATGCGGTGGAGGCGACCGGCGCGGAGGGTAGGGCATGAGCGGCGCCGATTTGCTCGAGGGTTGCACGCCGTGGCCGCAGGAGTTCGCCGCGCGCTACCGCGCGCTCGGCTACTGGGCCGGGATCGGCCTGTACCAGCGCCTGGCCCAGGTCGTCGCCGAACACGGCGAACGCATCGCCGTGGTCTGCGGCGAACGGCGTTGGAGCTATGCGCAGTTCGACGAGAAGATCCGGAGCTTCGCCGCGGGACTGACCCGCCTGGGCATCGGCCCGCGCGATCGGGTCGTGCTGCAACTGCCGAACCTCGGCGAGTATTACCTCGCTTGCTACGCCTTGTTCCGCATTGGCGCGATACCGGTGTTCGCCTTGCCGGCGCATCGCCGCTCGGAGATCGCTTACTTCGTCGAGCACACCCAGGCGCGGGCCTGCGTGATCGCCGATCGCGAGGCCGGATTCGATTACCGCCAGCTCATGCGCGAAGTGCGCGCATCGCAGGACTGCCTGCGCGACGTCATCGTGGTCGGCGAAGCGCAGGAGTTCCACGCTTTCGATTCGCTCTACGATGCGCCGATCGATCAGCCCGGGCCGGAGGCCGGCGAAGTCGCCTTCCTGCAATTGTCCGGCGGCAGCACCGGCGTACCGAAGCTGATCCCGCGCAGCCACGACGATTACCTCTACAGCGTCCGCGCCAGCGCCGAGATCTGCGGGCTGGACCAGAACTGCGTTTACCTGTGCGTGCTGCCGTGCGCGCACAATTTTCCGATGAGTTCGCCCGGTGCGCTCGGGGTGTTCGAAGTCGGCGGCCGGGTCGTGCTCGCACGCGTTGCCGAGCCGGATTTCTGCTTCGGCCTGATCGACGCCGAACGCGTGACCCTGACCTCGCTGGTGCCGTCGCTGGCCCTGGCCTGGCTGGAGTCGCGCGCGCGCGAACGCCACGACCTGTCCAGCCTGCAGACCGTCCAGATCGGCGGCGCGCATCTGGCCAATGAGGTCGCACGACGGGTGCCGGTGGCGTTTGCCTGCCGCCTGCAGCAGGTGTTCGGCATGGCCGAAGGCCTGGTCAACTACACCCGCGACGAGGATGCCGAGGCACTGGTGCTGAGCACCCAGGGCCGTCCGATCAGCGCCGACGACGAGATCCGCATCGTCGACGACGACGACCGACCGGTGGCCGAAGGCGAAACCGGTCATCTGCTGACCCGCGGGCCGTACACCATCCGCGGCTATTACCGCGCCGAAGCGCATAACGCCCGAGCTTTTACCGAGGACGGCTTCTACCGCACCGGCGACCGTGTGCGGCGCCTGACTTCGGGGCACCTGGTCGTCGAAGGCCGCGCCAAGGACCAGGTCAACCGCGGCGGCGAGAAGATCGCGGCCGAGGAAGTCGAGAGTCATCTGCTCGCGCATCCGGCGGTGTTCGATGCCGCCCTGGTGGCGATGCCGGATCGCTGGCTCGGCGAAAAAACCTGCGCCTTCGTGGTCCTGCGCGAGCCCGCGCCGAGTCCGCGCGAGCTGCAACGCTTCCTGCGCGAACGCGGCATCGCCGCGTTCAAGATTCCCGACCGCATCGAGCCGATCGAACGCCTGCCGCGCACCGCGGTCGGCAAGATCGACAAGAAACTCCTGCGCGCCCGCTTCGTGGCGCCGCCGGCCGATGCCTCGGCCCACACCCATTCACTTCTCGCCGAAACGCTGTCATGACGATTCCGACCATCGCTTCCTATCCCATGCCGGGCACCGCCCAGTTGCCCGCGAACCGCGTCGACTGGCGCCCGGATCCGTCCCGCGCGGTGCTGCTGATCCACGACATGCAGGATTACTTCCTCGCCTTCTACGACCGCGCCCAGGCGCCGTTGCCGGAGCTGCTGGCGAATATCCGCGCCTTGCGCGACGCCTGCGACGACGCCGGCGTGCCGGTGGTGTATACCGCGCAGCCGACCGAACAGAGTGCGGCCCAGCGCGGCCTGCTGCAGCCCTGGTGGGGCCCGGGCATCACCGCCAAGCCGGAGCTGGCACCGGTCGCGCTCGAGATCGCGCCGCGTCCGCAGGACGTGGTGCTGACCAAATGGCGCTACAGCGCCTTCGTTTCCAGCGACCTGCGCGAACGCATGCGCGAGCAGGGCCGCGACCAACTGATCGTCTGCGGCATCTATGCCCATATCGGCTGCATGATGACCCTCGCCGATGCCTTCATGCACGACATCCAGCCGTTCATGGTCGCCGACGCGGTCGCCGACTTCTCGGCCGAGGAACATGCGATGGCGCTGGACTACGTGTCGCGCCGTTGCGGTGTGGTTATCGAACGCGCGGCCTGCATCGATGCGCTCGGCACCGGCCTGGGCCTGCCGCGCAGCCTGATCGCCTTGCGCACCGAGCTGGCGCAGATCATGGAAGTGCCGCTCGACGACATCGCCGCCTCCGACAATCCTTTCGAAGCCGGCCTGGATTCGATCCGGCTGATGACCTTGCTGGAACGCTGGTCGAGCCGCGGCGAGCGCATCGGCCTGGTCGAACTGGCCGAACGCGGCAGCGTCTCGGAGTGGTGGCAGTTGATCGATTCGCGACGGGCCGCCTGATGGACCCGAACACGGTTGCATTGCCGCTGACCGGCCCGCAGTACGGCATGTGGGCCGGGCA
This sequence comes from Lysobacter sp. CA196, assembly GCF_052078695.1. Taxonomy (NCBI): domain Bacteria; kingdom Pseudomonadati; phylum Pseudomonadota; class Gammaproteobacteria; order Lysobacterales; family Lysobacteraceae; genus Lysobacter; species Lysobacter sp. CA196. Next base: position 176,159 of record NZ_JBQJIN010000003.1, on the reverse strand, counting down.
ACAGCTCGACCCCGACAGCCCATCGTTCTGGACCGCCGAAGCGATCGAACTGCGCGGTCCGCTGGACCTCGCCGCGCTCGAAGCCGCGGTGCGCGAGACCTTATCGGCCTGCGATGCCTTGCACATGCGTTACCGCATGCAGGACGGGCACGTCGTGCAGACTCTGGACACGACACGACCGGTGGTGATCGCCCGCCAGGATTATTCGCACTGCGAGGATGCCTGGCGCAGCGCCCGCGCCTGGATGCACGAGGACCTGCAACGCAGCGCCGACCTGGCGCAGCGGCCCTTGTTCGCGACCGCGTTGATCGCGCTGGGCGCGGATCGCCATCTGTGGTATCTGCGGGCCCACCACATCGCCCTCGACGGCTTCGCCTATCTGTTGTTGATTCACCGCGTCGCTGAACTATATTCGGCGCGGGTCGAAGGACGCGCGGCCGAGCCGGCGCGCGACTGGTCCTTGTCGGCCAGCATCGCCGACGAGGCCGCCTATCGCGCCTCGCCGCGATTCCTCGCCGACCGCGATTACTGGACGCAGCGCTTCGGCGACGTCGGCGAGCCGGTCACCCTGGGGCCGAAGTGCGCGCCCGGCGACAGCTCGTATTCGCAGCGCCGTCTGCTGGCGCCGGCCGAGTACCTTCGCTGGCAGGCCGCGGCGCGGGCGCTCGGCGTCGACTGGGCGACCTGGCTGATGGCTTCGATCTTCGCCTGGCTGCATGCGCGCAGCGGTGCGAGCGATCTGAGCCTGGGTTTGTTGGTGATGAACCGGCTCGGCACGCCCGCGCTCGCGGTGCCGTGCATGGCCATGAACGTGGTGCCGTTGCGCCTGCGCATCGACCCGCAGCAGGGGTTCGACGGCCTGGTCCGCGCGGTGGCCGCCGAACTGCGCGAACTGCGCAGCCACCAACGCTACAACTACGAATGGATGCGCCGCGATCTCGGCCTGGCCGACGGCCATGCCCAGCTCTACGGCCCGGTCGTGAACCTGATGCCGTTCGATCGCGGCTTCGTCTTCGACGGACTGCACAGCCGCGCCCACCCGATCTCGGTCGGCTCGGTCGAGGACCTCGACATCACCGTCTCGCCGATGGCCGAAGGCATCCGTTTCGACATCGAGGCCAATCCGCAGGCTTACGATGCGGCGACTCTGCAAGCGCATCACGCCGCGCTGTGCGATGTGCTCGAAGCGGTGATCGCCGAACCGGCGATCTGCGTTGGCGCGCTGGCTCGGCGGGTCTCTTCGCCGCGCACGGCGGAGGCGGCATGAGCGGCGCACGTCCGCGCCCGCGTTTGCTGCGGGTGCTGCGGGCCGTCGACCTGACCCCGCATATGCGCCGCTTCACCCTCGGCGGCGCCGATCTGGCCGGCTTCCCGAGCGGCAGCGAAGGCGCGCACATCAAGCTGTTGTTTCCCGAGGCCGCCGGCGAGACGCCGGTGTTGCCGAGCTTCGGCGAACGCGGCCCGGTCTGGCCCGAGCATGCACCGCGGCCGCACGTGCGCACCTATACGGTGGTGCGCATCGACCCGGACGCGCACGAGATCGACGTCGACATCGTCCTGCACGGCGACGACGGCCCGGCCTCGCGCTGGGCCCTGCGCGCCGGCATCGGCGACCCGCTCGGCCTGGCCGGGCCGGGCGGCCCCGACTTGTTCCGGGGCCATGCGCAGCGTTTCCTGCTGATCGGGGACCCGAGCAGTTATCCCTTGCTGTACGCAGTCATCGCCAAACTGCCGGCGTCGGCGCAGGTCGATGCCTTGATCGAAGTGCCGGATGCGAGCGAAGTGCAACCGCTGCCGCCGCACCCGCGCTTGAACGCGCGATGGCTGTCGCGCCACGGCGGCCCCGCCGGCGCGAGTCGCTTGCTGCTCGATGCGGTACGCACCTTGCCCTGGAACCAGGCCGAGACCGTGTCGGTGACCCTGGCCGGCGAAAGCGCGCAGGTGGTCGCGATCCGCGATTTCCTCGCCGAGGTCCGCGGCGTGTCGCGCCACATGATGTATGCGGTGCCGTACTGGAAAGACCGCTGGGACGAGGACCGTTACCACGACGAACGCCATCGCATCATGGACGCCTTCGACGAGATTGCGGCTTGAGCGCTGTCGCAGGCAAGCCCGGCGAATTCGCCGGCCGTACCGTGCTGGTGGCCGGTGCCGCGCAAGGCATCGGCGCAGCGACGGCGCAGCGCCTGGCGGGGGAGGGCGCGCGTCTGGCCCTGGTCGACCGCGACGCCGGCTTGCTCCAGGCCGTGGCCGAAGGGCTGCGCGGCGAGGGCGTGCCGGTCCATACCATCGTCCTCGACCTGGCCGATGTCGCCGCGGTTGGCGCGGCGGTGGCCGAGATCGAAGACGGCTTCGGCGTGATCGAACACCTGGCGCATGTCGCCGGCATCCTGCGCGTCGGCGAGTCGCTCGATCTCGATCTGGAGGATTGGGAGGCCTGCATGGCGGTCAATGCCCGCGGCGTGTTCGCGACCACGCGGGCGGTGGCGCGGCGGATGGTCGCCCGCGGCCGCGGCAGCATCGTCCTGGTCGGCTCGAACGCGGCTTCGGCGCCGCGCTTCGGCATGTCGGCCTATGCCGCTTCCAAGGCCGCGGCGACGCAATACCTGCGCTGCCTGGCACTGGAGTTGGCGCCGAAAGGCGTGCGTTGCAACATCGTCTCGCCGGGCTCGACCGACACCGCGATGCAGCGCGCTTTCGTCCGCGACGAAGCGGCGCGCCGCGACATTCTCCACGGCGCCGCCGATCGCTTCCGCCTCGGCATTCCGCTAGGACGCATCGCCGATCCCGACGATGTCGCCGAGGCGGTCTGTTTTCTGCTCTCGGACCGGGCGCGGCATATCACCCTGCACGACCTGCGCGTCGACGGCGGCGCCACGCTCGATGCCTGAAGTACGGAGCTGGCGCCCGGGTGGCGCCCGGCATGAACCGTTCACGCCGGGCGCATGCGCTGGATGTCGATCGGCGCGTCCGCGCCGACCTCGCGCACGGTCTTGTGCACATACGGCGCCAGCAGATCGCGCAGGATGACGATGGACGGCCCCTCAGGCATCGGCCGTGCTCCGGCACAAGGCCTGGAAACTCAGCGCATCGTCGACTGCGTGGCCGGCGGCGGTGTTGTCGAAGATGCACCAGGTTTCGGCCTTGGCATGACGATCGCGGCAGGCCGCTTCGGCCATGCCGCGCAGCCGTTGTTCGCCATAGCCGCTGTAGTAGATGCGCGGCGAACCGTGCCAGCGCCAATAGCGGACGTCTCCCACCTCGGTGGGCCTGGCCGCCTCGGCGCGCGGTTGCGGCGGGTCGACGCCGGCGCGGGCCACCCGGTGCCGCTGCAGCAATTCGGTCGCGGCCGGCTCGAACCAGGTCCGGTGACGCGGTTCGCAGACCACTGCGGCCGGGGTGCGGCGTTCGAGCATGGCGAAAAAGCGCGCGGCGACCGCGGCATCGAAGGCCAGCCTGGGCGGCAACTGGACCAGCAAGGCGCCGAGTTTGTCGCGCAGGCCGGAGACTTCGTCGATGAAAGCGCTGAGCGGTTCGGCGACTCCGTGCAAGCCGGCGTCGTGGGTGATGTTGCGCGGCAGCTTGGCGCTGAAGCGGAATCCGTCGGGAACCGTCTCGCCCCAGCGTTGATAGGTGCTGCGCCGGTGCGGTCGGTAGAACGAAGAATTGATTTCGACCGCATCGAAGCGCGTCGCATAGACCGCGAGCACGCTGTCGCCACGACCGAACCGGGGTTTCACCGCCGAAGGCAGCGCCCAGCCGGCGCAACCGATGCGTACGCGGGAGGCACGAGAGTCCACCATATCGCTCATGTTGCCGATCGCCAGGCGATGATCCTCGCGGGGCCGACGTGGCATGCACGTGAATGCGGAATTCTTCACATCGCGTGGTGGTTCGCTTAACGCCGGGCCGGTGAGGCTGGAGGAAAGCGCGGAGGCTCGCATGAAGCACAAGCGGTTTCGATTCGGCAAAGGCTTCCGAGTGGCCTTCGACTTGCGCCGGGTGCAGGCGGCGGAAATGGTGATCGCGCCCGGCGACGCAGAAGGCGACGCCGACAATCGTCACCGCGGTGCGGACCAATGGCTGTACGTGGTGTCGGGGCGCGGCCTGGCGATCGTCGAAGGGCGGCGCCAGCCGCTGGCCGCCGGCAGCCTGTTGCTGATCGAACGCGGCGAGCGTCACGAGATCCGCAACACCGGGCGGACCCTGCTGAAGACCGTCAACTTCTACAGCCCGCCAGCCTACGATCGGGACGAAGAGACCTTGCCCGCAGGCAGACCTTGATCGAGAACGGGCCAGGCGCGCCGGCTCGATGAGAACCGGCGCGCGATGCTGGGGCCGGCGGCAGGCAGTCCGCCGGCCGCGAGCGATCAGGGCACGATGATGCCGCGATCGTCGTTCTCGCCGATCACGCCGCTGTCGGTGCTGCCGTTGAAGCTCCATACGATGTAGAGATACTTGCGCTCACCCGGTGCCGGATCGCCGTAGTCGCCGTTGTTGGCGATGAACTTGCGTTGCCCGTTGGCGTACTGCTGGGTGACTTTGCTGGTGACGTCGTTGGTGCTGTTCCAGACGCCGTAACCGGCGAAGGTGATGGTAGCCATGATCTTGTCCTCACTGTGCAGACGACTCTCGCTCGCATCCGATGCCGGCGAGCCGCGCCGGCGTCGTCCTGGCCGGCGGCAGGACGGAGCATCCGCGTTTGCGCCCGGATTCACCTGCCGGGAACCTTACGGTTTGAGTCGTCAATACAATCAAGGGCTTGCAGAGACAAGAGCGACCTGCGCCAGCGCTCGGAGTCCTGGCCGGCGACAGGACGGAGCATCCACGCTCGCGCCCGGATTCGCCTGCCGGGAACCTTACGGTTTGAGTCGTCGATGCAATCAAGGGCTTGCAATGAAGCGGTCGGCCGATGGCCGGCTTCAGAGCAGCAGTTCCAGACTGAGTTCGTCGTTGAAACGCGCCGACCAACCGCCCCCGGCCTTGGCACGCAAGTCGTACAGCCCGGTCGGCGCGACCAGGGCGGCACGCGACAACTGACCGTCGCGGTCGAGCGCGATCAGTTGCAGCTTGCGAGTCGGCCAGGCTTCGGCCGCATCGAAATAGTCGCCGAGCGAATTGGCGGCGCCGAGTTGGCCGATGCAACGGCCGTCGACCAGACGAAAGCCGATCTCGCCTTCGAAGCGGCGTTCGCCGAGGCTGCCGCGGTAACGGGTGGTGCCGAGCGGGCAGGGCCGGGCCACCAGGCCTTTCGGTCGCGGGCGATGCGGTGCCGCCAACATCATCGCGGTCTTGTCGATCGCAGAGACCCATTGCGCGTTCGACAGGACGCTGGCGGCGAGACCTTGCTGCGGCCACAGCACCAGCGCGCTGCGTGCGCCGTCGGTGGTGCCGGCGTGATGGGCGATGCTTGCGCCATCGTCGTCCTCGTCGATGCGCCAACCCAGGCCGAGGCCATAGTCGCGTTCGCGCACCGCTTGGCCGTTGGCGTAACGCGTCGGCTGCAACATTGCCTGCCAGGTCTTCGGCGAGACGATGCGCCCTTGCAGCAGGCGGCCGCCGAATCGCACCAGGGCTTCGGGCGTGCCGGCCATGCCGCCGCCGGGCCAGGTGTAGCTGAAATCGTTCGGCGGGGCAGGGCGCGGTGCACCGCCGCCGATCTTGTACAGGCGCGACACGTCGTTGCCGAGCCCGTCGGTATCGGCCTGCAGGGCGAGGCCCGGGGTGATCTGCTCGGCGAGATAGTCCAGATAATGCTGGCCGGAGCGGGCCTCGATCACCGCGCCGATCAAGGTGTAACCCCAGGAGGAATATCGATACGTCGTGCCGGGCACCGAGAGCAGCTTGCGGTCGGCGAAGATGCCGACCGCGTCGCGGCCGGTCGCATAGTGATGCTGGCCGGCGTTTCTGTCCCCGGGTTGGTAATGCGGCATGCCCGAGATATGCGCCGACAACTGCCGCACGCTGATCGGCGACCAGTCGTTGCGCAGCCACGGCAACATGCCCGAGACCGGCGCGTCCAGGTCGAGCCGGCCCTGTTCGGCGAGTTTGGCCGCGGCGGTGATCGCCAGCAGCTTGGACACGCTGGCCAGGCGGAACACGGTGTCGCGTTCGACCGGCAGCTTCGCGACCAGGTCGCGCAGGCCGCTGCAGCCGGTCCAGACGACCTCGCCGTCGCGCCACACCGCCGCACCCATGCCCGGCACGCCGTTGCTGGCGATCAGCGCGTCGAGCATCAGCTGGGAGGTCTTGGCTTCGGGTGAGTTCGAGGCGGCGGTGCAGGTGTCGGCTGCGAGCGCTGTGTGAAGCGGGGCCAGCGCCAGGCCCAGCGCCATCGAAGCGTGGAGGAGGGGACTGACGCGGAGGGGGCGGATACCTGACATGCAGCATTGCTCCTGGGTCGGGAACGCCACTGTAGTAGCGCAAATCGTGCTTGGAACGCGCTTGGAACCGGCACTGCGGCCAGTCGTGCACGGCCTGCGCCGAGTCGGTGCGAACGGGTGCTTCGCTGCATTCGAAGTCATCCGAACACATCATTCCAACGCGTCGTTCCAACGCGTTTAGGGACGAGCGTCGTGCAGCCGCGCCAGCAGTGTGTCGATATAGGTGCGGCTGACCCGCAGCGGGGTGCCGTCGTGCAGGCGCAACATCGCATCGCGGTTGGTCTGCGCTTGCAGTTCGGCGATCCGGTCCACGTGCACGATAGTCGAGCGGTGCACGCGCACGAAGCAGGCCGGGTCCAGACGCGTGGCGAGATGATGCAAGGATTCGCGCAGCAGATGCACCCGGCCATCGACGTGCAGGCTGGCGTAGTCGCCGTCGGCTTCGATCCAGTCGATGTCGGCGGTGGCCACGAACAGCGAGCGTCGCCCGACCCGCACCGAAAAACGCGTCGCCCATGCGGGTTCCGATACGAAGCCGGCTGAAACGCTGCCGCCCGGCGTCTCCGCCGCCGTGGCGCTGGAGTGCAAGGCCAGCAAGCGGCGCGCGCGTTCCAGCGCTTCGGCGAAGCGCAGTTCGTCGATCGGCTTGAGCAAATAATCCACCGCGTTGAGTGCGAACGCCTGCACCGCGAAGCTGTCGTGCGCGGTCAGCAGGATCGCCAGCGGCCGTCGCGTCGGCGGCAGTGCGGCCAATACCTCCAGACCGGTCATGCCCGGCATCTGCACGTCGATGAACACCAGGTCAGGCATGCGCGCTTGCAGCCCGGCCAGCGCCGAGGGACCGTCGACGTATTCGCCATCGACCACCACGTCGTTGCAGCCGGCCAGGCGAGCGATCACCCCGCTGCGCGCCAGCGGCTCGTCGTCGACCACCGCCACCCGCATCATGCGGCCGGCTCCACGCGTAAGCGCAAGGGAAACGACAGCTCCACGCGATAACGTCCGTCGGCGCCGATACCGGCGCTCAGCTGATGAGCGCCCGGATAGAGATTGGCCAGGCGTTCGCCGATATTGCGCAGACCCACCGGCTCCGCACGAGTGGCGTCATCCGTGCCGGCGTGGTGGCTCGGCTCCGCAGGCAAGTCGTTGTCGACTTGCACGCGCAAGCGGTCGGCCTCGTCGCTGATGCGGATGTCGAGCCGGCCCGGTGCAGTGCGCGCCGCGATGCCGTGCCGGATGGCGTTCTCGACCAGCGGCTGCAGCAATAGATAGGGCACCTGCGCGGTCAGCAAGCCGGGGCCGAGCTCCCACTTCACCAGCAGGCGCGCACCCAGGCGCGCCTTTTCGATGTCCAGATAGGCTTCGGTGAGGGCGAGCTCATCGGCCAGTGCGACTTCATGCCCGTGTGCGCCGTCGAGCGTGGCGCGCAGGAAATCGCCCAGGCAGGCCAGCATCTGCCGGGCCTCGCGATTGCGCGTTTCCGCCACGAGCGCGGAAATGGCATTGAGGGTGTTGTAGAGGAAATGCGGCTGCAGCTGATAACGCAGCGCCCGCAACTCGGCGTCGCGCAGCAAGGCTTGCGATTGCAGATGACGCGCCTGCGCCCGTTGCAACTCGGCGTAATAGACCGACACCGCATGGATGGCGCAGTACGCGATCAAAGCCAGCCAAGCGCCTTCGAGACCGCGAAAGATCAGCCACCAATTGAAATCCTGCAGCGATGGGCCCTTGCTCCAGACCACCACCAACACGCTGAGCACCTTGGTCGACAGCACCATGGCATAGCTCGCCGGCAGCAAGACCGCGGCCATGGCCCAGCCGGCCAGGCCGCGACGCCACAGGCTGCGCTGCAAGGCCGTCAACGGCAGCATCCACAGCGCCAGCGCCAACAGATACAGGGTGCGCGACGCCGTCGCCGAACCGTGATCCAGCAACGGCACCGCTATCAACAGCAGGCCCAGGCCCATGGGCAGGCCAGCCAACAGCGGCAGCCAGAACGGCGGTTCGGTGCGGGGGAGGGGGCTGAGCGTGGCTTCGGTCGACGGGGTCATGGTCCTGGGGCGCGAAGGATCGGCCCGATTGCATCCGATCCGGCGGCGTTTCGCCAGCGCGGTGGCCTGGGGATGCGCCGAACCGGTGGCTGGCTGCGGTGCAGCGGTGCCGCCCCCTGATCCGGGAGCGTCCGACGGTGCAGGCACCGGCTCAGCAATCGCCCGCCGATGACCAGGTATTTCCCTTGCGGACGACAAGCTCACCGTTGATGCAACGCAGCGAGCTTTTTTCCTGCGGTCTCGCGCTTCGCTCGGCTAGAAGCTCGGTTTCCAGTTGCAGCACTCGGTCGCGCAACGTGTCGCGTTCGGCAACGAGCTTTTCCATCCGCAGTTCCGTCAGCTGCTGACGGGCTATCGCGCTGACTGCGGCTGCTTTTCGTTTCTTGTCGTCCGCGGCGGTTTGTTGCTTGCCGATCTGGAAGGCGGCCGCGCCTGCGGCGGCCACGACCCCGACGAAGATCAGGATGGCGAGTCCGGTACTCATCCAACCCCAGGGCCCTCGATCGTCGTCGTTCCTGACGGTGCGTGCGTTCTCATCCATGACGTTTCCCCTGGGTAGAGCGGCAAGTCTCAGCCCGCCCCGTGAAGACCGTTTATCGAGTTTCAATCGATTTCGCAGGGGCGTTTGTTCGCCAGCAGTCCCGAGCCACCATTTTGTGGGCTCGGGCTTCCTCCGTTTTTTGCCACAGCTCCGCACGCAGCGTTTGTAGCTCACCATCTCGCTGGTGTAGCCCCAGCAGGTATGCAGAGGTGCAGCACGAGACGAGAACTAGCAGTGCTCCGATCACTTTCAAGGCCATTTAGATTCCTCCCTAGGTCGCGGGAGGATACAGCCAGAAAAAAGGCCCCCGATTGGGGGCCTTCTTCGTTCAGCTCTGGCGATCGCCAGCGTCTCAGCCTATTGACCTTGAAGCCTCGGCTCTTAGCGCGCTGGTTGGCTTCCGCCTTACGCCGTGATTCGAAGCCGGCTAGACGCAGCTCGCCGGCATCGCGGAACAGCAGGCCGCGCAGTCGTTCCTTGGGGATGCGCTGGCCGTCGTCAGAAATGAGGAACCGACCGCGAACGCGCCAGCCGTACCACTCGCCAGTGAGGTCCATGTCCATCGTCTACGCTCCTTGTAGTTGGTTGGGATGCCAACGGTAGCGCGCGACAGACGCACGCCATGCGACCAGCAGCCAGCGTCGCACCAGGCGAGAACATAATAGGCATTATGCGAAGTTTTGGATTGGGGCTGCCGTCGCGGCCGGCGCGCTTCCTGCGTGGTCTCCTGGCTTTACTCACATCGACAGGAGGTCTCCGTGAACACTCGCCCGCCATGCTGGCCCGCTAACACCCCGTGCCCGAATGACTGCGCCGCCGCGTTGCACCAACGGGAGGTCTACAACCACGTCGACTTAACCGGACCCTGGACAGGTTGGCGCGGCGTGGCGCCAGGACTACGAGCAACGTCGGGATTTGGCCCGCAGCAAGAACGCGGCACGGAAATCCAAGCGGCAGCTCGTCAAGGTCGTTGTGGTCGACCTCGGCGAATACCGGGTAAACGGTCTGGCTGTCGGCTAGCACGACTTCATTTGCAGGCGTCGTAGACGCGATCGTTCCAGGCTCTGCGCCCGTCGTAGCCGGTATGCCGGCCATGCTCGCTGTCGAGGTACGCATCACGCTGGCGCTTCATTTCCTCGCAGGAGTTGAAGCTGGACGCGCGAGGGCCAATGACCGTACCCGGCCCCGCACCATTCCTGGCTCGATGGGCTTGCCGCGTAAGATAGTTCGGATCGACAGCTGGCTGACGCGCAGGACGGACCTTGCCGTAAGCATCGCTGCTCGTGATCTCGGTGCCCCAGGTCTTAACGTAGGTTTGGCCTGGGGCGCACGGCTCCGATTGGTAGCTGATTTCCTTGCCGCTAACACACTTGTGTATGTCCTGCGCGACAACCGAACCCGCCGACAGCAGCAACAACACGGCAATCCATGCTCGCATAGCGCCCCCTGCGCTCTCCATTGCCCACAGCCTACAACACAACGCCGGTACTCGGCCGGTGTTGGAACTACTGCAAAAGCGGTCTTGAGGGGCGGATAACGCGACCGCAACCGTAGTGGGGAGCCGCGCACCCGCCTGAGATGGCGTTAATGACGGCGACGCTCCACCCTGCCCCGTTTGAACCTACTGGCGGACGTCGACCGACATCACCTTCTGAACGATCTTCCAGGTGCCCTGCACCTTCAGGCACGACAGCAGGTCGGTGAAGTGGCGCGGCGGCATTTGAAGCTTCAGCTTGATCAGGGCGAGATGGTCGGAAACATCGACCGCGAGGATCTCGTCCTTGCGCTCGAGGCTGAGTTTTCGCGGCGCGGTCGCATTGCGCACGCCGCCCAGCCAAGTCTCGATCGGCATCGCGCTGACCTCGCCGTCGTCGCCGATTCTGGTTACGGCACTGAGGGGGTGAAATATCGACTGGAACTGCTCTGCGTCCATGTCGTACGCGGCATCGAAATAGACTTGAGCCAAGGCTCGCAATGCATATTCAGCGTCTTGCATAGGTTTATTCCACCTTCTGATGTCGGAGATTGCTGCGAAAGCGAGGACGGCGGTCCGTTCTTCCGCTTTGGGGCGTGCTCTCCCGGTCGCCACAGGAATGACTTTAGATCGCGTCCATATATGAGTAAATTGCAAATACCCGTATAGGACTCATGAGTCGATTTCATGAAGAGCGAACTGAATGACCTCGCCGCGTTCGCCGTCGTCGCCACCGAGCGGAGCTTTACCCGGGCTGCGGCGCGGCTTGGGGTCACACAGTCGGCGTTGAGCCACACGATCCGCGGTCTGGAACGTCGCCTGGAACTGCAACTCCTGGCCCGCACGACCAAAAGCGTGGCGCCGACCTCCGCGGGCGCTGCGCTGTTGAAGACGCTCTCGCCGGCGCTCGAGCAGATCGAGCAGGCACTCAACGAAGTTCGCACCGCTCGAGATCGGCCCGCCGGCCGGCTTCGTCTCGCCGTCTCGAAATCCGCCGCTGTGTCGGTGCTGTTGCCCAAACTGCCGGCGTTCGCCGCGGCCTATCCCGAGGTGGTGCTCGATGTGTCCACCTGCACGGGTCCGGTGGATCTGGTCGGAGGCGGGTTCGACGCCGGCATCCAACTGGAAGAATTCATCCAGAAGGACATGATCGCCGCGCGCGTGACCCCGGAACTACGACTGGCCGCCGTCGCTACGCCCGGGTATTTCGCGACGCGCAGCCGCCCCCTGAAACCGCGGGACCTGAGCGCCCACAACTGCATCGGGCTGCGCCTTCCGGGCGGCCCGTACCGATGGGAATTCGAGAAAGGCGGCGCGCCGGTGACGAGCACCGTCACCGGGACGCTCGTCGTCGACGACACCAGCCTCGCCATCCACAGCGCCTTGGCCGGTCTGGGCATCGCGCTGGCCTATGAAGATCAGGTGGCGGGCTTCATCGACGAGGGCAAGCTCATCCGGGTGCTGGAAGACTGGTCGCCCTCCTTTCCCGGTTTCTTCATTTACTACCCGGACCGTCGCCATCAATCGGCGGCGCTTTCCGCCCTGATCCGCGCCCTGCGCGTAAGTTAGCGCCGCTTTGCGGCAACGCCGGCCGCATCGTCACCGCGCGTGCCTCGCGCGAATTCATCCTCGGTCCAACGCTTGCGGATTCGGCGCGAGCGCTGCAGGCCGCTCAGCGCGCTTCGGCCGTCGTCGTCGTCATGGCCGCGAACAGCATCCACGTCGTGTGCGGAATCCATTGCTCGACCCAGCGCCACTGCTCGGAATCCGGGCCTGGCGCAAAGCTAATGCCGGCACCGGTGTCGCTGCCCGGCGCACCGGTGATGCCGTTGGAGATGCCGCCGACGAACATTTCGCCGGCGCTCTCCAGCACGGTCGGCGGGTTGTTCTTGCCGAAACCGTAGAGCATGGAGATGCCGTACGGGTTGCGGCCCAGGGTCCAGTCGAGCTGGCTTTGCGCATAAGCGGCTCGATCGGCAGGCAGGCCATAGCCGGCGGTGCCATGGTCTGCCAGCTTGCGGCCACCGATGACCATGGCCGCGCTGAGCGACGCCAGGCGCGCGCTTTCGCCCTGCCACCAGTAGCCGGTTTCGTTGCGATGCGGAATGAAAAACCCTTCCAACACCTCGCCTGTGGCCTTGCCGTTCTGGGTCAGCTGGAAACGCTGGCGGGCGTAGCCATACGGGTTGGCCACCGCGTTGGTGATGGTCAACTCGTGCTTGAGCGCCGAGCCGATGGCATCGAGCACACGCTGACGACGTGCCTGCTCCGGTTCGATATTGGCATAGGCGGACAGGCTGATCACCGGCAAGCCGGCCTCGGCCGCGTGGTAGTACGGGCGGCGGCCGCCGTCGCTGACGAAACCGCCGTCGGCCTGCTGCCGTGCGATCAGGCTCGCCGCACGCGCGCGCGCATCGTCGAGATAGCGCGCGTGGCCGGTGGCGTTGTGCAGCTCCACCAGCGCCATCAACGCGGTGTAGTCGTCGATGATGTTTTCCTTGCCGTCGGCGCCGTACTGCGGGTTGAACCGGCGCAGGTGCGCGTAGGCACGCTCTGCATCGGCCAGGTATTGGGCGCCGTCGAATTCGCCATGGCGGCCGCTTTGCCTGGCCAACATCGAGGCGCGCGCGAGCGCCGCGATGGCCATGCCGCCGCCGGCGCGAAAGGCCGAGCGGTACAGCGTGGTAAAGGTGCCGGCCGCGCCTTCATAGCCGGTGACCATGCGCTCGACACCCGGCGTGCCCCATTGGTCGAACACGGTCATGTAGAAGTAGCCCTCCGCATCGAGGATGCGGTGCAGATAGTCCGCGCCCCAGAACGCCTCGTCCTCGACTTGCGTCTGCAAGCCGTGAGCGGCGAACAGGGCGTTATGCGCATGCGCGCCATAGGCCAGGACCCAGGCCGCCATCGAGGCCTGCTGCGGATTGAAATGGTTGGCGTAGCCGAGATGGGACAAGTATTTGCCCTTGTCGCCACCGGCATCCTGCCAGCCGCCCCAGGCGTTCACCTTGCGCGAGGTCTGGAAGATGCGCAGGTCGCGGTCGGCGTCGTCGGTATGGCGGCTGCGCTTGAAATAGCCGAGCAGTTGCGCGCCGGTCGTGGCGAAGACTGCGTTGTCGCGCACCGAGACTGAGGCCGACACCGCACGCTGTTTGCCGATACGCACTGCCACTTCGTATTTGCCAACCTGCTCGGCATCGGAAAAATCGACGGCGAAATAGCGCTTGCCCGGGCTCCACTCGGCAAACGGTGGCAGCGAGCGCAGATCGCCGTGCTTGATCGGCTTGCCGTCGCGCAGCACGGTGTAGCTGCCCTCCCCGGTCTCGCCCGCATATTCCACGACGGCCCGCTTCGGCCCTAGCCGCTCCAGCGCGACCTGGTTGATCTGCACCAGCAGCGGCTGTTTGGGCAGGCTCACCGACACCTTGGTTTTCGGCGTCGTCGTCGGCTCGGTAGCCGCCTGCTCGGTCGATGCAGCACTGGCCACTTGCAGCAGGCTGGACAGCGCGATCGCCAGCGCGGCCATCGCTTGAATTGCGGTCTTGCGGGAGTGCGGCACAGGGGTCATCGGCACGGTTCCGGATAGACTGGCCACCGCAACTTAGCCATGTAGTCGACCGTCGTCAATAAATACTTCACATGGATGTATGAATAATACGGTGTCTCCCTCCCCTACGCTCAATCGGTTTCAACGCCTATGAACAGTGGTCGCGGCGCCACCCAGCAATCCAGCGCCCCCTACAACCGCCGTCTCGTGCTGGATTTCATCCGCCAGCATGGCGCGGCCTCGCGCAAGGACATCCAGGAAAAGGTCTCGCTGAGCCCGCAAACGGTCGCCAACATCACCAATGAACTGGAATCCATCGGCCTGATCGTCTCGCGCCGGCAAAAAGATCTGAAGACCCGCGGCCAGCCGCCGATCGCCTTCGAGATCAATCCCGACGCCGGCCAGTCCATCGGCATCAGCCTGGAACCGGGCCGCGCCTCGGGCGCGTTGGTGAATCTGTTGGGCCAGATCGATGCTCGCTGCGAGGTGCAGTTGCAGGGCTGCGATCGACCGCAGTTGCTGGCCGGCTTGCTGGAGCTGGTGGCCAAGCTGCGCCGCCAGGCCAATGGCCGGCTGTGGGGCATCGGCGTGGCCCTGCCCGGCCCGCTCGGCGACACCGAACTGAGTTTCGTCGGCCCCACCGCGCTGGAGGGCTGGAAGGACTTGTCCATCCTCGACCAGTTGCAGGAAGCCACCGGCCTGCCCCTGTTCCACAGCGTCGACAGCGTGGCCGGTGCGCTCGGCGAGACCCTGTACGGGGTCGCCAGGCACCTGGACAACTTCTTCTACCTGCACCTGAGCATGGGCCTGGGCGGCTCGCTCATCGTCGGCCGCAACACCTATCGCGGCGCCGACGGCAACGCCACCGAGATCGGCCACGTGCCGGTCGTCCCGGGCGGCACGCCGTGTTACTGCGGTAACCAGGGCTGCCTGGAGCGCTACCTGTCGCTGCATTCGCTCGCCGAGGCGCTAGGCCTGGACGACGGGCAGATCCGTACGCCGGATTTGCTCGACCGCTTGGACGATGCGGCGGACCAACCCCTGCAGCAGTGGTGCCAACAGGCCGCCCAGCGACTGCGCGATGCCATCTGCATGATCGAGAACATGCTCGACCCGCAGACCATCGTCATCGGCGGATCGGCGCCGCAGAAGCTGGTGCAACGCCTGGTCGAGCTGGCCCAGCCCTTGCACCGCTCGGTACGCGGCCGCCCTGCCCCGGAATGGCCCCGGGTGATGATTTCCCAGCGCGAGGAGGACTGTTCGCTGTTGGGCGCCGCGGTGCTGCCCATCCATGAACTGCTCTCGCCGCGCCTGGAAGGCCTGCAGAAAGACGAGCTCGGGGAGCAGACGGCCGAGCTGCTGGGTCATCGCCCGGCCGCTGGAGGGCGTCGCGTTTAATTATACTTCCATTGGATATTATTATTGACAGGGCTAAATCGGGCTGCCTATAGTCGGCCCATGAAGCTAGATCAATCCCAAGCCGGCCCGTCTCAATCCGGCACGCCCCAATCCGACCTGCCCCAACCCGGTGGACCTCAAGCCAGCCCGCCCGAGCTCGGCCCGCCTCGACACGACCCGCCTCGACTCAGCATCGTCGGCGACGTCAGCGTGGACCTGGTCCTGGGCACGCTGGACGGCTGGCCCAAGATCGGCACCGAACAGTTGCTGCCACGCAGCGAACTGCGTGCCGGTGGTTCGGCGGCGAACGCCGCCCTCGCCGCCCGCCACCTCGGCCTGAGCCCGCATCTGATCGGCGCCATCGGCGACGACGACCTGGCGCAGTGGCTGCGGCTGCAATTGGCCGGTATTCGGGTGGAACTGCAGACCTGCGCCAGCGATACCACCGTGTCGGTGGGGCTGATGCATGCCGATGGCGAACGCACCTTCCTGACCAGTTGCGGGCATCTGCAGCATCTGACCCCGTCCTTCGTGCTGGAACACCTGCCGCAGGCGTCGCCCGGCAGCGTCGCCTTGTTCACCGCCCCCTTCCTGCTGCCGGGGCTGCGCGAGGACTTCAGCCGGCTGCTGGCCGCGGCCGCGGCCAAGGGCTACCAGGTCGCGCTGGATACCGGCTGGCCGTCGGAAGGCTGGACGCCCCAAGTGCACCAGGAAGTCGAAGGTTGGCTGGCCCATTGCGACCATCTGCTGGTCAACGAGTTGGAGGCGATGAGCATCGCGAACGGCCAGGACGACGGCCGGGATCTGGAAGACAGCGCGGATGTGGAAGACAACCGAGATCTGGAGCTTGCGGTGCGGCGCGTCGCCCGCCTGCTCAAGCCCGGCGCCCTTCTCATCGTCAAGTTGGGCGTCGCGGGCGCGCTGGGTCACCTCGATGGCCAGAGCATCCGTTACGCCAGCGAGGCGGCCTGCGAAATCTTCGACACCGTGGGGGCCGGCGACAGCTTCAACACCGGCTATCTGGCGGCTCGTCTGAGTCAGACCAGCACGAACCACGCCAACCTGCGCGACGCGCTCGCGGCCGGCTGCCGCACCGCCACCGCGATCCTGCCGCGCTTCCCGCGCAAGAGCATCGCCGCCGGCGAACTCTCCCATTGCCTGCAGCCGCAATCCTGACCCGGAGGCGCGACCATGAAGCACCGGCCGATGATCGTCAGCTACATCCTGCTGATCTGGTTCGCGATCTCCTTCATCACCAATCTGATCGGCCCGCTGATGCCGATCGCCATCCAGGATTTCAAGCTGAGCCTGAGCATGGCCGGCTTCATGCCGTTCTCCTTCTTCCTGGCCTACGGCTTGATCTCGATCCCGGGCGGCATCCTGATCGAAATCCGCGGCACCCGCTTCACTCTGTTTAGCGCCTTCGCGCTGAATTTCATCGGCGCCCTGGCCATCGCGGTGATGCCCGGTTACGTCTCGGTCGTCGCCGGGCTGTTCGTCATCGGCCTGGGCATGGCGCTGCTGCAGGTGGTGATCAACCCGCTGATGCGCACGGCCGCCGGCGAGGAGCACTTCGCCTTCTTCTCGGTGATGGCGCAATTGGTGTTCGGCCTGGCTTCGTTCCTCAGCCCACTGGCCTTCCGGCTCTACATGCAGCGCCCGGAGGTAGAGGGACAGCCGCTGGCTTGGCTGACGTTCTACTGGTACTTCAGCGCCGCCTTCGTACTGCTGGCGCTGCTCAACTACAAGCTGCCGTTGCCGGCGGTGGAACTGAAGGAAGACGAGCGCGCCGGCAGCCGCGAGGCTTACCGCAGTCTGCTGCGACGCCATGACGTGCGCCTGTTCTTCCTGGCCATCGTCGCCTATGTGGGCACCGAGCAGTCCCTCGCCAACTGGATGTCGCAGTTCCTGCACAGCTACCACGGCATGTCGGCCACCGAACAGGGCGCCATTGCGGTCAGCCGCTTCTGGGGCTTGATGTCGCTCGGCTGCCTGGCCGGGCTGGGCTTGCTGAAACTGCTGGATTCGAAGCTGGTGCTGGCGATCTTCTCGGTCCTGGCCATTGCCTGCCTTGCACTGGCGCTGTTCGGCCCTGCAGACCTCTCTCTACTGGCCTTTCCCGCCGCCGGTTTCTTCTTGTCGGTGATGTTCTCGGTGATCTTCTCGCTGGGATTGAATTCGGTCACCCAGCACCACGGCGCGTTCTCGGGAATCTTGTGCAGCGGCATCCTCGGCGGCGCCATCGTGCCGCTGCTGATCGGCTTCATCGCCGACCACTGGGGCCTGCGCGTGGGCTTGTCGCTGGTCTTCATTCCGCTGCTCTACATCCTCAGCGTCAGTGCCTGGGCCAGGCCACTGGTACGCAACCAGACCGTGTACTCCGGCAAGAACTCTCCCGCCTCGAACACTTCCGCCTCGCCCTGATCGGGCAACCGCACCAGTCACTGCGCGAGTCGGCCGGTCCGAGTCGCCGTACAACCAGGAGCCCATAATGAAAAAACATCCCAGCGATGTTCGACCGACCGGCCTCGCCGTCGCGGTGGCAGCGGTATTGATCGGCTGTACAACCTCGCCGGTCCTGGCCCAGTCGAGTGCGACCGAGGAGAGCAAACAGGCCAGCGCCAGCCAAGCCAGCGCTGGGCAGGCTGGGGCCGGACAGGTCGGCGCCGGCGAAGCCGGAAGCACCCCAACTGGCGAAGCCAGAACGACCCTCGAGACCGTGCATGTTTCCGCCACCCGCATCGAATCGGACTTGTTGAAAACGCCGGTGACCGTCACCGCCGTGACCCAGGAAGCGTTGACCCGCGAGGGCATCCGCGACGTACGCGGCCTGTCCGGCAGCATGCCCAATCTGCAGATCGCCGCCGGCCCGGATTCCGGCGTGCAGGTCAGCATCCGCGGCATCGGCGCCAACAACTTCACCGAGATCGGCGACCCGGCCGTGGGCCTGCATGTGGCCGGCCTGTACTCGCCGCGTCCGCAAGGCGCGCTGGCGCTGATGTTCGACGTCGACCAGGTCGAAGTGTTGCGCGGCCCGCAGGGCACGCTGTTCGGCCGCAACTCTACCGGCGGCAGTATCAACATCATTCCGGCCAAGCCGCGCTTCGATTCCAGCTTCGGCAGCGTCGAGGTCGACGTGGGCAGCTACAACCTGCGCCAGCTCAACCTGATCCAGAATATCGCGGTGAACGATCGCTTCGCTCTGCGCCTGTCCGCCACCAAGGTCGAGCGCGATGGCTGGATCGACCAACAGCAGGACTTCACCGACGTCGACATCCCCGAGCGGGGGTTCACCGCCGATGGCATACCCGACGTAGACCAACGCCGCAACAGCAAGGTCGGGCGCGACGAGTATTACTACAACCGCGACGAATGGGCGGTGCGCCTCGCCGCCCGCTTCGCCATCACCGACAACGTCGAATGGCTGCTGGCCTACGAGAAATTCCAGAACTCCGGCGCCGGCCAGGTGGGGCTGAAAGACTGCGACCAGGCCGCCGGCACCCGCTTCGCCTGCCAAGGCGGCAAGTGGGACGTGAAGATCAACGTGCCGGGCAAGACCGACATGTCGATCGACACGGTGCGCTCCAACCTCAACTGGTTCCTCAGCGACAGCAACAGCATCGAATACAGCGTGGCCTTCGCCACCCAGAAGCGCTCGCAGATCGCCGACGACGATGGCGGCTACCACGAGATCCCGTCGCAGGTGACCGCCACCCTTCCGGTACCGCCGGGAGGCGACTGGGGCGTGTGGCCGGTGCGCGACAACACCTCGATCACCCTGGACTCGAAATACAAGTCGTTCGTGCACGAACTGCAGTTCAAGCATCAGGGCGAACGCCTGAAATTGGTGTCGGGCCTGTTCTGGATGCACGAGAAGAACCAGATCGACTATGCCCAGGAAATGCTGGTCAACGCGCCGTACGGCTACCCGATCAGCCAGCTGTATCACCAGCCCAACCGCCAGATCGACGCCAAGGCGATCTTCTCCCAGGCCGACTGGCGCTTCGCCCCCACCTGGACCGCAACCCTGGGCGCACGCTACAGCCGCGACGAAAAAACCGACCGCGGCGGCCAGGTGTACGGCGGTTGGGATGCCGAATCGGCGGCCTACTACAACGGCCTGTATGACCCGGGCACGCCGGGCGAGCCGGGTTTCCGCCCGCACAATGGCCGTGACTTGAGCGAACGGATGGGGCCGTTCGGCGGCATCGATGCCTACAAGCTGTGGGGGCCGCCGGCCGAGAACGAACACTCCGAATCCTGGCGCAAGGTCACTTGGCGCTTGGGCCTGACCAAGGACTTGTCCGATGACGAGATCCTGTTCACTTCGCTGTCCACCGGCTACAAGGCGGGCGGCTTCGGCGACAAGGACGATGCCTGCGGCGGCAAAGTCTGCATCGACGGCCCGCCCGGCCCGCAGTACACCTTCTTCCCGTACCAGCCGGAAACCGTGACCAATTTTGAAATCGGCTACAAGGGCCTGCTGCTGGACAAGCGCCTGAGCCTGTCGGTCACCGCCTTCTACAGCCGCTACAAGGACATGCAGGTGACCGGCGACTTCTATGCCGCCAAGGTTCACGTCAACGAACCCTGCCCGGATTTCGACCCGACCTGCGACGTGATCAAGAAGTGGCAGACCGTCAACGTCGGCACGGTGAACATCCCGGGCCTGGAAGTGGAAGTGGACTACTTGCCCACGCCCAACACCCGTATCGGTGGTTTCTTCTCGTACATCGACAGCAAGATCAAGGACTACCCCAGCTTCAGCGACGAATGGAACTGCGGCGTGCGCGAAGAGTTCGGCGCAGTGCCTTGCCCGGAGCCCTACAGCGGCCCCGACCCGACCCTGGCCGGCCGCCAGATCTACGACATCACCGGCCACCACCTGCCGATGACGCCGAAATTCACCGCAGGGGTCAACGTCTCCCACACCTTCAAGTTCGGCAACGGCTATGAACTGGTGCCATGGCTCAGCGTGAAGTGGCAGGACAAGATGTACTTCACCCTGCGCAACCTCGACAACGCGCATGTTTCCGACGCGCAGGAGGCTTATACGACGGTCGATGCCAGCCTGAGTCTGCGGTCGCCCTCGTTCTGGCGCGCCGAGCTGTACGTGCTCAACGCCACCGACAAGATGACCAAGAATTGGGCCGATGACGCCGGCGGTTTCATCCGCGGCTACTGGAACGATCCGCGCACGGTCGGCCTGCGCGTCCGCTTCGATTATTGATGCGGTCGTTGCAGCGCGAAGCCCCTCTCCCCTGGTGGGAGAGGGGGCGAGACTGGGCAAAATGAACTCGGCAAGCGACTGGATCTGCGCCTCAGCCGTTACATGTCTTCACTGGGGCATTTGCTGCCCTAGCTCTTGGGCAAGGCCGATGAGGATGCCTTCGGGGCCCCGGATATAGCAGAGCCGATACCTGTCTTGGTACTGGACCAGGTTGCCGACGAGCTTCGCGCCGCGTGTGCCGAGCCGGGCGAGCGTATCGTCGATGTCCTCCACGGTGAACATCACGCGCAGGTAGCCGAGGGCGTTCACCGGAGCGCTGCGATGATCGGCGACCACCGGCGGTGCGAGGAATCGGGAGATCTCGAGCCGGCTGTGACCGTCCGGCGTACGCATCATGGCGATCTCGACGCGCATGTCGCGCAACCCGGTGACGCCATCGGCCCAGTCGCCTTCGATCGGGGCACGCCCTTCCAGCTCCAGACCGAGTTCGATGAAAAACTCTACGGCGGCGTCGATGTCTTCGACCACGATGCCGATATTGTCCATGCGCTTGACCGTCATGATGTCTCCTCGGTGTCTGACCCTTGAATGGTGGCCGTCTGAATTAAGCAACCTGAGTTAAAGCCGCCTGAGTCAAAGCCGCGTGACTCAAAGCCGCGCCGCGAAACCGGGGCGGCTTGGACGCCGGCCAGGAGGCGCCCAGTTTGATTGGCATCGACAGTGCGGTGCGCAGCAATCGGGCGACGCCGATGGGAATACCGGCTCGCTCGTCATGGGGCCCGGCCGAAGCCGTCAACAGAGCGGAGCGAGCATGGAGGCCAAGGATAATGTCCCGCCGATGGCTGTAGCCAGACGCATGAGTTCCGGGAGGACGACGGGCCGAGCCCATTCATCGGGCCCACTGCAATCGGGACCGAAGAGGAGCCCCTCCCCGTCCAGGCGCGCCAGCTTTCCGGCCTATGTCGAATTCGGGTCCAGCCGTTCGTCGCCATGGTGAGTGGGCAACCCGCAACCGACTTGACCAGGAGAGCATCGCCATGACCGTCATCATCACTGCCTTTGAACGATCGCCCGACGGCGGCAAAGGATTGGCGCGCGACACGCGCGTGCGCTGGGCGCTGGAAGAGGTGGGCCAGCCCTATGAGGTCCGTCCGGTTTCGTTCGCTGCGATGAAGGAGCCCACGCACCTGCGCTTGCATCCCTTCGGCCAGATTCCCACCTACGAGGAAGGCGATCTCGCCCTGTTCGAAACCGGCGCGATCGTCTTGCATCTCGGGCAAAGCCACCCTGGCCTGTTGCCGCACGACCCCAACGCGCGGGCGCGCGCCATCACCTGGATGTTCGCCGCGCTCAATACCGTGGAACCGTCGATCCTCGACCTGGTCATCGCCAAGTTCCAGGAAGGCGACAAGCCCTGGGCCAAGCAGCGTCTGCCTCTGGTGGAAGATCGCATTCGCCACCGTCTGGTCCAGCTTGCGGCCCGCCTGGGCGATGCCGACTGGCTCGATGGTGCGTTCAGTGCGGGCGACCTGATGATGGTGTCGGTGCTGCTCAGACTGAGGCCATCGGGCATCCTCGACGAATTTCCGGGCCTGGCCGCCTATGTCGCCCGCGGCGAAGCGCGGCCCGCATACCGGCGTGCTTTCGCCGCGCAATGGGCGATCAATGCCGCTCCGCCGCAGGCCGGCTGACGATTCCCGGGACTGCATCGTCCACTTCGATCTCAACGCGCCGAACAATCGGAATCGAAGGCAAGCCGGATCGCAGCCGTCAGGCATTGCCGCACGCTGGTCGACGGGCAACCGGGTCTACCGCGAAGCCGTTGAGCGCCCTGCCGCCCTGCTCTGCCCGACGCTCGACTGCCGCGCCGAAGCGCGCTGTGAGCACGGGGATCGCTGCGCTACCCTGCCCCGCTCAACTCCGGTTCCGCCGTCGACGTGTTGCTGCGCCGGCGCCAGCGCCGCAGCAGCCACTCCTCGGCATCGTCGATCAAAGTGAACGCCGCCGGCACCACCACCAGGCTGAGTACGGTCGAGGAGATCAGGCCGCCGATCAGGGCGATCGCCATCGGCGCGCGGAAGCTCGAGTCGGCCGCCCAGCCCAGCGCGATCGGCAGCATGCCCGCGCCCATCGCCAGGGTCGTCATCAGCACGGCGCGTGCGCGTTTGTGGCAGGCGTCCAGCAAGGCCGCGTGCCGGCTCAAACCAAGCGTGCGCTGGGCGATCACCGCGTAATCCACCAGCAGGATGGAGTTCTTGACCGCGATGCCGATCAGCATGATCAGGCCGATCAGCACCGGCAGCGATACGTCGGTGCCGGTAAGCACCAGCGCCGCGACCGCGCCGGTCACCGCCAGCGGCACCGCCACCAGGATCGTCAGCGGCTGGCTGGCGTGGTTGAACAGCAGCGCCAGCACCCCGTATACGCAGAACAGGCCGGTGACGATGGCGATGGCGAAGCCGAGCATCATCTCGACGAAGATCTTGGCGTTGCCGGCCGCGCGCAGTTCGACCCCCGGCGGCAGCTGGCGCACCGCTTCCAGCGACTTGATCTGTGCGTCGACTACGCCGAGCGCGCGGCCGTTGAGATCCACCGAGAGGGTGACGTTGCGCTTGCGGCCGAAGCGGTCGATCTGCGACGGGCCGCTGCTGGCGGCGATGTCGGCCACCGCCGCCAGCGGCACCGCACCGCCGGCGACGGTGGGCACGCGCAGCTGCGCCAGCAACGCCGGGTCGGACAGCGCGCCGCCGGCGAGCTGGACCCGGATCGGGACCTGCCGTTCGGGCAGGTTGAGCTTGGCCAGGAACTGTTCGTAGTCGCCGCGCGTGGCGACGCGTGCGGCGGCGGCGATGTCGGAGGTGGACACGCCCAGGTCGGCGGCGCGCGCCGGGTCCGGACGCACGACGATTTCCGGGCGCACCAGCGCCGCGGTCGAGGTTACCGCGCCCAGGCCCGGCAGTTGCCGGATCGCGTTCTCGACCTCGCGTGCGGCGCGCGCCAGCGTCGCCGGGTCTTCGCCGGCGAGCAACAGTTGCAGGCCACGACCGGGTTCGCCGCCCTGCAGCCCCACCCGCACGCCGGGCAGATCGCGCAGGCGCGCGAGCACTTCGGCTTCGAGCTGCTGTTGGTTGCGCTCGCGTCGCTCGCGCCATTTCAGCGTCAGCGTGGCCTTGCGCACCTCGTCGGTGGCCGGCCCGCCCTCGCCGCTGCCGGCGCCGGCGGTGATGAAGACGTGGGCGATCTCCGGCAGTGAGGCGATGCGCTGGCGCGCGTCCTCGGCCGCGGCGCGGGTGGCGGCCAGCGGCGTGCCGGGCGCCAGTTCCAGCAGCACGCTACTCTGGTCGCCGTCGTCGGCGGGAATGAAGGTGGTCTGCAGCAGCGGCAGCGCCACCAACGACAGCACGAACAGCGCCGCCGACAGCAGCACGGTCTTGCCGCGATGGCGCAGGGCGCGGTCGGCCCAGCGCAGGTACCAGCGCATCGTCGCCGAATCTTCGTTGCGCTGCCGCGCCGGCTTGAGCATGAAGGCGGCCATCATCGGCGTCACCAACCGCGCCACCAGCAACGAGAACAGCACCGCGGTGGCCGCGGTCCAGCCGAACTCGCGGAAGAACTTGCCCGGAATGCCGGGCATGAAGGCGACCGGAATGAACACCGCCGCGAGCGTGCACGAGGTGGCGATCACCGCCAGGCCGATTTCGTCGGAAGCTTCCAACGCTGCGGCCTTCGGCGACTTGCCCAGGTGCAGGTGGCGGTCGATGTTCTCGACCTCGACGATGGCGTCGTCGACCAGGATGCCGACCACCACCGCCAGCGCCAGCAGGCTCACCACGTTGAGGCTGAAACCGAGCCAGTGCATCGCCGCGAAGGTCGGCACGATCGACAACGGCAGTGCGATCGCGGCGATGAAGGTTGCCCGCCAGTCGCGCAGGAACCACCACACCACCAGGGTCGCCAGCAAGGCGCCTTCCCACAGCATCTGCATCGAGGAGCGGTACGAGGCCTCGACCGCGGTCGTGGTCGAGGCGACTTCGGTGAAGCGCAGCCGCGCCTGCTTGCGCAGCGCCGCTACCTCGGCGCGCACCGCGCGGCCCACCTCGACTTCGCTTGCGCCGAGGGTGCGCTGCACCGCGAAGCCGATCGCGGGACGTCCGTCGAGGCTCGCGGCCTGGGTCGGTTCGGCCCCGCCGTCGCGCACGTCGGCGATGCTTGACAGTCGCACCTGGCGTCCGTCGGCGGTAAAGATCGAATAGTCGGCCAGATCGGCGGGCACCGCGACGGTGCCGATGGTGCGCACGGCCTGTTCGCCGCCGCCGAGCGTAGTGCGGCCGCCGGGCTGTTCCTGCTGGATGTCGGCCAACTGCCGCGACAACAGCGCAGGGCTGACCCCCAACGCCTGCACCGCCTCGGGCCGCAGTTCGACCCGCACTTCGCGGTCGACGCCGCCGATGCGCCGCACCGCGCCGACCCCGGGCAGGCCGAACAGGCGCTTGGCCACGGTGTCGTCGATGTACCAGCTCAGCTCTTCGTCGCTCCAGCCATCGGCGGCGACGGCGAACACCACCACGTCGCTGCTTTCGACCTCTTCCAACACCACCGCCGGCGCTTCGATGTCCTTGGGCAGGTCGGCGCGGATGCGTTCGACCGCATCGCGCACCTGTTCCTTGGCGAGGTTGCCGTCGCGACGCAGGTCGAAGCGGACATTGGTGGTCGAAACGCCCTCGTTGACGATGGAGCGCATCTCGTCGATATGCGGCACGCTCGCCAGCGCATCCTCGACCTTGCGGGTGACCTGGGTTTCCAGGGTGCTCGGCGAAGCGCCGGGCAGACTGACGGTCACGGTCACGGTGGGCACGCTGATGTCGGGCAGCTCCGAGATCGGCAGGCGCAGGAAACCGAGCAGGCCGGCCGCGCTGAGCAGCACGAACGCGAGGATCGCCGGTAGCGGGCGGTGGATCGACCAGGCCGAAAAGTTCATGTCATCTCACTGTGCTGCTCGAGGCATCGGCAGTGCCGCGGCGGTGCGTGCTCGAAGCCGCGGCACCGCGGCTGGGCGTGCCTGAAGCCGCGGAACCGCGGCTGTATTTGTTCGAAGCCGCTGCGCCGCCGCGGCCGGTATCCACCACCCGCACGACGTCGCCGTCGCCGAGGAAGCCGGCACCGCGGGCGATGACGCGGTCGCTGGCGCGCAGGCCTTCGCGCACGTCCACGTAGTCGCCGGCGACCGCGGCGGTAAGGATGCGGCGCGCACGTGCGCGGTTGCCGCCTTCGACCACGTAGGCATAAGCGCGGCCGTCGCGCTGGACCACCGCCGCCAACGGAATGGTCAGGCTGGGCGCGCTGCCCAGTTCGATCGCGCCGGAGGCGAACATGCCCGCGCGCATCGGGCCGGGCAGCGGCAGATCGACGTAGACCACCCCGGTGCGGCGGCGCGGATCGAGCGCCGGTGCGACCTGGCGTACGCGGCCTTCGACCGCGACGCCGTCCGGTCCGCTCAAGCGCACCGGCATCCCCGGCGCGATCCGGATCAGTTCGGCTTCGGACAATTCCGCGCGCCATTCCAGGCGGCGGTCGCGGATCAGCCGCAGCAACTCGCCATCGGCGCCGGTCACCTGCCCCGGCTGCACGCTGCGCGCGGAGACCACGCCGTCCTGCGGCGCACGGATCTCGGTGAAATCCAATTCCACCTTCGCTGCATCCAGGCCCGAACGCATCGTACGCAGCTGCGCCTGCGCGCTCGCGGCTTCGGCCTGGGCCTGGTCGGCGTCCTGTTGCGAAACGAAGTGCTGCAGCGCCAGCTCGCGCGTGCGTCGTGCGCGCTTGGCCGCGACCTCGGCATTGGCCTCGGCCTGGGCCACCGCGGCTTCCGACTGCGCGGCCCTGGCCCGCAGGGTACGTGCGTCCAGCCGCAGCAACACATCGCCGCGGCGCACCGTGTCGCCGACTTCGACCCGCACCTCGGTCACGCGCAGCCCCGCGACTTCGGCGCCGACCGCGATTTCCTCCCAGGCCGCGATCGCGCCGGACGCCTTGACCTCGCGCGCCAGCACTTGCACCCGCGGGCTGATGGTTTCCACGGTCAGACTCGGCGTGGCGGCATTGGCTGCGGCATTGGCGGGCGGAGCGACCTCGTCGCAGCCGCCGAGCGCGAACGCGACGCACAGCGCGGCGATCGCACTGGCGATGGCGAGGCCGCCGCGCGGCGAAGCGCGAGGCCAACCGTCGCAGGTCGGCCCGAGCTGTGGCGATATCGGCCTTGGCGGTGTCGGCTGCGGCGGCGCCTTCGCGCTGGCCGCCGGCGTGGCGGCGCTCATGCGCGCTGGCGCATCTGGGCCATGCCGACCAGGACCTTACGCGCGCCCGAGTACGGCTGCCGGCCATGGGTAAAGAGCATGTTGTCGAGCAGGACCACGTCGTCCTTTTGCCAGTCGAAATGGAACTTGACCTCGTCGTAGACGGCGCGGATGCGCTCCAGATCCTCGACCTCGATCGGCGACCCGTCGCCGAAGTAGACGTTGCGCGGCAGATCCTCCGGCGCGTACAGCGACAGCATGTCGCGCGCGACGTCCTCGGCCAGGCCCGACACGTGGAACAAATGGGCCTGGTTGAACCAGACCTTTTCGCCGGTGACCGGATGCACTTCGGTGGCCGGCGTGGTCTGCTTGGTGCGCAGGCCGTTGTCGCCGGTCCATTCGAAGGCGATGCCGTTGCCGCGGCAGAAGGCTTCGACTTCGGCACGGTCCTCGGTCTGGAACACCTCGCTCCACGGCAGGTCGACGTTGCCGTAGTTGCGCACGTACTGCAGTTGCTTGCTCTCGAATTTTTCGACGATGTCCGGCGGAATCCGCGCCAATACCGCGCGGCTGTCGGCCAGCGGCGTGGCCCCGCCCGCCCCCGCCGCCGGCGGCACCATGCACAGAAAGCCGATGTGCATCGCCCACACGTTCGCGTACGAGGATTCGTTGTGCTGCGGGATGGTCTCGCTGGGGTGGTACTCGGTGGCGGTGTAGACGTTGCCGCCGAGCTTGGTGCGCGGCGTGGATCGGTAGGTGTATTCGGCCAGATCGTCCCCGAACAGGGTTTCCAGCAGCTGGCCGAACTGCTTGGTGCCGTGGAAGCGCAGGCCGCGGATCACCAGCGCGCCGCGCTCGTGCAGCAACGCCTGGATCTCCGCGCGGTTGTGCTCGGCCCAGGCCTGCGATTGGGTTTGCGCCGGGACTTGCATCAGCAGTTCGCGTCCGGCGACTTGTTGAAGTTGGTTGCGCATGCTCATGGAATGGTCTCGCGTTGATTTTTTCGGGAACGTGTTCGATTGGTCGGGTTCGATCGGAGCCGGTTCGATCGGAGCCGGTTCGACCCGCGGCGGCTCAGTCCGAGCCGGCTTCGGCCAGGATCGGTTCGCCCGGCAGCCGCTCGGCCGGCGTCGGTACCGCGGAGTCGGCGCCCGGCTTGCGGAACTGACGCGCGACCAGGCGCGCATAGCGGGTATGCGTGGCGAGCAGTTCCTCATGGGTGCCGCAGCCGGAGATCCGTCCTTCTTCGAGGAAATAGATCCGGTCGGCATGGATGACCGTAGCCAAGCGGTGGGCGACCACGATATTGGTGCGGCCCTGCATCAGCGACTCCAGCGCCAGCTTGACCTGATGCTCGGTCTCGCTGTCCAGGCTCGAGGTGGCCTCGTCGAGGATCAGGATGTCGGGATTGCGCAGGAACATGCGGGCGATGGCGATGCGCTGGCGCTGGCCGCCGGACAGGTTGGAACCCTGTTCGCTGAGCACCGTGTCCAGCCCCTGCGGCATCTGCTCGATGAAATCCAGCGCGCCGGCCTGGTCGGCGGCCAGGCGCACCAGTTCGTCGGGGAATTCGCCGTGCAGACCGTAGAGGATGTTGTCGCGCACCGTGCCGGGCATGATCGGCGCGCTCTGCGCCACGTAACCGATGCGTTCGCGCCACGGAGCCAGGGCGAATTCGCCGATCGGCCTGCCGCCGTAGAGGATGGCGCCTTCGCTGACGGCGTAGAAGCGCTCGATCAGGGCCAGGATCGTGCTCTTGCCGTTGCCGCTGGCGCCGACCAGGGCGCTGGTGGTGCCGGGCCGGAACGAGAGGTTGATCCCGTGCAGCACCCTCGCCTCGCGCCCCGGATAAGCGAAGGACACGTCGCGGAATTCCAGTGCAGCGCGAGCTTCGCCGGGCGTCTCGCCGGCCATGGCCTCCTCCGGGTCCTGCAACAGTGCGGCGATGCGGGTGGAGGCGCCGCGCGCCTTCTGCAGCTCTTCGAGAAAAGTGGTCAGTTGGATCAGCGGCACGGCGACGTTGAAGATGTACAGGATGAACGCCGTCAGCGTGCCGATGCTGATGCTGCCGGTACTGACCCGCGAGCTGCCGTAGATCAGGATCACCATGATCGCGGCGGTCAGCGACAGACTGATCAGCGGCCCGAGCACCGCACTGATCTTGGTTACCTCGATGCCGAGCCGGCGGATGTCCTGGATCTCCTGGCGGCTGCGTTCGCGCTCGCGCCCCTCGGCGGTGAAGGCCTTGACCAGACGAATCTCCGACAACACGTGGGTGAGAATGCCGCCCAAGCGCGCAGTGCGGTCCTGGGTGCTCAGCGCGAGCTTTTCCAGCACCGCGACCAGCGGCAGCACCACGCCGAAGGCCAGCACGATGCAGCCCAGCACGGTCAGGGTGAGCCGCGCGTCGAGCCAAAGCAGCACACCGATCGAGCCGGTCAGGATCAGCACGCCGCTGAGCAGGTTGACCGCCTGGCGCGTGGCCAGTTCGGAGATCGACTGGCAATCGTTGAGCACGCGGCTGACCCGCTCGCCGGTGCTTTGGGTGTCGTACGCGGCCACCGGCAGGCGCAGCAGTTTGTCGACCAGCAGGCTGCGCAGCGATGCGATCAGGTCGTGGCCGACCCGGCCGAGCAGGAACGCCGACAAGGCCGAGGCGATCGCCGCGGTCAGCATCACCACCGTTACCAGCACGACGCTGTCGCGGTCGATCGAGCCCTGGGCGAGTTGATCGACCAGGCGCCGGGTCAGCACCGGAAAGCCGAGCGTGCCGGCGACCGAGACCAGGGTCATCGCCGCCGCCGCGGCCAACAGCGGCAGCGACGGCCCGGCCCGGCGCAGCAGCCCCCACAACGCCTGCAGGGACGAGCGGGACGGGTTTACAGCGGGCGCTGCGCTCACAGCATCAGCTCCCTCTTGCCGTACAGCACTTCGGCCCGACCGCCCTGTCCGCGCACGGTCGACTCGAGGAGGCGCGCCTCCTTGAACTGCGGCAGTTCCTCCGAATACAGAATGCTGGTGATGTGGGTCAGCCACGGCTCGGCGCCCATGGCGTAGACGAAGATGCGCTCGGGTTCGAAATAGCGGTGCATCTCCAGCGCCTTGGCCGCGTCGCAGCCATCCAGACGCCGCGACTGGTCTTCGCCGCGGGTCAGCATCTTCTGCAACAGCGGGCCGTACAGCCAGGTCGCCGGCGCGCCGACGCATTCCATGCCCAGGAACAGACAGTCGATGCGCGGCATCAGCTTCTTCAGCGGCGCGTAGAACTCCGGCACCGGCGGGTTGGAGTCGGCGAAGAACAGGCAGTTGGCCTCGTGCATCTGCACGCCGAAGGCGAGCTTGGAGCGAATGTCCAGGTCGGCATGCTCGCCGTAGAACGGCGCACCGACGATGCGGCCGTGCTCGAACTCGATGGTTTCGTACTCGCCGAGCTCGATCACCCGCTCGAAACCGCAGTAGTGCAGCATCAGCTTGAGCGAGACGTCCGGCAGATGGCCGCCGCCGGCGCGCCCGACCACCACCTGGCCGACCTTGCTGCGCAGGCGCAGCAGGGTTTCCAGCACAATGTGGTCCTGGTGCGGATGGGTGATCAGCACGTAGTCGATACGATCGGGCAGATCGTCGAAGGTGAAATGGTCCAGGGTCGATTCGCCCGGATAACTGATCAGCGGATCGACCAGCACGCTGACGCCGGCGCATTCCATCAGCACGCAGGCATGACCGAAGTAGCGCACCCGCACCTGCCCCGGTGTCAGCTCGTCGGCGCGGGTTCGCGTGGGATGCTCGATGAACATGTCCTCGAGCAGCGGCAGGTCGCGGTCCGGCGCCTCGAGGTAGGGACGCAGCATCTCGCGCAGGTCGTCGATGTCGTGGGTGCCGGCGCTCATGTGGGTCCACAGCGCGTCGCCGAACGGCAGGCGCAGCTCGACCGAACCGGGTTGGCGACGGATCTGCGGCGTGCTCAGCACGAAGGTGCGCGGCTCGTAGCTGGCCTTCTCCAGGATGCAGGTCTGCAGCGAGGTGTCGTACAGCGAGCTGTCGTAGAACACCTTCTCGATGATGCGCGCGACCGGGTTCTTGCACACGTCGTAGGACAGCTCGACGCCGGGCCGGATCAGTTCGTCCACCTGCGAATACAGCCCAGGCACGCCCGAGCCCTTGGCCTGCGTCTGCAGCATCTGGTACATGCCGTTGATCGCCTGCGCGCCGCGCAGCTGGTTGGCGCAACGTTCGCGGGTGGAGTCGCGGAACCGGGCCATGTCGGCCGGGTCGCCGGTGTAGTTGATGAAAGGCCCGCCGGTGAGTTCGGGAATCTTGACCGATTCCAGGTGCTGGGAGGGGTCGTCGACGAAGGATTCCAGCAGGTCCAGGTGATAGCGGGTGTAGTGTCCGAACGTGGACGGCGCGACCAGGTACATGTGCGCGAACCACGAATTCACCAGCGGGATGCTGCGCACTCCCGGGGCGAGCGACTTGAAGGTCTTCTGGAGCATGACGGTCCTTTAGGAAAGAGAAAGGTCGGCGCTGCGCGGGGCGCCGCGCGCGGATCGGGAGATGGCGCGGGTGCCGTGCAGGGAGCGGTTCATCGCCTCGGCGATCGCGGCGACCAGCGTCTCGTCCTGCATCATCGACATGTGGGTGCCGCCGATCGGGGCGATGCGCAGGCGCGGGCCGAGCAGTTGCGCCCAGCCGTTGCTGCGGTCGGCGCGTTCCGGGTGCTGGGCGCTGAACAGATCCGATTCCAACGGCAGCAGCTCGGGCGCGTACTCCACGCAGGCGCGGGCGACCTGGTTGGCGACCAGGAAGCGGCGGTCCATCTCGTGCGCGCTGATGTCCGGCCGCAACCAACCGCTGCGATGGCATTGCGCGATCATCGCGTCGAGGTCGTCGAGCGCGAGCAGGCCGCGCAGCATCGGCGGCGTCAGATCCGGGCGCAGGTATTCGAGGGTGCGGATCAGGAAGTGCTTGGTCTGGCCGATCTCGCCCTCCATGTCCTCGGCCTTGAGTCGATAGGTATCGATCATGCCGAGGTACTGCACCGACTCGCCCAGCTCCAGCAACTGGCGCGCGACCTCGTAGGCGATCAACCCGCCGCCGGACCAACCGGTCAGGCGATACGGCCCGGCCGGCTGCACCGCCATGACCTGGCGCAGGTAGTCGCGCGCCATCGCCACCACGCTGCGATACACCGGCGGGTCTTCGTGCAGGGCGCGGGCTTCGATGCTGTACACCGGTACCTGCGGGTCGATGAAACGCGCCAGCCGTTCGTAGGCGAGCACCGTGCCGAAGCCTTCATGGAAGCAGAACAGCGGCGGCCGTGCGCCGCCGATGCGCACCGGGATCAGGATCGAAGCCGTCGCCGCGTCAGCGGCGCAGGGCGTCGCCAGCGCTGCCAGTTCGGCCAGGGACGAGGCATCGAACACTTGGCGCAGGTCCAGCGCCAGGCCGCGCCGGCGCGCAGCGTCGATCAGCCGGGTGATCAGCAGCGAATGTCCGCCGAGGTCGAAGAAGTTGTCGTGCCGCCCCACTCGTCCGGCCTGCAGCAGTTCGCTCCATATCGCCGCCAACGCGGTTTCCGCTTCGCCCTGCGGCGCTGCGTACTCGCCGTGGGCGACCGCATCGGCATCCGGCGCCGGCAGCGCCTTGCGGTCGAGCTTGCCGTTGGCGGTCAGCGGCAGCGCATCGAGCACCACGAACGCGGCCGGCACCATGTACGCCGGCAAGCTCTTATGCAGATGCGCGCGCAGGGCGTCGGCCTGCGGCGCAGTACCGCCATGGGTGAGATAAGCGAGCAGGCGCTTGCCGCCGCCGGCGTCCTCGTCGGCCAGCACCACCGCTTCGCGCACCTGCGGATGCAGCAGCAGCTGCGCCTGGATTTCGCCGGGCTCGATGCGGAAGCCGCGGATCTTGACCTGATGGTCGTTGCGGCCGAGGAACTCGATCGCTCCGTCGGGCAGCCAACGCGCCAGATCGCCGGTGCGGTACATGCGCGCCTGCGGGTCGGCGCCGAAGCGGTCGCGCACGAAGCGCTCGGCGCTGAGCTCGGGCCGGTTGAGGTAGCCCAGGGCCACGCCGTCGCCGCCGAGGTACAGCTCGCCGACCGCGCCGACCGGCACCGGTTCGCCGTGACGGTCGAGGATGTAGGCACGGGTGTTGGAGATCGGCCGGCCGATCGGCACGCTCAGCGCATCCCGCGCCAGCTCCGCGACCGGGTGCGCGGTGGCGAAGGTGGTGGTCTCGGTCGGGCCGTACACGTGCAGCAACTGCCGCGGCGCTCCCTCGCCCAGCACCCGGCGCACCATCCCGGCGTCGCAGCGCTCGCCGCCGAACAGCAGGTAGCGCAAGCCGGCGAACATGCCCGGCATCGCCGCGGCGTACTGGTTGAACAGCGCGGTGGTCAGGAACAACGCAGTCGCCCGGTGCTCGCGCAACTGCGCCTGCAGCCGCGCCGGCACCAGCAGGTCGTCGCGCGAGAGGATCAGCACGCTCGCGCCGTTGAGCAGCGCGGTCCAGATCTCGAAGGTCGAGGCGTCGAAGGCCGGGTTGCTGCAATGGGCGATGCAGTCGCCGGCTTCGATCGCGGCGTAGCCGTTATCGATCGCCAGGCGGTTGACCGCACGGTGCGGCACGATCACCCCCTTGGGCTCGCCGGTGGAACCGGAGGTGTAGATCACATAGGCCGGCTGCTGTGCGTCCAGTCCTGCGGGCGGTGTCGGATCGTGATCGGGCGCACGCCCGATTGCGTCGTCGTCGACGTCCATTACCAGCACCGGCCATGCCGACTCGGGCAATTGCGCCTTGAGCCGTTGCTGGGTCAGCAGCAGTGCCGGCGCAGCGTCGTCGAGCAGACGCGCGAGACGCGCGGCCGGATAGCCGGTGTCGAGCGGAACGTAGGCCGCGCCGGCCTTGAGGATCGCCAGCCAGGCGATCACCAGTTCCATGCTGCGCTCCATGCACAACGCCACCCGTTGGCCGGGCCCGACCCCGCGGTCGCGCAGGTGGTGGGCCAGCCGGTTGGCGCGCCGGTTGAGTTCGGCGTAGCTGAGCCGCTGGTCGTCGTGCAGCAACGCCACCGCATCGGGCGTCGCCGCGGCCTGGCGTTCGAACACGCTATGCACGCAGAGTTCGCGCGGATAGTCGCGGGCGGTCGTATTCCAATGCTCAAGCACCTGCTGGCGCTCGTCCACGCCGGCCAGCGCGATCGCATCCACCGGCTGGGTGTCGTCGCGCGCCATGCCGCGCAGCATCGCCTCGAAATACCCCAGATGGCGCTGCATCGTGGCTTGGTCGTACAGCGCAGTGGCGTAGCACAGATGGCCGGCGATGCCGTCCTGGGTGTCCTGCAGTTCCAGGGTCAGGTCGAACTTGGCCTGGGTCGAGGCGACGGTGATTTCCTCCAGGCCCAGCCCGGCCAGTGCGAAGTCCGAATGCATCGCGTTCTGCCAGGCGAACATCAGCTGGAACACCGGGCTGTGCGCGCGAGTGCGCTGCGGCTTCAGCGCTTCGACCACTTGCTCGAACGGCAGGTCCTGGTAGTTCTGTGCCTGTAGTACGTCGGCGCGGACCTGGGCAAGCAGCTCGGCGACACTGGGCGCGCCGGCGAAATCCAGGCGCAGCGCCTGGGTGTTGACGAAGAAGCCGATCAGGTTCTCGAGTTCAGCGCGGGTGCGGTTGGCCACCGGCGAACCGATCACCACTTCGTCCTGGCCCGACAGCCGCGCCACCAGCGCGCCCCAGGCCGCCAGCAGGGTCATGTACAGGGTCGTGCCGTGGCGTTGCGACAGCGCCTTCAGCGCAGCGCCGAGTTCCGCGTCGAGTCGGATCGGCAGGCTGTCGCCCCGGAAATCCTGCGCCGGCGGGCGCGGCCGGTCGGTGGGCAGCGCCACCAGCGCCGGTGCGCTGGCCAGTTGCCCGCGCCAGAACGCCAATTGGCGTTCCTGTTCGGCACCGGCGAAGGCACGGCGCTGCCACAGTGCGTAATCGGCGTACTGCAACGGCAGCGGCGGCAGCGGATCGTCCTGTAGCGACACGCCGTCCAGTGCGTAGGCGCGGTACAGCTGGGCCAGTTCGTCGGTCAGCACGCCCAGCGACCAGCCATCGAAGACGATGTGGTGCATGGTCAACAGCAGCACATGGTCGTGTTCGTCCACCCGCAGCAAACGGGCGCGGACCAGCGGCCCGCGTTCGAGATCGAACGGGGTCTGTGCTTCGACTTGCTGCCAGTGCGCGATTTCGGCGTCCGTGTCGCCGCCGAGTGGGTGCTGGCGCAACGGCAGTCCGGCGGCGGCATCGATGCATTGCATCGGTTCGCCATCGCGGGTTTCGAAGCGCGTGCGCAGTGCTTCATGGCGCTGCACGATGCGGTCCAGCGCGGCCTGCAGCGCGGCGCGGTCGAGCGCGCCGCGCAAGCGCAGCCCGCCGGGCATGTGGTAGGCGGTGCTGGCTTGTTCGCCCATCTGGGCGATGAACCACAAGCGCTGCTGCGCGAACGACAGCGGCAGCCGTTGTGGCCGTGTGGCCGGCGTCAGTGCGGGTTGGACGCTGGCGGGTGCGGCGCCGGCCTGGGCGGCGAAATCGTGCAGCAGCGGATGCGCGAACAGGCTCGACATGGGCATTTCCACGCCCAGGCGCTGGCGGACCCGCGACATCAGTTGCACCGCCAGCAGCGAATGCCCGCCCAGGTCGAAGAAGCCGTCGTTGCGCCCGACCCGCTCGACCTGCAGCAGCTCGCTCCAGATCCCGGCGATGGCGATCTCGGTCTCGCCTTGCGGCGCTGCATAGGCGCGCCGCGCGAATGCGGTGTCGTCCGGCGCCGGCAAGGCGCGGCGGTCGAGTTTGCCGTTCGCGGTCAGCGGCAGCGCGTCGAGCGCGACGTAGGCGGCCGGCACCATGTAGTCCGGCAACACTTGCGCCAGCGCGTCGTGCAACATCGCCGCCTCGGGTTCGGCATCGGCTGCGGCGACCAGGTAAGCCACCAACCGTACCTCGCCCGGCGCGTCTTCGCGAGCCAGCACGGCGGCTTCACGTACGCCCGGCAACTTGAGCAACTGCGCTTCGATTTCGCCGGGCTCGATGCGCAGGCCGCGGATCTTCACTTGGTGGTCGTTGCGGCCCAGATACTCGATCGTGCCGTCGTCGCGCCAACGACCCAGGTCGCCAGTCTTGTACATGCGCGCACCGGCTTCGGCGACGAAGGGGTCGTCGAGGAAACGCTCGGCGGTCAGCTCGGGGCGGTTGAGATAACCGCGTGCGACCTGCGCGCCAGCGATGTGGATCTCGCCCGGTGCGCCGGCCGGCACCGGCTGACCAAAGCGATCGAGCAGATAGATGCGGGTATTGGCGATCGGGCGGCCGATGTGGACGACTGCGTCGTCGTGGTGCACCACGCCCGAGGTCGCCACTACCGTGGTTTCGGTGGGGCCGTAATTGTTGACCAAGTCGAACGGCAGATCCGCCGCCGGCAACCGGCTCAGGCGGTCGCCGCCGGTCAGCAAGGAGCGCAGATGCTTGCGGCCGCCCTGCCCGCGCGCCAATGCGGCATCGGCCAGCGCGGTGACCAGGAAGCCACTGTGCAGCTCCTGCGATTCCCACCACGACAACAAGGCCGCCGGATCGCCCGCGGTCGCCGATGGCGGCAAAGCCAGGGTCGCGCCCTGGCACAGCGCCGGCCAGATTTCCCAGGTGCAAGCATCGAAGGCGACGCCGGCGGTGCTGGCGGTGCGTTCGCCCGGCTGCAACGGGAAGGTTTCGCAATGCCAGCCGATCAAGTTAGCGAGGTTGCGATGCTCGACCATGACCCCGTTCGGGCGCCCGGTCGAACCCGAGGTGTAGATCACGTAGGCCAGATGCTCGGGCAGCAATCCGGTGGCGGCGCGCTCGGGATTGCTCGCCGGTCGCTGCTGCCAACTCGGTTCGTCGACCACCAGCACGCTCGCGGTCGCCAGTGCCCGGCACGCCGGCAACTGGTCCTGTAGCGCGGCCTGGGTGAGGACGACGCGCGGGCGGCTGTCGTCGAGCATGAAAGCGAGCCGGTCCTGCGGATACGCCGGATCCATCGGCACGTAGGCGCCGCCGGCTTTGTGCACGGCCAACCACGCCACGAGCATGTCCGGCCCGCGCGCCATCGCCACCGCGACTCGCGTCTCCGGGCGCACGCCCTGCGCCAGCAACTGGTGGGCGAGCCGGTTGGCCTGTCGGTTGAGCTCACCGTAGCTCAGGCGTTGGCCTTCGTGTTCGATCGCGGTCGCGTCCGGCGCCAGCGCCGCACGTTGCTCGAACCGTTCATGGGCGCACACGTCGAGCGGGTAATCGCGCAGCGGGCCGTGGTTGTGCGGGACGCCATGCGCGAGCGGGCCTTGCGCTGGGGCACCCGGCCCTTGCGCGCCGTCGACCAGCGCGATCGCATCCACCGGCTGCGCATCGTCGCCGGCCATGCCGCGCAGCATCGCTTCCAGGTAATCGCGATAGCGCTGCACGCTGGCGCGGTCGTACAGCGCGCTGGCGTAGCCGAGCGTGCCGCGGATGCCGCCGTCGGCTTCGTGCAGGTCC
Organism: Lysobacter sp. CA196; assembly: GCF_052078695.1. NCBI lineage: Bacteria > Pseudomonadati > Pseudomonadota > Gammaproteobacteria > Lysobacterales > Lysobacteraceae > Lysobacter > Lysobacter sp. CA196. Next base: position 138,694 of record NZ_JBQJIN010000003.1, on the reverse strand, counting down.
AACTCCAGGTCGTACTGCGCGTTGTGTTCGAGCGTGCGGCCCGGCAGCGCGTGCAGGCTCAGGCCGTCCAGGGCGAGGTTCTCCTCGGGCGTGTTCTGCCAGGCGAAGGTGAGCTGGAAGACCGGCGTGTGGGCCAGGGTGCGCTCGGGCTTGATGGCCTCGACCACTTGCTCGAACGGCAGGTCCTGGTGGCTCTGCGCCTGCAACACGCGCTCGCGCACCTGCGCCAGCCACTGCGCCACGCTCGGGCGATCGCTCAGGTCCAGGCGCAGGGCCAGGGTGTTGACGAAAAAGCCGATCAACGGCTCGGTCTCGACCCGGGTGCGGTTGGCCACCGGCGTGCCGATCACCACCTCGTCCTGGCCGGACAGGCGCGCCAGCACCGCGCCCCAGGCCGCCAGCAAGGTCATGTACAAGGTCGTGCCGTGGCGCTGCGACAGCGCCTTGAGCGCGGCGGCCAGCTCAGCGTCGAAGGCGATCTGCAGGATTTCGCCGCGATAGTCCTGCGCCGGCGGGCGCGGCCGGTCGCTCGGCAACTTGATCAGCGCCGGCGCGCCGGTCAGTTGTTCGCGCCAGAAGTCGAGCTGGCGGCGATGCACCTCGCCGCTGAGCCAGTCGCGTTGCCATACCGCGTAATCGGCGTACTGGATCGGCAGCGCCGGCAGCGGGTCTTCGTCGTAGGGCACGCCGCCCGTCGCGTAGGCGCGGTACAGCGCGTCGAGCTCGCCGGCGAGGATGCCCATCGACCAACCGTCGGAGACGATGTGATGCATGGTCAGCAGCAGCGCATGCTCTTGTAGAGCGTGCTCCTGCATAGCGTGCTCCTGCGCGGCCAGCCGCAGCAGGCGGCCGCGCACCAGCGGGCCGTGGTCCAGATCGAGCGGCGTATCGAACTCGGCACGCTGGTGCTGCGCAACCGCCGCCTGCGGATCGGCTTCGGCGCTGAGGTCGTGGCGTTGCAGTTCGAAGCGCGCGTGCTCGCTGACGCATTGCACCGGTTGCTCGTCGATCACGGCGAAACGGGTTCGCAATGCTTCGTGGCGCTGCACGATCCGGTCCAGCGCCGCCTGCAGCGCCGCCTCGTCGAGCGCGCCGCGCAGGCCCAGGCCGAACGAAAGCGTATGCGCGGTCGGCCACATCTGGGCGATGAACCACAGCCGCTGCTGCGAGAACGATGCCGGCCAGTGCGCGCGCGCCTGGCTGCGCGCCGGAATACCGGCGCTGACGGCCGGCTTGAGCGGAGCGCGCGATGCTTTCGCCGCACGCAACAAGGCCTCGCGCTCGGCGCGGTTGAGGTTTTGCAGGCTCGCTTTGTTCATTGCACGGTACCTCTTTGCTGGGCGGCGATCAGCTCCAGATCGTCGGCGTCGAATTGGGCGAGCTGGTGATCGACGATGGCCTCGGCGAACTCGGTCAGGCGCGCGTTGGAGAACACCGTCAGCAGCGGGATATCGATCTCCCACTGGCTGCGCACTCGCGAGATCAGCCGTGTCGCCAGCAGCGAATGTCCGCCGAGCTCGAAGAAATGGTCCTGGCGGCCGATCCGCTCGATCCCGAGCAGTTCGCTCCAGATCTGCGCGAGCTCGGTTTCGATCTCCCCCTCGGGCGCTTCGAACGCGCTGGGCGCGAGCCCCGCCCCCAACGGCAGCGGCAGCGCCTTGCGGTCGACCTTGCCGTTCGGCGTCACCGGCAGCGCATGCAGCACCACCCAGGCCGACGGCACCATGTAGTCCGGCAGGGACTGCGCCAAGGCCGCGCGCAAGGTCTGCGGGTCGAGTCCGGCGTCGGCGCCATCGGCGACGTAGGCCACCAGCGACTTGTCGCCGGACGCGTCTTCGCGCGCCAGGACCAGCGCTTCGCGCACGCCGGGCTGGGCGAGCAGGCGCGATTCGATCTCGCCCAGCTCGATGCGGAAGCCACGCACCTTGACCTGGTGGTCGTTGCGGCCGAGGAAGTCGAGGGTGCCGTCGGCGCGCCAGCGCGCCAGGTCGCCGGTGCGGTACATGCGCGCACCGGTTTGCGCGGCGAACGGATCGGCGAGGAAGCGTTCGTCGCTGAGCGCGGGATGGTTGAGATAGCCCAGCGCCACCTGCGCGCCGCCGATGTACAGCTCGCCGGCGACGCCGACCGGCACCGGTTCGCCATGCGGGTCGAGCACGTACACGCGCACGTTGGCGATCGGTCGGCCGATCGGCGGCGATGCGGTCTCGCCAGGGTCGCAGTCGTGCATGCTGGCGCACACCGTGCCCTCGGTCGGGCCATAGGCGTTGATCAACCGCCGGCCCGGCGCCCAGCGCCGCACCTGCGCGGCGCTGACCGCTTCGCCGGCGAGGATCAACGTGCGCAACTGCGGCAAAGTCGCGTGTTCGGGCAGCGTCGCCAGCAGCGCCGGCGGCAAGGTCGCGTGGCTGATGCGATGTGCGTCCAGCCAAGCCACCAATTCCACGCCGGCCAATACGCCCGGCGGCGGCAGGTGCAGGCTGGCGCCGCACAACAGCGCCATCATCACCTCGGAGATGCAGGCGTCGAAGCTGAAAGATGCGAACTGCACCACCCGGCTGTCGCGATCCACGCCGAAGCCGGCGATCTGCGCCTGGGCGAGATTGCACAGGCCGCGATGGCTGGCCATGACGCCCTTGGGTTTGCCGGTGGAACCGGAGGTGTAGATGACGTAGGCCGGATGCGCATCGCTGAGCCCCATCGCCTGCGCGTCCGGATCGGTCTCCGACAGCGACGCCCATGGCGCGGTGTCGGTCATGTCCACCACCGGCGTGCGCCACAGGATCGGGCTCGCCGGCAATTGGTCCTGCAGCGCGGCGGTGGTGACCAGCACCCGCGGCCGGCTGTCGCGCAGCATGTAGTCGAGGCGGTCCTGCGGATACGCCGGGTCCAGCGGCACGTAGGCGCCGCCGGCCTTGAGCGTGGCCAATACCGCAACCACCGTGTCGACGCTGCGCTCCAGGCAGATCGCGATCTTTTCGTCCGGCCCGGTACCGAGTGCGCGCAGATGCTGCGCGAGCCGGTTGGCGCGGCGGTTGAGTTGGTCGTAGCTGAGCCGCTCCTCGCCCTGGGCCAGGGCCAAGGCCTGCGGAGTGGCCCGCACCTGCCGCTCGAACAGTTCGACCACGCGCGTGTCGGGTTGCGGCCACTCGGTCGCGGTGTCGTTCCACTCCTCCAGCACGCGCCGGCGCTCGGCCGCGTCGAGCACATCGATGCGCCACGAGGGCGTTTGCGGTGCCTGCTCCAGTGCGTCGTCCAGGCGTTCCAGCGCCGTCTGCATGTAGGCGCAGACGCGTTGCGGATCGATCGGGCGATCGACCAGCGCCTTGAGCAGGAAATCCTCGCCCAGGTCGTCGACCGCCATGATCGCCGGCACGTGGTTGGTCCGCTCCACCGCCGACAGCACTTCCAGGCCCTGCGCCCAGTCCGGACGCGCGGCCTGCGCATCGGTGTCGACGCTGTGGCGGTAGTTCATCACCGCCGAGAACAACGGCGCGCCCGCCGGCAGCGCACTGCAGCGCTGCACCAGGGCCAGCGAGGCGTGCTCGTGGCCGACCAGCTCCGACAGGGTCGCATGCGCCTGCAGCACGCCGGCGCGCACGCCAATTTCGCCCAGGCGTATCCGCATCGGCAAGGTGTTGATGAACAAGCCCATCGCACGTTCCGAGCCGGCACCGCCCTGCAGGCGGCCGAACAGCACGGTGCCGAACACCACATCGTCGCGGCCGCTGGCCTTGGCCAGCACCTGCGCCCAGGCCCAGTGGAACAGGCTGGCGGTGCTGACGCCCAGGCCGCGGGCGTGGGCGCGCAGGCGCTGGGCCAAGGCCCGCGGCAAGGTCCGTTCGGCCTCGCGCAAGTGTTCGCCCTCGCCCCGCACCTTGAGCATGCCGAACGGCGCGGTGGGTTCCTCGACATCGCCTAGCATGCGGCCGAAGAAGCTTTCGTGTTCCTGCGCGCTGACGCCGAGGCGGGCCTGGGCGACGAAGTTGCGGAACGGCACCGGTTCGGGCAGTTCGTCGCTGCGGCCCGAGACGATCAGGCCGATCTCCTCCAGCAAGGTGTCGATCGCGGTGTGGTCGAGCACCAAGTGGTGATGGACCAGCTGCAGCAGCCAGCGCTCGCCGGCCGCGTCGAAGGCGGTGTAGCCGTGCATCAGCGGCGCCTTGTGCACGTCCATCCGGTGGCGCGACGGATCGGCGTATTCGGCCAGCCGCGTGGCGACATCGCCGTCGGGCAACTGCGGCGCGCCGACTTCGAAGCGGGCGCGGCGCCAGACCACCTGCACCGGTTCGGCCAGGCCTTCCCACAGCACCGCGGTGCGCAGCACGTCGTGGCGGTCGATCACTTGCTGCAAGGCCTGCACGAACGCGTCCAGGCGCGTGCGCGAGTCGAACGCCAAGGTGGTCGAAAGCAGATAGGCATCCCCCTGCGACTGCAGCAGGTGATGGAACAGGATGCCTTCCTGCAACGGCGCCAACGGATAGATGTCTTGCACGTTGGCCGCCCCGCCCGGCACCGCGGCGACGATGCGGGCGATCTGCGCCTGGTCCAGCGACAGCAGCGGCAGCATCTCCGGGGCGATCGCGGTGCAGCCGTCGGCGATGCCGTTGGGCGGCACGACCACCTCGCGCGAACCCGAACGAGCCGCCTGCGCCACCGCTTCGGCCAGCCCGGCCAGGGTCGGCTGTGCGAACAGGGCGCGGATGTCCAGGTGCAGGTTGCGGCGGCGCAGAGTGCCCATCAGGCGCACCGCCAGCAGCGAATGGCCGCCGAGTTCGAAGAAGTTGTCGTGGCGGCCGATGCGTTCGACCCCGAGCAGTTCGCTCCAGATCGCCGCGAGCATGGTTTCGGTGGCGCCCTGCGGCGCCTGGTACTCGCGTTGCGCGAACGCCACGCCGCCCGGTGCGGGCAGCGCCTTGCGGTCGAGCTTGCCGTTGGCGGTCAGCGGCAGCGCGTCGAGGGCGACATAGGCGGCCGGCACCATGTAGTCCGGCAGTGCTTCGACCAGGGCTTCGCGCAGCGCCTGGGCCTGCGGCGCGGCGCCATGTTCGGCGACGACATAGGCGACCAGGCGGACCTCGCCGGGCGCGTCGCTGCGCGCGAGCACCGCGGCCTCGCGCACGCCCTCGTGGCGCAGCAACTGCGCTTCGATCTCGCCGAGTTCGACGCGGAAGCCGCGGATCTTGACCTGCTCGTCGATGCGGCCGACGAACTCCAGCTCGCCGTGTTCGCCGATATGGCGGACCAGGTCGCCGGTCTTGTACAGCCGACCTTCCATAAACGGATCGGCGATGAAGCGCTCGTTCGTCAGCTGCTCGCGGTTGAGGTAACCGCGGGCCACACCGGCGCCGCCGATGTACAACTCGCCGATGCTGCCGGCCGGTTGCAGTTGCAAGCCGGCGTCGAGCACGTACAACCGGGTATTGCCGATGGGGCGGCCGATCGGCGCGGCAACGGCGTCTTCGAGTTCCGCAAGTTGCTCGGCCGAGCTCAAGGTCCAGATGCTGCAGCCGACCACGGTTTCGGTCGGGCCGTACTCGTTGACGAAGCGCGCCTGCGGCAACAGGTCGCCCTTCCAGCGCCGCAAGGTCGCCATGGTCAGCTGTTCGCCGCCGACCACGATGCAATGCGGCGCCTGGTTCGACCCGGCATCGCGCTCCAGGTAGGACAAGGCCTCCAGGTGCGCCGGAGTGATCTTGAACAACCAGCCCTCGCCCGCCGCGAACAGCCGTTCGGACAGTCGCGCCAGCACCTCGGTGTGCTCGCCGTCGGGCAGCAGCCATACCGGCTTGCCGGCCAACAGCGGCGGCAGCAAGGTGGTCAGGGTCGCATCGAAGCACAGCGGCGAACTGACCACCGAACCGGCCACGCCGGGCAGATACGTCTCCACTGCATGGGCGAGGTAGTTGCTGAGCCCGCCGTGTTCGATCACCACGCCCTTGGGCTGGCCGGTCGAACCGGAGGTGTAGATCACGTACGCGGCATCCTCGGCGGCCACCGCCGGCAATTCGCCTTGTGCGTAGTCGTCGAGCCAATGTTCGTCGGTGGCCGCATCGTCCATCAGCACGACGTCCACGCCCTGCAGCGGCAATTCGTCCATGGTCGCCGCTTCCAGCAGCGCCCAGCCGATGCCGGCGTCGTTGACCATGTAGCCCAGACGGTCCTTGGGCAGCTTGGGTTCGAGCGGTACATAGGCCGCGCCGGCCTTGAGCACGCCGAGCACGGCGATCAGCAGCTCCGGTGAGCGCGACAGATAGATGCCCACCCGTGCTCCAGCGCTGACGCCGGCCTCGAGCAGATAACGCGCCAGGCGGTCGGAACGTTGATCGAGTTCGGCGTAGCTCAGTTCCAGTCCTTCGTAACGCACCGCCAAAGCGTCCGGCGTCGACCCGGCCTGGGCCTTGAAGCGGTCGTGTGCGGTCGTACGCGGATAGTCGCGTTCGCTCGCGTTCCACGGCCCGAGCATCTGCGCGCGCTCGCTATCGTCCAGCAGCGGCGCCCGGTCGATCTCGGCTTGCGGCGCGTCGACCATGCTTTCGAGCAGGCGCACGAAGTGACGCATTGCCTGCGCGACCCACCAACCGTCGAACAGGCCGGCGTTGTAGACCAGCCGCAGCTGCAAGCCGCCGTCGTGCGTGGACACGCATAGGTTCAGATCGCAGCGGCCGTGGCCGGCATGGGGTTCGAGCAGGTGCGCGGCGATGGCGCCGCTGCGCAGGCTACGGCCAGCGGCGTCATCGTAGGCGAAGGCCGCCGCCAGCGGCACGGCAGCTTCGCCTTCGATGCGCGCGGCGATCAGCTCGAACGGCAGATCGCCGTAGCGAGCGGCGTGCTTGCGCGTCCGCGTCAATCGATCCAGCAGACCGGCGAAATCGGCCCCGGCCGGCACCGAAACGCGCAGCGGCCGTAGCCCGGACAGCGGACCTACCACTGCTTGCAGCCCGTCGGCCTCGCGGCCAGCGACTTCGGTGCCGAGGACGAATTCGTCCTGGCCGCTGTAGCGCCGCAGCAAGGCCGCGAAACCGGTCAGCAGCGCGTCCTCCAGGCTCGTCGAATGCTGCTGCGCGAAGTCGCGCAGACGCGCGACCAGCGAGGCATCGATGGTCATGCGATGGCGGCCGGCGACGAATGCCGGTTGCGTCGGACGCGGCCGGCTCAGAGGCAGTTCCAGCGTTCGCGCGGCGCCCTGCAACTGCGCCCGCCACTGCAGCAGGGCCGGTTCCAGCGCCTGCGCATCGAGGCCGGACTGCCAGTGCAGCCAGTCGCCATAGGCCAACGGCAACGCCGGCAGTTCCGGCGTGCGGCCTGCGGCCAGCGTCGCGTAAGCGGTGACGATCTCCTGGCCGAGCAATCGCAGCGAACGCCGGTCGGCGACGAGGCGATGGATCGTCAGGCACAGCCAGGCATGGCCGTGATCGTCGTGCAACAGCTCGGCGCGCAGCGGCGCCCGGTCGAGGTCGAGGGATTGCTGCGCCGATGCCAAAGCGGCGTCCTCTGCGCTCTGCCCGGCTTCGAGCGCGATGACCGGCAAGGCCAGCAGCGCGGGCGGCTGCACGCACTGGCGAGCCTCGTCCGCCTTGCCGTCGAAGCGCACGCGCAGCGCATCGTGACGCGCCAGCGCCAGATTCAACGCGGCCTGCAACTGCGCGGCGTCGACCGTGCCCTCGAACTCCAACAAGCCCACCGACTGATGCGCCGTGGCATCGCCGGCGAAGCCCTCGGTCCACAACCGCCGTTGGTACGGCGACAACGTCAAAGGCACCGACTCCGATGAAGTCGGCGCTGCCGGCACCAGCATGCCCGCAGCGGGCAAAGCCTCGTCGACGGCGAGTTCGTCCAGGCGTGTCTGCGGCGCCGCGGCGGCCGCGGCGAGCAAGCGCTCGAAACGTTCGGCCAGACGCTCGATGGTGGCGTGCTCGTACAGCGCGGCGTCGTACTCATAAGCGACTTCCAGGCCGCCGTCGCGTTCGTTGAGATACAGAGTCAAGTCGAACTTGACCGTATGCTCGGCCAGCGGCAGCTCTTCCAGACTCAACTCCGGCAGGCGCACCACCGGGTCCGGCACGCTCTGCATCTGCAGCATCACCTGGAACAACGGCGGCACGCCGGGGCGGCGCAGCGGTTTGAGCTCTTCCAGCAGTTTGTCGAACGGCAGGTCTTGGTGCAGATAGGCCTGGATCAGGGTCGAACGCACCTGTTGCAGCAAGGATTCGAAACTCTGCGCCGGGTCCAGCCGGGTGCGGATCGCCTGAGTGTCGAGGAACAAGCCGATCAGCGGCTCGACTTCGGCGCGGCCGCGGTTGGCGACCACGGTGCCGACGTTGAGATCGTTCTGGCCGTTGTAGCGCGACAGCAGCAGGTTGAACGCCGCCATCAGCGCCATGAACAAGGTGCCGTTATGGCGCGCGGCCAGCTCGTTGAGCGCGGCGACGGTGGTTTCCGGAATCCGGGTTTGGACCATGCCGCCCGCGAAGCCCTTGGTCGGCGGACGCGGGTGGTCGGTCGGCAGCGCCGAGAACGCCGGGCTGCCGGCGAGCTGGCCGCGCCAGTAGCCGAGCAGGCGCTGCTGCGCCGCCTCGTCGAGGCAGTCGCGTTGCCACAGCGCGTAATCGGCGTACTGCACCGGCAGCGGCGGCAGCGGATCGCTGTTGTGCGCGCTGGCGTATGCGCCGCCTTGCGCATAAGCGCGGTAAAGCGCGCTGAGCTCATCGGCCAGCACCCCCAGCGACCAGCCGTCGGAGACGATGTGATGCACGGTCAACAGCAAGGCATGGTCGGTTTCGTCCAGGCGCAGCAGGCGGCCGCGGATCAGCGGGCCGCGGTTCAAGTCGAAGGGTTCGGCCGATTCGATCCGGCTCCAGTGCGCGACCGCGGCGTCGCGCTGGTCGGCAGGAAGATCGAGCGGCTGATAACCCAGTTGGAAACGCTCGCCCGCATCGAACCGTTGCACCGGCCGATCGTCGACCACCTCGAAGCGGGTGCGCAGCACTTCGTGACGGCGGACGATGCGGTCCAGCGCCGCCTGCAGCGCCGGCCGGTCGAGCCTGCCGCGCAGGCGCAGGCCGATCGGCATGTGATAGGCGGCGCTGGCGTCCTCGCCGAACTGCGCGGCCAACCACAAACGCTGCTGCGCGAACGACAGCGGCACTTGCTCCGGGCGCGTCGCCGGCAGCAGCGCAGGCAGCTCCGTCGCCTGCGCGTCCGCGGCCATGCGCGCGAAATCGCGCAACACCGGGTAAGCGAATACGCTGGACAGGGCGATGTTGAGGCCGAGCGACTGGCGCAGGCGCGAGATCATCCGCACCACCAGCAGCGACTGCCCGCCGAGTTCGAAGAAGTTGTCGTGGCGGCCGACCCGCTCGACGCTCAGCAGTTCGCTCCACAGGCCGGCCAGCGCGGTTTCCAGCGGGCCTTGCGGGGCTTGATAGTCGCGCTGGACGCCGATCGCACTGCCGGGCGCGGGCAGCGCCTTGCGGTCCAGCTTGCCGTTGGCGGTCAGCGGCAACGCGTCGAGAGCGATATAGGCGGCCGGCAGCATGTAGTCCGGCAGCGTCTGTGCCAGCGCCTTGCGCAGCGCCGGCAGGTCGAGGCCCGACTCGCCCGACTCGCCCGAGCCGACCAGATAAGCGACCAGGCGCTGGTCGCCGTGTTCGTCGCGGCTGGCCAGCACCGCGGCCTCGCGCACGCCGCCGTGGCGCAGCAACTGCGCTTCGATCTCGCCCAGTTCGATGCGGAAGCCGCGGATCTTGACCTGCTCGTCGATGCGGCCGACGAATTCCAGTTCGCCGTGTTCGCCGATATGGCGAACCAGGTCGCCGGTCTTGTACAGCCGATTAGTGCGGAACGGACCGGCAAGCGGGTTCGAGCTGGATGGACCGGCAAGCCGGTTCGAGCTGGACGGACCGGCAAGCCGGTCCGGGCCGAACGGATTGGCGATGAAGCGCTCGTCGGTGAGCTGCTCGCGGTTGAGGTAGCCGCGGGCCACACCGGCGCCGCCGATGTACAACTCGCCGATGCTGCCGGCCGGTTGCAGTTGCAAGCCGGCGTCGAGCACGTACAACTGGGTATTGCCGATGGGGCGGCCGATCGGCGCGGCAACGGCGTCTTCGAGTTCCGCAAGTTGCTCGGCCGAGCTCAGGGTCCAGATGCTGCAGCCGACCACGGTTTCGGTGGGGCCGTACTCGTTGACGAAGCGCGCCTGCGGCAACAGGTCGCCCTTCCAGCGCCGCAAGGTCGCCATGGTCAGCTGTTCGCCGCCGACCACGATGCAATGCGGCGCCTGTTTCGACCCGGCATCGCGCTCCAGGTAGGACAAGGCCTCCAGATGCGCCGGGGTGATCTTAAACAACCAGCCCTCGCCTGCCGCGAACAGCCGTTCGGACAGTTGCGCCAGCACCTCGGTGTGTTCGCCATCGGGTAGCAACCACACCGGTTTGCCGGCCAACAGCGGCGGCAGCAAGGTGGTCAGGGTCGCATCGAAGCACAGCGGCGAACTGACCACCGAACCGGCCACGCCGGGCAGATAGGTCTCCACTGCATGGGCGAGGTAGTTGCTGAGCCCGTCGTGTTCGATCACCACGCCCTTGGGCTGGCCGGTCGAACCGGAGGTGTAGATCACGTACGCGGCATCCTCGGCGGCCACCGCCGGCAATTCGCCTTGTGCGTAGTCGTCGAGCCAATGTTCGTCGGTGGCCGCATCGTCCATCAGCACGACGTCCACGCCCTGCAGCGGCAACTCGTCCATGGTCGCCGCTTCCAGCAGCGCCCAGCCGATGCCGGCGTCGTTGACCATGTAGCCCAGACGGTCCTTGGGCAGCTTGGGTTCGAGCGGTACATAGGCCGCGCCGGCCTTGAGCACGCCGAGCACGGCGATCAGCAGTTCCGGTGAGCGCGACAGATAGATGCCCACTCGCGCCCCGGTCGCGACGCCGGCCTCGAGCAGATAACGCGCCAGGCGGTCGGAACGCCGGTCGAGTTCGGCGTAGCTCAGTTCCAGTCCTTCGTAACGCACCGCCAAAGCGTCCGGCGTCGACCCGGCCTGGGCCTTGAAGCGGTCGTGCGCGGTCGTACGCGGGTAGTCGCGTTCGCTCGCGTTCCACGGCCCGAGCATCTGCGCGCGCTCGTCTTCGCCGAGCAGGTCGATCTGCCGCGACGGCGTCAGCGGCGCATGCTCCAGCGCCTCGGCCAACCGTTCCAGGATCGTGTGCAGGTAGGCGCAGACCCGTTCTGGCGCGACCGGCTCCTCGATCTGCGCGCGCAACTCGAAGTCTTCGCCCAGATCGTCCACCGACAGCGTGAACGAGTAGTTGGTGCGTTCGCGCACCGACAGCATCTGCGCACCCTGCGCCCAGGCGGGCGCCGCGTCGCCGGCCGGCGCGGTGTGGCGGTAATTCAACAGCGCCGAGAACAGCGGCGCAGTCGGCGGCAAGGCGCTGCAGCGCTGGGCCAGGGCCAGCGGCGCGTGTTCGTGCACGACCAGATCCGACAGCGCCGCGTGGGTCTGGCGGATGCCGTCGCGCACCCCGATCTCGCCCAGGCGCACGCGCATCGGCAAGCTGTTCATGAACAGTCCCGCCGCGCGGTCGGCGCCCTCGCCGCCCTGCAGCCGGCCGAACAGCACGGTGCCGAACACCACATCGTCGCGGCCGGTGCTCTTGGCCAGCAACTGCGCCCAGGCCCAGTGGAACAGGCTGGCGGTGCTCACGCCCAAAGCGCGTGCCTGCTTGCGCAGGCGCAGCGACAGCGGGCGCGGCAGGGTCAGTTCGGCTTCGTGCACGTTGTCGCCGTCGCCGTGCACCTGCAGCAGGCCGAACGGCGCGGTCGCTTCGTCGACGTCGCCGAGCATGCGGCGGAAGAACGCCTCGTGCTCCTGCGTGCTGACCCCGAGTTTGGCCTGGGCGACGAAGTTACGGAACGGCACCGGCTCGCGCAGCTCATGGCTGCGGCCGCTGCGGATCAGGCCGATTTCTTCGTAGATCAATTCGACCGCGACGTGGTCCATGGCCAGGTGGTGTTGCCACAGCAACAGCATCCAGCGGCCGCTGCCCGCGTCGAATGCGGCCCGGCCGGCCATCAGCGGCGCCTGTCGCACGTCCATGCGCGCGTCGCGCGGGTCGGCCAACTCGGCCAGCCGCGCGGCGGCGTCGCCGCCGTCCGGCTCGAGGGTCAACACTTCCAGCGTGGCCTGGCGCCATACCACCTGCACCGGCTCCGGCAGGCCTTCCCACAGCACCGCGGTGCGCAGCACGTCGTGGCGGTCGATGACCTGCTGCAGCGCCTGCACGAAATCGTCCATCGCCTCGCGCGATTCGAACGACAGCAGCGAGGACAGCAAATAGGGGTCGCCGCGGGTCTGCAGCAGATGGTGGAACAGGATGCCGTCCTGCAGCGGCGCCAGCGGGTAGACGTCCTGGACATTGGCCGCGCCGCCCGGCACGGCCGCGACCAGCGCGGCGATGTGCTGCGGGTCGAACGACACCAGCGGCAACATCCACGGTTCGATCGCGGTGCAGCCGTTCGCCGGAATGCCGTTGGGCGGCACGCTCACGCCGTGCCAGCCGTTGCGGCGCGCTTCCTCCACCGCCTGCGCCAGCCCGGCCAGGGTCGGCTTGGCGAACAGGGTGCGGATATCGGCGTGCAGCGATTCGCGGCGCAACCGCTCCATCAGTTGCACGGCCAGCAAGGAATGGCCGCCGAGTTCGAAGAAATTGTCCTCGCGACCGACGCTCTCGACCCGCAGCAATTCGCTCCAGATCCGCGCCAGCGCGATTTCGGTTTCGCCCTGCGGCGGCTCGTAAGCGCGCTGGACGAAGGCGTCGCCCTGCGGCGCCGGCAATGAACGGCGGTCGATCTTGCCGTTGGGCATCAGCGGCAAAGCCGACAGCGCCACATAGGCCGCCGGCACCATGTAGTCGGGCAACGCCCGCGCCAGCGCTTCGCGCAGGCGCTGCGGCTCGGCCGCGGCATCGCCGCCGGCGACCACATAAGCCACCAGCCGGCGCTCGCCGGCCGCATCCGCGCGCGCCAGCACCACCGCTTCGCGCACGCCGTCCAGGCGCTGCAGTTGCGCTTCGATCTCGCCCAGTTCGATGCGGAAGCCGCGGATCTTGACCTGCTCATCGTTGCGGCCGAGGAATTCCAGGCTGCCGTCGGCACGCCAGCGGCCGAGGTCGCCGGTCTTGTACATGCGCATGCCGGGCCGGCCGGCGAAGGGATCGTCGAGGAAACGTTCGGCAGTCAGTTCCGGGCGGTCCAGATAACCGCGCGCCAGCGTATCGCCGCCGATATGGATCTCGCCGGCGACGCCCAGCGGCACCGGCTGGCCGCGGCGGTCGAGCAGGTACACCGAGGTGTCGGCCAGCGGCTGGCCGATGTGCACGTCGCCGGCTTCGCGCACGTCCTGCACGGTGGCCGCGATCAAGGCCTCGGTCGGGCCGTAGGCATTGAACAGACGCGGACGATGGCCGCGGCGCGCCGCCCAGTCTTCGATCGCGCGCGCCTCGACCGCCTCGCTGCCGATGATCGCGATGCGCACGCACTCGGGCAGCGCGACCGACGCGTCGGCGCTGACGTACTGCCAGAACTTGGTCGGCAGGTCGACCACGCTGATGCGCGCCAGCGCGCACAGGCGCCAGAACTCCACGCCGCCGGTCTGCCATTGCGGCGTGCGCAGCACCAGGGTGGCGCCGATGGTCAGCGCGCCCATGATCTCTTCCAGCGACACGTCGAAATTGATCGGCGCGAATTGCAGGATGCGGTCGTCGCTACGGAAGCCGTAGCGCTGGTTGAGGCCGGCGATGCGCAGGCTTAGCGGGCCGTGTTCGATCGCCACGCCCTTGGGCTGGCCGGTCGAGCCGGAGGTGTAGATCACATAGGCCAGATGGCCCGGCTCCAGGCCGGTGTCGGCGCGGTCGAGGTCCGCGTCGGACAGGGTTTCCCAGGGCCGCTGCGGGCCATCCAGATCGAGCACCGTGCGTGCCGGGTCCGGCGCCCGCGCGGCTTGCAGCGCCTGTTCGGTCAGCACCACCCGCGGCCGGCTGTCGGCGAGCATGTAGTCCAGTCGTTCCTGCGGATAGGACGGGTCCAGGGGTACGTAAGCCCCGCCCGCCTTGAGCGTGGCGAGGATCGCGACTACGGTCAGCGGACCGCGTTCCAGGCAGATCGCCACGCGCTGGTCGGCGCCCACGCCGAGCGTGCGCAAATAACGCGCCAGGCGGTTGGCGCGACGGTTGAGTTCGGCATAGCTCAGGCGCTCGCCGTCCTGTTCCAGGGCGATGGCCTCGGGTGCGAGTTGCGCATGGCGTTCGAACAGTTCGTGCACGCACGCCGGCGTCTGCGCCGGTTGTGCGCGCAGTCGGTTCCAGGCGCTCAGCAGCTGATGGCGCTCGGCCGCGCCGAGCACGTCGATGCGCCAGGCCGGGGTCTGCGGCGACTGCTCCAACGCCTCGACCAAACCTTCGAGCGCGCGTTGCATGTAGGCGCATACGCGCAAGGGATCGACCGGTTGCAGCGCCTGCGCGGTCAGCTTGAAACCTTCGCCGAGGTCGTCCACCGACAGATCGATGGGATAGCTGGAGCGCTCGCGGGTCGCCACCAGGCTCACCCCAGGCATCCCTTCGAGCGCGGGCTCGCCGTCGGCCGAGTCGGCGCTGTGGCGGTAGTTGAGCATGGCGGTGAACAGCGGCGCGCCCGCCGGCAGCGCGCTGCAGCGCTGCGCGAGCGCCAGCGAAGCGTGTTCGTGCGCGACCAATCCGGACAATGCGGCGTGAGTCCGGCGGACGCCCTCTTCCACCCCGATATCGCCCAGCCGCACGCGCAGCGGCAAGGTGTTGATGAACAAACCCATCGCCCGGTCCGCGCCGGCGCCGCCGCGCAGGCGGCCGAACAGCACGGTGCCGAACACCGCCTCGTCGCGGCCGGCGGTCTTGGCCAGCACTTGCGCCCAGGCCCAATGGAACAGACTCGCGGCGCCGACGCCGAGGCGCCGCGCATGCCGGCGCAGGCGCGCCGACAGCAGCGCCGGCAAGCTCAGTTCGGCTTCGTGCGCGTCGTGGCCGCCGCCGTGCACCTGCAGCAGGCCGAACGGTGCGGTCGGTTCTTCGACATCGCCGAGCATGTCGCGGAAAAACGCTTCGTGCGCCTGCGCGCTCACCCCGAGCCGGGTCTGGGCGACGAAGTCGCGGAACGGCACCGGCGGCTGCAGTGCCTGCGTGCGCCCGGACAGGATCAGGCCGACTTCGCGCAGCATCACCTCCAGCGCGGTGTGATCGAGGGCGATATGGTGGTGCACCAGTTGCAGCAGCCAGCGTCCGGCGTGGCGGTCGAACGCGGCCTGGCCGCGCATCAGCGGCGCGCGGGTCAGGTCGATCCGCTGCGCGCCTTCGCTGCGTTCGAGCGCGGCGGGGACGTCTTCCTCGTCGAATGCCAGCGTCTCCAGCTGCAGCGGCGCCTGGCGCCAGACCACCTGCAGCGGTACGTCCTGCCCTTCCCAGGCGATCGCGGTGCGCAGCGCGTCGTGGCGGTCGACCACCTGCTGCAAGGCCCCGACGAAGGCGTCGAACCGTTCGCGCGTGTCGAAGCCCAAGGTGATCGACAGCACGTAGGGATCGCGCTCGCGCTGCAGCAGGTGATGGAACAGGATGCCTTCCTGCAACGGCGCCAGCGGATAGATGTCCTGCACGTTGGTCGCGCCGCCCGGCACCGCGGCGGCGATGCGTTCGATCTGGGACGGGTCCAGCGTCGCCAGCGGCAGCATGTGCGGCGCGATCGTCGCGCTGCCGGCCGGGATGCCGTTCGGCGGCACCGTCACCTCCAGCGGCCCGGCCTGGGCGGCGTGTTCGATGGCGCGGGCCAGCGCCGCCAGGGTCGGGCTGGAGAACAGCGCGGCGATATCGGCCTGCAGGCCTTCCTGGCGCAGCCGCTCGACCAGTTGCACGGCCAGCAGCGAATGGCCGCCGAGTTCGAAGAAGTTGTCGTGGCGGCCGATCCGCTCGATCCGCAGCAGCTCGCTCCAGATGCGTGCGAGCACGATTTCGGTCTCGCCTTGCGGCGCTTCATAGGCGCGCCGCGCGAATGCGGTGTCGTCCGGCGCCGGCAAGGCACGGCGGTCGAGTTTGCCGTTCGCGGTCAGCGGCAACGCATCCAGTGCGACATAGGCCGCCGGCACCATGTAGTCCGGCAACACCTGCGCCAGCGCGTCGTGCAGTAGCGCAGCCTCCGGCGTGGGATCGGCGACCAGGTAGGCCACCAGCCGTACCTCGCCCGGCGCGTCTTCGCGAGCCAGCACGGCGGCTTCCTGCACGCCCGGTAGCTTGAGCAACTGCGCTTCGATTTCGCCGGGCTCGATGCGCAGGCCGCGGATCTTCACTTGGTGATCGTTGCGGCCCAGATACTCGATCGTGCCGTCGTCGCGCCAACGACCCAGGTCGCCGGTCTTGTACATGCGCGCACCGGCTTCGGCGACGAAGGGATCGTCGAGGAAACGCTCGGCGGTCAGCTCGGGGCGGTTGAGATAACCACGTGCGACCTGCGCGCCAGCGATGTGGATCTCGCCCGGTGCGCCGGCCGGCACCGGCTGACCAAAGCGATCGAGCAGATAGATGCGGGTATTGGCGATCGGGCGGCCGATGTGGATGACCGCGTCGTCGTGGCGGACTGCGCCCGAGGTCGCCACTACCGTGGTTTCGGTGGGGCCGTAGTTGTTGATCAAGTCGAACGGCAGGTCCGCCGTCGGCAGCCGACTTAAACGGTCGCCGCCGGTCAGCAAGGAGCGCAGATGCTTGCGCCCCCCCTGCCCGCGCGCCAGTGCGGCATCGGCCAGCGCGGTGACCAGGAAGCCACTGTGCAGCTCCTGCGATTCCCACCACGACAACAAGGCCGCCGGATCGCCCACGGTCGCCGATGGCGGCAAGGCCAGGGTCGCGCCCTGGCACAGCGCCGGCCAGATTTCCCAGGTGCAAGCGTCGAAGGCGACGCCGGCGGTGCTGGCGGTGCGTTCGCCCGGCTGCAACGGGAAGGTTTCGCAATGCCAGCCGATCAGGTTGGCGAGGTTGCGATGCTCGACCATGACCCCGTTCGGGCGCCCGGTCGAACCCGAGGTGTAGATCACGTAGGCCAGGCGATTGGTCGAAGCCTGCTCCAGTGAAGCCTGCTCTGCTTGAGCCGGCGCGCTCGACGGGTGCCCTTCCCACGCTTGTTCGAATGCATCGTCGGTCGCATCGAGCGCCAGCACCGCCCAGTCGCCTCGCAGCGCATCGTTGTGCGCCAGTTCGGCTTGCGTCAGCAGCGCCAGCGGCGCGCTGTCGTCGAGCAGATCGCGCAGGCGTTCGGCCGGCGCAGACGGGTCCATCGGTACGTAGGCACCGCCGGCCTTGAGCACGGCCAACATCGCCGTCGCCAGTTCCGGGCTGCGGCGCAGGCACAGCGCCACCCGGGTTTCGACGCCGACGCCTCGCGCACGCAACGCAAGCGCTAGGCGATCGGCGCGCGCATCGAGTTCGGCGTAGCTCAGGCACCGGTCTTCGTGTTCGATCGCCACCGCCTGCGGCGTGCGTGCCGCCTGCCGCTCGAACAGCTCGTGCACCAGCGCATCGCGCGGGTAGTCGCGAGCGGCTTCGTCCCAGGACGCCCGCATACGGCCGTGTTCGGCCTCGTCGATCAACGCGATCGCGTCCACCGCCTGGAGGTCGTCGCGGACCATGCCGCGCAACATCGCCTCCAGGTAGCGCAGGTGGCGCTGCACCGTCGCCGGCTCGAACAGCGCGCTGGCGAAATTCAGCGCGCCGACGATGCGCTCGCCGCTTTCCTGCAGCTCCAGGGTGAGATCGAACTTGGCGTCGGTGGCCGCCAGCGGCAGCTCGCGCAACTTCAATCCGTCGAGTTCGAAGGCCGCCTGCGGCGCGTTCTGCCAGGCGAACATCAGTTGGAAGATCGGGCTGTGGGCGAGCGTGCGCTCGGGCCGGAGCGCTTCGACCACTTGCTCGAAGGGCAGGTCCTGATGCTGTTGGGCCTGCAGCGCTCGCTCGCGCACCTGGGCCAGCAACGCCGCCACGCTCGGGCGCTCGGCCAGGTTAAGGCGCAGCGCGACGGTGTTGACGAAGAAACCGATCAGCGGCTCGGTCTCGGTGCTGGCGCGGTTGGCGATCGGCGTGCCGACCACCACTTCGTCCTGTCCGGCCAGCCGCGACGCGAGCGCGCCCCAGGCCGCCAGCAAGGTCATGTACAAGGTCGTGCCGTGGCGCTGCGACAAGGCCTTGAGCGCGGCGGTCAACTCGCGGTCGAACGCGACCTCCAGACTGGCGCCGCGATAGTCCTGCACCGCCGGCCGCGGCCGGTCGGTCGGCAGCGCCACCAGCGCCGGTGCATCGCTTAATTGCGCGCGCCAGAACGACAACTGTCGTTGCTGCACTTCGCCGCTGAGCCAACGGCGTTGCCACAGACTGTAGTCGGCGTACTGCACCGGCAGCGCCGGCAGCGGATCGATCCGGGGCGCCGCCCCTTGCCCGGCATAGGCGCGGTACAACGCGCCCAGCTCGCCGGCCAGCACGCCCAGCGACCAGCCGTCGGCGACGATGTGATGCAGCGTCAGCAGCAATACGTGGTCTTGCTCGCCCAGGCGCAGCAGGCGACCGCGGATCAGCGGACCGGCGCCGAGGTCGAACGCAGTGTCGGCTTCGATACGTCGCCACGCGTCGATGGCTTCGGCGGCCGGCCCGCGCTCATCGCTCAGATCGTGCCGGCTCAATGCGAAGCCGGCGGAGTCGGCGATGCGCTGCACAGGAGCGCCGTCGAGCAACGGGAACCGGGTGCGCAGCGCTTCGTGGCGCTCGACGATACGATCCAAAGCGGCTTGCAGCGCGTTCCCGTCGAGCACGCCTTGCAGGCTGAGCGCGTAGCTCAGGTGATAGGCGGCGCTGGCCTGCGCACTCATGCGCGCGATGAACCACAGACGCTGCTGCGCATAGGACAGCGGCAGCGGTTGCGGCCGCTCGCCCGGCGTCAGAGCCGGGAGCCGGCTGCGTTGCGCCCGGCTCGCCAGCGCCGCGGCGAAATCGCGCAGCAGCGGATGGGCGAACAGGTCCGACATGGCCAATTCCAGCCCCAGGCGCTGGCGCACGCGCGCCAGCATCTGCGCGGCCAGCAGCGAATGCCCGCCGAGCTCGAAGAAATGGTCGTTGCGACCGATGCCTTCGACGCGCAGCAACTCGCTCCAGATGGCCGCGAGTGCGGTCTCGGTGCCTTCGTGCGGAGCCTGGTAGCGTTCGCGCCGGACCAGGCCGGCGTCGCTCGGCGCCGGCAGGGCCTTGCGGTCGATTTTGCCGTTGAGGGTCAGCGGAAACGCCGTCAGCGGCATCCACGCGGTCGGCACCATGTACTCCGGCAGCGCATCGGCCAGCGCATCGCGCAAGGCCTGCGGCTCGGGCTGCGTAGCGCCGTCGCCGACCACGTAGGCGGCCAGATACGGGTTGCCCGGCACGTCTTCGCGCGCGAGCACCAAGGCTTCGCGAACCCCGGGTTGGGCGAGCAGGCGCGATTCGATTTCGCCCGGTTCGATACGGAAGCCGCGGATCTTGATCTGATGATCGTTGCGGCCGAGATACTCGAGCGTGCCGTCCTCGCGCCAACGGCCCAGGTCGCCGGTCTTGTACATGCGCGCACCGGCTTCGGCGGCGAAGGGGTCGTCGAGAAAACGTTCGGCAGTCAGTGCCGGGCGGTTGAGATAACCGCGTGCGACCTGGGCACCGCCGATATGAATCTCGCCCGCTGCGCCGGCCGCCATCGGCTGGCCGTGCTCGTCGAGCAGATAGATGCGGGTATTGGCGATCGGGCGGCCGATGTGGACGACCGCATCGTCGTGGCGGACCACGCCCGAAGTCGCCACCACCGTGGTTTCGGTCGGGCCGTAGTTGTTGACCAAGTCGAACGGCAGGTCCGCCGTCGGCAGCCGACTTAAACGGTCGCCGCCGGTCAGCAACGAGCGCAAAGGCTTGCGGTCGCCCTGCCCTCGCGCCAATGCGGCATCGGCCAGCGCGGTGACCAGGAAACCGCTGTGCAGCTCTTGCGACTCCCACCACGACAACAAGGCCATGGGGTCGCCCGCGGTCGTCTTCGGCGGCAAGGCCAGGGTCGCACCCTGGCACAGCGCCGGCCAGATTTCCCAAGTGCAGGCATCGAAGGCGACGCCGGCGGTGCTGGCGGTGCGTTCGCCCGGCTGCAACGGGAAGGTTTCGCAATGCCAGCCGATCAAATTGGCCAGATTGCGGTGTTCGACCATGACCCCGTTCGGGCGCCCGGTCGAACCCGAGGTGTAGATCACGTAGGCCAGGCGATTGGTCGAAGCCTGCTCTATGGAAGCCTGCTCCATTGGAACGTGCTCTTCCCAATCGCGCTCCGTCCTATCGTCGTCCGCATCGAGCGCCAGCACCGCCCAGTCGCCGCGCAGCACATCGTTGTGCGCCAGCTCGGCGTGCGTCAGCAGCACCAACGGCGCGCTGTCGTCGAGCAGATCGCGCAGGCGTCCGGCCGGCGCAGACGGGTCCATCGGTACGTAGGCACCGCCGGCTTTGAGCACGGCCAGCATCGCCGTCGCCAGTTCCGGGCTGCGGCGCAGGCACAGCGCCACCCGGGTTTCGACGCCGACGCCTCGCGCACGCAACGCAAGCGCTAGGCGATCGGCGCGCGTATCGAGTTCGGCGTAGCTCAGGCACCGGTCTTCGTGTTCGATCGCCACCGCCTGCGGTGTGCGTGCTGCCTGTCGCTCGAACAGTTCGTGCACCAACACATCGAGCGGGTAGTCGCGGACGGCGCCGTCACCAGTCGCGGGCACGCACTGTTGTCCCGCGCCGCCAGCCGCGTCCGCAGCCTGTTCGACGGAATCGCGCACGGCGCTCGCATCGGAATTCTTCGCCAAGGTCTGTCCGGAGCCGGCTTCGCAGTTGTTCATTCCCAAGATCCTTCTGATCGTCTGTAACCCAGGCATGCGCGGGCAAACCGCGGCCGTCGGCTGCGCATCGCTGCGCAACATCGTTCAGGCCGTCGTTGGAATCGCGTCGTCGCCTAGGGCTTTAGAGCATCTCGATGAGGTCGAACCCGCGTTCGAGCATTAGTGCGGGCGTGGTGGGTCCGGGTCCGGGCATGCCGGATCGACGGAATAGGCACTACCTTGCGGTACAGCAGAAACACGATCGCGTCGCCGCGAGTTCGCTGTCGGGTTCGACCGCGGTGCTGCCGACCTGCGTCGCGTTCCGGACGCGAGGGCGCGTCGCCCGGGGCTGCGCCATGCGAAGGCCGCAAGTCGGACGAAACGATCCCTTGCGGGAACGGCTGCGGTAGGTCTGCACTACCCGGTCGTGCGTTCGCGAGTGCCTGCAAAGATGCGTAGACCGGCGCTCGCGCACCTGGCCTGCGTTCTCGCAGTGCTCGCAACCGCTCAGTGCGCCGCCCCTGTCGATTTCCCCGGGCGCACGGTTCGGCGTGGATTACATGCCGCAGTTCCGGAAAACGACCGCGCGGCCATGCTGCGGTGGCCACGGGTAGATCCGTTCGCCGACCAGCAAGGTCGCGGCCACTGCGACCGCCGTCGACTGCGCATAGCGCCGATGACGGCACACGCGGCCTGCGCGCAGGCACTGCGCCGTCGTACCGGTGGGAACACATGCGTCGACTACGGCCCGGGCGCGCTCGCTTCTGGCGTCGCCGATATGGGTATCGCCGTTGCCTCGGCGAATCGCTTCGGCTTGACTTCTGGTGCAGGACGTCGCGCTCATTACCCTCTCCGCTCGAACCATATCCATGGCAAAACAGATATCAAAGAAACCGGGAGCAGCTGCGGTGCACTACTGTATTCGATTCAACATTTATCGAATGTGCATGATAGATCGACGTCGAACGAAGTTGTGTGATCGCTCTCAGGCTTAGCGTGTTGCTGCATTCTTCTTGCGTGATGTGCATCAAGGAACGATTTGAAGCGATAGTGACGCACGACCGTCGAGCGCATTAAGCGCCGGTAAAGATGACAAATCATTGCGTGCGATAAGTTCTATCGCGCGTTGCCGCACACGTATCGATGCTCGCTTGATGCGCTTCACTCGTCGATCGTGACGGGCGCTGCACTAGCGCCTCGGGAGTGCGAATCCGTTCGCCGGTGCGCGATGCGGTGGCGACAGCATCGAACTTTCGCTTCCGGAAAACACCGTGTCGGCAGGCGAAACGTGGAGGTTGTCCATGCGATTCGATCGACCGCTGGATTCGCGATTCACCCACGATAATCGGGTTATCCCAGTGATTGGGTTCGGCGGCGATGACGTTTGTCATCGCGATTGTTTCTTTTTGTCGCGCAAGCGATTGGCCCATCGCGAAGTGCCCGATGAACGGGCATGACGACGGATATCATCTGCAGTGTGCATTGCGTTGCGCATCTCGCCCGGCGCGCAGACATCGGCTGCGCCGCGGTTTCATCGCTCCGATTCCCGACGGCTCGCTGCGATCCCTTGGGTCGATTTCGGTAATCTGACGCAGCCCTGTCACATGCGCCGATCATCATTCCGGGCAATTTTTCGCCCGGAGATTATGGCCATGCCCGTGTTATCCCGTGCTGCTCGTCACGCTACCGCCCTCGCCTGCACCGCCGCCCTGTTGTTCACCAGCGACGCCGCGCAAGCGCACAAGCAGGAAGTCCATCGCCGCATCGTCCTGGATGCGGTGGCCTTCATGAAGGCGAACCCGAGCCTCACCAATTACGACCGGCTGCTGGCCGGCGTGCAGGCAGCGGGCTATACCATCGACACCTTCGCCGCCGCGATCGGCCAGGGCGCGTACGACGTCGACGACTTTTCCGACACCTATATCTGCGGCGCGATCACCGGCGATTGCGTGAAGGCGCCGCTATGGGGCACCACCTCGTCTCTGGTCAACTACACCTCGTACTGGCACTTCCAGGATCACGCGAACAGCCGAGATGTCCACGGCAATACCTATGGCGGCTACAACTACGATCGCAGCACGATGAAGGGCGACATCGACAACCTGGCCGCCGACTGGTTGTGGAACGACCATCTGGACGACGGCGGTGGCGGCATGAAGGGGTGGTTCGGCGAAACCAGCCGCTACAACACTTACGGCGTGACCGAGAGCAAGTACCGCATCGGCAGCACCTCGAACGCATCGATGTACGCCGACTTCCAGCAGATGCCGTTCCAGCCCATCTCCAATCTAGGCCAATACTGGTTCGCCCAGTTTCTCTCCAGCCCGACCGCGCAGTCGCTGGGCTTCATTTTGCACACCACCGACGTCAGCGTGCCGCAGCACACCTGGTCGACCTCGGGCAACAACCATTCCGATTACGAAGGCTGGGTGGAGAACTACTACTACACCGAGAAGCTCAACGACCCGGCGCTGGTGAAGCTGGCGCTTAACGATATCCCGGCACTGTCGGCCACCGCGACCGACGTGCGTCCGCTGATCCACCGGCTCGGCGCCTACACCTACCAGAACGGCGCGCTCGCGCTGTCGTCCGCGGCCTACTCCGACCGCCTCGAGGTGTCGCGCAAGACGGTGCCGCACGCCATCGCGATGGTGGTGCGCGTGCTCGACCGCGCGGCGGAGCGTCTATCGCCGTGAAGCCGTCTTCGGCGTTGCGATTCATGGCAGGGCTGTCGACCGCCCTGCTCTTCTGCGCCCCGGGGTTCGCTGCTGCCGGCGTGCCGATCGACGGGACCTTGCCGGAACCGCGCAAGGCGCTGCGGGTGAACGACTGGACCCTGTCCACGACCGCACTGGACGCGCTGCTGCGGGTGGTGCGGGAGCACGAGCCCGGCGTCACGCCTTCGCAGGTCGCGATGGCCGCGGCCGAGGATCGCGTGCTGGGCGGTTATGCGCGACGCCGCTACGACGATGCGCAGTTGTTTGCCGGCCAGCGGGTGCGATTTTCCCCGCAGGCATCGGTCGAAGCGTCGTTGGTGACGACCTTGCAGGCGGCGTTTCGCGAGCCCCTGGCGAAGGCGGTCGGGCCGGCCGAAGCGTATGTCGTCAAACGCCATCCGCTTACCCGCGAGCGCCTCGTCGCCCTGCTGGATAGACGCGGCAAGCTGGGTCTCGACGACCGCCTGCCGGCCGCGCGCATAGCGCAGTTGAAAGACCAGCCCTTGATCGACGGCCGCGTCGGTGCGCAGTCGTATCGCATCAGTCTGTACGACGTCTGGGAACGGCAGGATGTGCAGGGGCGCGATGCCTTGTATCGGTTCGATGCCGCATTCGCGATGCAGCAAGCCGGACAGTTGGCCCGCGACCGTTTCGTGCTGGGCTGGGCCGCTCACAACAGCGGCCTGGGCGCTGCCGGCGTGGAGCAACTGCGGCAACTGGTGGCCGACCGTAACCGCCGCAATGCGCTTGCGCGCCTGTTGGGCAGCGGCGAAGACCCGCATTACAGCAGCCCCGAGGTCGAGCGCTTGCACCGCAACGTCGAGCCCGCGTCCATTCGCAAGTACTACGACGACCACCAGGCCGAGTTCACGCGCACCGACAAGGTGCTGATGCGATCGATGCGCTTCGCCGATGAGGCACAGGCGCGGGCTGTCGCCGCCGAGCTGGGCAAGGGCGCGCGCTTCGAGGACGCGATGCGGCGCCGCGGCGCAGGCGACGGCATCGCACGCTGGCTCGACCGCGATGCCGCCCGCCGTTCCTGGATCGCGCAACTCGCCTTCGCGCAACCGCCCGGACCGGCGTCGCCGCCGATCCGCGAGCCGGAAGCGGGAACCGCCGCGCCGGGCTGGGTCATCGTCAAGGTGGACCAACGCGTGACCGGCCTGCATCCACCCGGCAGCGAAACCGTACGCTTCACCGCCAGCGAGGCGATTGCGCGGCAGCGCGCAGCCTCGAACTACGCCGGCCTGAGGGCACGCCTGTTGTCCGAGGCGCGCATCGAGATCAACCCGGCGGCACTGGGTGTCCGCGCTGCTCCGAAGTCGCTGGAGTCGAGACCATGAAATGGCCGTTGGCGGTTGCGGTGCTGCTGCTGGGCGCGGCGGCGTGGCGGCTGACTACATCAGGCGCACCCGGCGCACGCCAGCCCTCGGCGGAGACGCCTGCAGTGGCCGATCCACTGGGGCATGCGCCTGCTGGCGTTACATCGGCTGCGACGGCGGAGCCGGGCCCCTCGCCCGCCGCTTCGACCCCCTCGCAATCGTCTCCGGCCTGGCAGTCGATGGCCGCATCGCGCGAGCACGGCGATGAGCGTGCGCCGCCGATCGAACGTCCCACGGCGGAATCGCAGGCTCCCGCTGCCAGCGCATGGGAACTCAGCGACCCGGTCCGCTATCGCGAGTACGAGTTGCGCGGTCGACGACGGCTGCACCAGGAGTATCTGATCGCCGCGGAACAGGAACTGCCCAAGTGGAAGGCGTTGCTCGAACGAGCCCGCGCCAGTGGCGCTCCGCCCGCGGTGATCGCCGAAGCGCAGGACAAGATCCGTCGCCTGGAAGCGCGGCAGATCGCGCTGCGCCATGGCGAACCCGCGCAAGCGCGAAAGCGATGATCCGGTCGGGAGGGACGGCGGCGGCGTAGCCGCCGGCGAGCGGGTCTCTATGGTTTGGTATCGACGCAGGCACGCAGTTTGTCGCGCGCAGCGAGTCCTCCGGTCCATTCGAGGATGTACAGCACGTTTTCGTGCTTGCGATCGAAGACTTCGAATCGATGCTGGTCGAGCATCCCATCTAGCAGCGCGTCCACGTTGTCGACCGCCATCAACAGCAGGCCGTCGCCGCCGGTGCCCGCCATCGGCAGGTTGAACACCTCGACGGTCTGACGCTCCTCGCCGGTCTGGTGCAATTGGACGGTCAACTTCTGCGCCGACTTGGGTTTCGGAACGCCACGCCCGTACAACGCCAGATAGGCATAGGGAGAGCCGCCGCCCGGGCCAAGAATCATCATGCTGCTGCCCTCGCGATAGAAACGCGCAGCGCAGTACTGCCCGGGCGCGTTATCCGCAGCGGGCCTGAAGTTCCAGAATCCGTCGAAGAACGCCCGGTAGTCGGGATCGCGCGCCATGCGTTGTTGATGCTTGCGCAGGCTCTCGGCTTGCTCGAGTTTGTCCCGGCGCAGCATCTCCTCCAGCTCCGCGGCGGAGAAGTTGGGCTCGTAGCCTTCCCATCGGTCCTCCTCGTCGCCCCCGTAACAACACGGCGGGGTCGCGGCGATGTCGTTCATCGCTCGCGCATGCGCGGCCATTTCTGCTTGATTGGCTTGGGCCGGACTCATTGCGCAGGCAAGCGCCAATGCGCAGACCAGACTCGCAGCGACCTTGTCCATGGATGCTTTCTCCCGGAGTGAGATGTCGGCGCGTTGCGCACCGCCGGCGTCACGATACTTGTCTTTTTCGGGCAAGGCGACGGCGAAAGGCAAATCCCCCCTTCCCCCCCTTTTACAAGGGGGGGAACGACAAGAGCCTGCCTTTCGAGGTGCAAAGCCCCCCGATGGGAGGGCTTTGTTCGGTGGCCGATGCGGGAGCCCTCCCCTCCTCCCGCCATCCTGGCGGGGCCCCAGGTACTCAGCGCTAAGGCGTTGCTCCGACCTTCGCCGCACCGTCCGCGGTTTCCAGTTTTCCGATGACGGCGGCGACCACGTCGCGGGTGGATTGCCAGTTCATGCCGGTGATCAGCCGGCCATCGACTTCCACGTGCGAGGTGTTGCGGGCGCCGTGGCGGAACAGACCCTTGCGGCTTTGCAAGCGCTGTTCGATCGAGAACGGGAAGCTCTTGTAGTAGGCCGCCTTCTTGTCCTCGAAGGCGTCGGGATAGCCGGTCACGCGCTTGCCGCCGACCAGGGCGGTGCCGTCCGACAACGTCAGGCCCACCAGGCCGGCACTGCCGTGGCATACCGCCGAGACGACGCCACCGTGTTGCTCGTAGACGCGGACGGCCAAGGCCTGCAAGGCCGGGTCGTCGGCGACGCCGAACATCGCCGCGCTGCCGCCGATGTACATCAGCGCGGCGTAGGCGCCGGCGTCGACATCGGCGGGCTTGCGCGTGTTGGCCAGGGCCCACATGAAGTCGTGGTCGTACAGCTTGTCCTTATGCTCGGGGTAGCGGGTGTCGATATAGGCCAGCGGCACCGCGCCGCCTTCGGGGCTGACGAACTGCACGCCGTAGCCGGCCGCACGGAACGCGGCATAGGCATGGATGAGTTCGCTGAAGCTGTTGCCGGCGCTGAGCTCGGTGCCGGGCATGGTGGCGACGTTGGACACGGCCAGCAACACCTGCCGGCCATGCGCCGGCGCGGTTTGGCGGGTGGCGGTCTTGCTGACGATTTGCCAGCGACCGCCGATCTTCTTCAGCAGGAACAGATCGACGAAGCGCGCCTGGTCCTTGGCGATCAGGATCTCGGCCTTCGCGGTCGCGACACCGCCGTCGACCTGGGTGCCGAGCAGGCGACCGACACGGCCGTTGAACTGCCCGGGGTTCTTGCCGAACCAGCCGATGTAGTCGGCGATGCTGACCTCGCGCATGCCGTCGGTTCCCTGGTCCAGGTACAGGCGGGCATTGGGATGGAAGGCGCGGCGGAGTCGATCGGCCTGGCTGTAGGAACTGCCCTGCAGATAGTCCTCGACGGCGGCGGCGACCTGGCGCTCGTCGTGGCTCGATTCGGCATGGGCCGGGGCGCCGAACAGCAGCGCCAATGCGGCGGTTCGAAACAGTCGGACGAGGCTGGCGCGCCGCTTGGGCGCGGCGACGGCGGCGGGCTTGGATCGTGTTGCTGACATGGCGGACTCCAGTGGGTGGATCCACCGAATTCTGCGCGATGCCCTTTTGGATCAATATCTTGGAGCGTGTTTCCGTACTCGCGAAACGCGTTTCAGGAGTCGACGTCCGGCCGCAGTTGGGCCTGCCGCCGGGCGACCGGCGTGGTCCCCGCGACTTCCTGAAGCGGCTGTAGAAAGTGGATATGGACAGGAAGCCGGGGGCCTGCGCGACCTGTTCGATCGGCTCCGGGGCCGGCTCACGCAACAAATTTTGCCGGCCGCTTCGACCCGCAGCGAGGTGCAGCTTGAAGGCGGCCTGGCGCAAGACCGGATGAGCTGGCTCGACGGTTCGGGGCTAGCGAGATTGGTCCGCCCGCCTCTTGCTGCTACGGGCAGGCCCGGAACCTAGCTAACTTGTGACTGCCGACACGCTTGTTGGCGGTCCAGCGCGTCCTGTCGAAACACCGCCGCACGTATCCCCTAGAGCGTCGATCAGTGGAGCGCCCCGTGCACGAGCCCGAAAACGAAACCGAGCAGGAGGTCAGCGCGTTGCTCGACAGTGTCAACGGTATCGGCGCCGACACCATCGAGTACGCCAATCTAAAACAGCTGTTCGCCGACTCTGCGCATCTGCAAAGTCAATTGCGCAGGGCCAAAGCCGAGGGTGGGCTGACCGCGATCGTCCTGTTGCCGGAGACATCGACATTGGGCGGACTGTATACCTATACGGACGGGGTGATATCGCTAAGTCGCGAGACCCTGTCGAAGCCTCCTGCCGAAGGCGGCACCGGAGCGGCTTGGATCGTCGGCCATGAACTCGAACATTGCCTCAGGTCCGCCGAGCTTCGTGCACGTGTCGGCCTCGATATCGGATTCGCGAACGTATTTGCGACAGACAGTACTTACGATTACACCGATGTGGTCGGGTCCTATGTGCAAGCAATGCGCGAGAACGAAGCGTATTCGGAGATCGCGGGCTGGAATGCGCATTTGGACGTCCTCAAGAAAAAAAGCGGCAAGGACATGCCCGACGCCACCGACCTAGTTGTGTCGGTTCCGGGTCGAATAGACCACTACTTCCAGTCCAGCGCCGGCAGCCTGGGTTACGAGTTCAAGCCGGAGATCGAGGCGGTTCTGCACTCCGACCGGAGCATGCCGGCCAGCACCGAAGCCATCGCCAGGATATCGCAGTGCTACTTCGACGCACCGCCGGAGCGTTCGCGCCTGGGCCCGTGGGGTAACTGCGACTATCGGCATTACTACGCGGCCATGGCGATCGAGGAAATCCATCAAACCGCCCCCTCGCAGATCCAGGTGCAACTGTCTGCGCTCCATCTCGATAACGCGACCCTATGGGCCAGCGGGGTAAATCTCAGCCCCTTCGGCATTCCGATCTTCAGCGATGCGTCCGTGCCGGAACCGGCGATCGACCCGGTCGAAACCGCAACGTTGCCCGTTCCAGGCCACTCCGAGCCCAGGCCATTGTTTTACGACCCCTTATGGCAGGGCATGTTCGAGCAGCGTATGGGCGACGAACATGCCGCCAGCAGCGATGCTGTCGACCTCAGTGGCAGCTCACTGCTCGAGACGAGGATGTCGGCCAAGTGGAATCCGGAGGATGAAGTGCCGGTCCCGTTCAACACGCCTCCCGGGTCGCCACCGCTGCCGCCCGTGCCGCAGTCGCCCGAACTGTTGGATCTTTGGATCGCCTCGCTGCTCAACGACGATGGCGGGCCGAGCACAAGCACCGGCAGCGTGCTCGGCAAACGCGAGTTCGACGACGAATCGCCAAGGCAAACCCAGGCAAGTCCGAAGATTCCGCGCGTCGATCCGGACTCGACTCCGCCAGAGCAGCATCGGCTGTATCTGCAAGCCTTGAACGCACTGCAAACTCACTCCGACCCGGAGCTTCGCGACCGCGCGCCGGAAACCCTGCAACGCCTCTCCGCGGGGCTGGCTTACGAGGCGCAGAAGTCCGGCTTTAACCGCATCGATCACGTCGTCGCGTCCAAGCAGAATGAGTATCTGTTCGCGATCCAGGGCGGCATACCGAACGATCCCGCCAATCAGCAGGTGCATATCGAACAACATGTCGCCAGCGCCACGCCGCTGGAACGAACGCTGGCGGAACTCGCCGCGATCACACCGCCCGATGCGGCCCATGCCCTGGACGCACCATCGAAAGCGTCGCAGGATCGCCATCCGCCCGCGCATTGATGGTCCGATTCACCCACGCTTCCGCCGTAGACAGAGCGGGCCCGACACGGAAACGCCCAACCGGGGTTGGGCGTTTCCGTGCGCCGCATCGACCGGACTTTTACTTCTTGCTCTGCGCCGTATGATGCTTGAGCGCCTCGGTCAGACCGGGCACGCCGTCGGCGCCGTGCGGTACGGACAAGCTGGAGCCTTGCAGGTCCTGGCCGATAGGCTCGACGCGTCCGCCCAGGCACTTGCCGAGAAACCCTTCGGTCAGCGCGTTGAAGGCCTTGCGGTTTTCCGGCCGCGCGAAACCATGGCCCTCATCCGCGAACAAGGCGTAGCTCACTGGAATCCCACGCTGATTCATCGCCGCGACCAGATTGTCGCTCTCGGCCTGGGTCACGCGCGGATCGTTGGCGCCTTGGCCGACGAGCAAGGGCTTGCTGATCTTGTCGACCCGACCGATCGGTGAACGTTCGAGCAGGTGCTTACGCCCGGACTCCGTGCGCGGATCCCCTACCCGCTTGTACCAGGTGGCCTCAAGGGTCGGAGCGGCATATGCCGGGAACGATTCGATGAGAGTGACCAGGCTGGAGGGGCCGACGATATCGACGCCGCATTTAAAGGCGTCGGGCGTGAAGCTCAACCCGACCAGGGTGGCATAGCCGCCGTAGCTGCCGCCCATGATCGCGACCTGGTCCTTCGTGGTCACGCCCTGCTTCACCGCCCACGCCACCGCATCGATCAAATCGTCGTGCATCTTGCCGGCGAACTCGCCGTCGGCACGGTTGAGGAAGTTTTTACCGAAGCCGGTGGAACCGCGATAGTTGACGTTGAGCACCGCGTATCCGCGGTTGGCCAGCCACTGCGTAATACCGGCATAGCCATAGGAATCGCGCGCCCAGGGGCCGCCGTGCACATTCAGCACCATGGGCACCGGTCGATCTGGCTTGCCGTCGCCATTGGCATCGGCCTGCGGCGGCAGGGTCAGGTAGCTCACCAAGGTCAGGCCGTCGCGCGAGCGGATTTCCTGTGGCCACATCGGCGCCAACGGCAAGCCCTCCAGCTTCGGCCGCGACGAGAACAACTTGGTCAGCTTGCCCGAGCCACCGTGTCCGCCGCGATCGTAGCGGTAGTACACGCTCGGCGTCTCCGGCGCCGAATACAGGACGATCCAACTGCGATTGTCCAGCGTCTGCGATTGCACCGAGGCTTCACCGGGACCGATTTTCTTCAGCGCGGCCAGGTCGGAGGCTACCTGCGGGTCGATCGCGGTCCACTCCTCGCGCAGGTAGTTGGCGCTCGCGGCCAATATCCGGCCGCTGCCCGGGTCGGTCAGAATTCCGGCGATATCGGCTTTGGCGTTCTCCAGCAGTAGGCGGCGTTTGCCGTCGGCACTCTGCGCGAACAACGCGCCGGTGTCGCGGCCGCGCGAATCCAGCCAATATAAGGTTTGGCCGTCGGCGGTATAGCCCAGGGTTCTGGTGGTCAGGCCGTCTTCGACAGGGATGCGGTCCCAGGGACTCCATTGGCCGCTCTCGTCCAGAGCCAGTATCTCGCGGCTGCCGTCCGGGGCGGGCTTATAGCCCAGGCGCACGCGATAATCCTCGTCGGTGAGAAAGCCGCTGAAGCCTTCGTTTTTCTGCACCAAGGTACGCTCGCCGCTGCCAAGGTCGACGCGATAGAGATCGTGGTATTTCGCATCGCGGTCGTTCATGCCGATCGTTACCGACTCGGGATGGCGCGAACTGATGTTGCCGATGCGGGCGCGGATCTTGGGATAGGGCGACAGGTCGCGCTCGTTGCCGCTCACGATGTCCAACGCGAATACGTGATAGTTCTCATCGCCGCCGCTGTCGCGCACGTACAGCAGCGTGCCGGGTCTGTACGCCCACGTATACCCGGTGATGCCGCGGGTCTTGTCGCGGGTCGCGGGCTTGGCTTTATCGAGTTGGTCCGCAGGCGCGACCCACACATTAAGCACGCCATCCAATGGAGCGACCCAGCCCAAGTACTTTCCGTCGGGACTGATCGAAACGTTGGTGCGTTCCGGATTGCTGAACAACAGATCACGCGAAATGAGCGCCGGAGCAGCGTCGGGCGAAGACGCAGGGACGACCTGCGCGGGTAAAAAGGCCAACGCAGTGGTCAGGCCGGCGGAAAGCAAAGTGATCTTCATGAGCATCCTCGAACGATGGGATCGGGCAAATCGACGGCAGAAAGGAAGCCGTTCGCCATGTTGCTGCCTTGCGGTTCCTGAGCGAACAGCTTGGTCGATGCCAAGTTTCGTCGGGAGCAACAAGCAGCACTTCCAAGGATGCTCGAAGAGCGCGGTTGGTCGCAGCAAGTGCGCTGTTTATCGCATTCAACAAGAGAGATTCATTTACTCTTGCAAGGCGGATCGCACTCTGCTTTCAATCGAATTCCGTGACGCTCGGTTCGGCGCCAAGGCGATGATTTCAAGATGAGCGAAGGCTCATGTCGGTAGCGAATTGTTCGGGCCATGGCCAATCCCCCATGGATGCGGAGATGAACACGCATAGGTCACCCGACGGTTCGAGAGCCGCGACCGGCCCTATCGAGTATTTACGCGTCTGCTGTCGACCCCAGGCATCGAAGGCCGAATCCCAACTGTCGCCCTGGCGTACGCCGCTGGTATCCAGGAACGCGGTAAGCGGCATGACCAGATACCAACTTCCGTCCAGCGCCGGCTTCCAGCGGTCGTCGCGAAACTCATTGAGCCAAGAGAAATTCAAGGACTTGTCCTAACGCTTCGATGCCGTCGCAGCACTCGTTCGGAATGCTTCAGCGCAATACTAGGAGTGCGCGAAATGGCGCAAAATTGGGAAAAGTCTTAGACAGCCGGCGAACGCTCGTTGTCCGGGATGCAGGCACGACGGCGTGCGCGACACGCTTGGAAAACGTGCAGGCAGGCAACCGCGTCAAGGCGATGCCGCCGCGACGGCCACGTCGCTGCGAGCGGCACGGCGTCTGGCCCGCCTTGCCGCTTATGCCCTGCGAAGATTCGGCGCGCTGCCCAGAGGATCCTGAAAGCACCGCTGGCCGCAGCCAAACTCCCTGCCCGGCTTTCGATCATCCGCCGCCCCAGGCCGTCATCGGGCGGTGCACGCCTCAGGCATGCACCGCCCCTACCCTCACCAACGAATCCGCACGCCCAGGTTGGCCTGGCGCTGTTTGACGTCGCTGCCTTCCAGGCTTTCGCCGTAGGACAGCACGCCGAACAGGCTGACCGATTCGTTCAACTCGGCCTCCACGCCGACGTCGACGGTCGCCATCAGGCCCAGTTCGTGATTCGGGAAGGCTTGCGGCTGGGCGCCGGAACCGATCGGCACCACCAGCAGGGCGTCGTCCTTTTCGCCTACGGTGTCCTGCAGGCCCAGCGTCGCCCACGGACGGATCCGTGCGCCGCCGGCGGTCTCGAAGCGCTTCTCGGCGCGCACCGCGGCGCGCACCGTACCCAACAGGTCGTCGTCCATCACCAGTTGTTTGCCGCTCGCATCGCGCTGGTCCTGCCACTGCATCGCGCTGGCGCTGAGCTGCAGTTGCGGCTCGACGGTCCAACCGTTGCTCAGCGGGAAGCGATGGCCGAGCTGTGCGCTCGCGGTCACGCTGCTGCCGCCGATGTCCTGGTTGAAACCGTCGGCGACCGCGACGCGGGCCTCCGGCCGCTGCCCGACCAGGGTCATGTCCAGGTAGGTGCCGCCTTGCCAGCTCACGCTGCCGTACATGCCGACCATCGGCGTATCGACGCGCACATGAGCCTGGCCGATGCCCTGCAGGTCGGTCGAATTGGCGCCGTCGGCCCAGTAATTGCCGTGTTGATAGCCGAGGAATACGCCGCCGCGGAAGCTGCGCGTCTCGCGGTCCTGCAACAGCACGTCCACGCCGAGGTACAGGCCGAGCGTGTTGCCGCTGAAGGCGAAACCCGGGTTGGCGCCCATCTCCAGCTCGCTGCCGCTCGCCGCCACCCAAAGGCCGTGGCAATCGCCGCGTAACGAGGCGTAGGCGCGCTGCGCACCCTCCTCCTCTGCGCCGCAGCGCGGGGTATCGCCGCGCACGCCGCTCATGCGTTCGAACAACAGCCGGTTACTGCTCTGGATGTCGGCGAGGCCGATGTCCGGCAACACGGCGTAGCCGCCGATTTCCGGCAGGATGTCGCTGGCTTCGGTGTTGAGATACCAACCGTCGCCCTGGCGGTCGAAGCTCCACGGGAACACGCTGCCGTTCAAGCGCACCACGCCGTCGCTGGCGCCGGCCGCGGTAAAGCCGCCTGCGGTGGCTGCATTGTCGTTCGGTGCCGAGATCACTCGGATCGAGGCCGGCTGTTGCGGGGTCTCGCTGCCGTCGCTGAGGAAGGTCACCGCCGTGGTGCCGGCGACGTCGCCGCCGATGTCCAGACCGCCCGAGCTCTGGCCGCCCGGCGATACCGTCAGGGCCAGGGAGCCGCCACCGGTGTAATTGCCGCTGATGCCGAAGCGGGCGCCGCCGACGCTGATCAGGCCCGAATTGGCCACGCTGCCGGTCAGTGCGGCGCCGCTCAGGCCGATCAGTTCCGAAGTGCCATCGATCGACAACAGGCCGCCTGCGAGGTTCAACGGTCCGCTCAGCGTCAGTCGCGTGCCGGTGAGCAGGTCCACGCGCTCCCAGTTGGACAGTGCGCTTGCCTGGCTTTGGCCCAGGGTCATGCCGTGGAAGTTCACCCGGTCCTCGGTGCCGGCGCCGCCGTCGAAGCGGGTCAGGCCACTGAGCTCGCCGCCGCGGAAATCGGCGGTATCGTTGCCGGCGCCGAAATCGAAGCGGCCGATCACCGTGCCGGCGGAGCTGAAGCTGTCGTTGCCGGCGGTTCCGCTGTAGAGGCCGGTGGCCTTCAGGGTCGAGCCGGCCGCGACCGTGGTGTTTTGCGCGGCCACGCTGCCGCTGGCGGTGACTTCGAGCAGGCCGCCGATTACATCGACGTCGATGAACTCCGACGGCCCGTTGATCTGCAGCGCACCGGCGCCGGACTTCGCCAGCGATTCGAAGCCGAGCATGCTGCCCAGCGGGACATTGAAGCCGCCACTGATATTGGCTTCGAGGGTGTCGTTGCCGAGGCCGCCTTCGACCGTGCCGATCGCCGCGGTGGTTTCGTGGACGATGAAGCGGTCGTCGCCGGCACCGAGCGCGAACGTACCGCTGCCGGTGTCGAGCGTGCCGGCCAAATCGAACACGTCGTTGCCGTCGCCGAGGTCGCCGGAGGCGAGCAGGCTCGCGCCGGCAGCGACTTCCACCGTGTTGCTGCCGGCGCTGCCGGTCAGCACGGTCTGGCCCGCAGCGAGGCCTTGCACGCGGCCGTCGACCGCCAGGGTGGTGCCGTCGGCCATCGCCAAGGTCGGCGTCTGCAAGGTGCCGGCCACGCTCAGGGTGCCGCCGTTGAGCGTGGTGCCGCCGCTGAAGCTCTGGGTGCCGGTCAGCGTGGCTTCGCCGGCGTTGTCCTTCTGCAGAAACTCGAAGTTGATGGTGTTGCCGGCATCGAAGCTGAAGGCGTTGGCGTTGTCGAGCACCACGGTGTCGCCGGTGCCGTGGCCGCCGCCGCTGACGACGGCGTTGAGCACGGCGCCGTCGCCGAGGGTCAGCACGTCTTCGCCGCCGCACAGGTCGATGGTGCCGCTGCCGGACACGGTGCCCGACACGCTCATCGTGTCGTTGGCGGCGCCGCAACCGAAGCTGCCGTCGACGTTCAAGGTCGCGCCGGCTCCGACCACCGTGGCCAATGAACTGCCCGCGGTCGCCACCACGCTGCCGGCCGGGCCGATGTTCAAGGTGCCGCCGAGCACGCTGACTTCCTGCAGGTCGGTCGCGCTCGGGCCGGTGATGTTGAGCACGCCGGTGCCGGTCTTGGTCACGCCTTCGAAATTGACCAGCGCGCCCAGGTCGGCGCTCAGGTCGATGTCGTAGACGCGTGTATCCAGGCCGGCGCCGCCGTCGACGGTGCCGAGCACGGTGGTGCCGTCGTGGACGACGAAGCTGTCGTCGCCGTCGCCCAAGGCGAACGTACCGCCGAGGGTATCGAGGGTGCCGACCACGTCGAGCACGTCCTCGCCCGCGCCGAGATCGCCGCTGGCCAGGGCGGTGCCGTTGACGGTCACGGTGTTGGCGCCGGCGCTGCCGGTGATCGCGGCGGCCGTGCCCGTTCCTGCATCCAGGTTGCCGTCGACGGTCAGTATGGTGTCGTCGCCCATCGCCACGGTCGGCGTGCTCAGCGCGCCGGCGAGCGCGAGCTCGCCGCCGTTGATCGCGGTGCCGCCGCTGAAGCTCTGGGTGCCGGTCAAGGTCGCGGTGCCGGTGTTGGTCTTGGTCAGGAATTCGAAGTTGACGACGCTGCCGGCGCCGAAGCTCAACGCCCCGGCGTTATCGAGCACGACCGTATCGCCGCCGCCCGCGCCGCCGTCGAGCGCGCCGCCGAAGCCAGTCAGGTCGGCGCCGTCGTTGAGGGTCAGGGTGTCGTCGCCGCCGTCGAAGGCGATCGCGCCGCTGCCGGCGATCGCACCGGACACCGTCATCGTGTCGTCGCCGGCCGAGCCGGCGAAGTGGCCGTCGACGTTCAAGGTGGCACCGTTGGCGACCGTGCTGGTGACCACCCCACTGACGCTGCCGGCGACGCCGATGTCGAGCGTGCCGCCGTCGACGTTGACCGTGGTGAAGTCCGATGCGGCCGGGCCGTCGATGTTCAAAGTGCCCGTGTTGGTCTTGGTCAGGGTCTCGAAGTTAGTGGCGCCGCCCAGGGTCGCGGTGCCGGCGAAGTCGGCGGTCAGAGTGTCGATACCGGCACCGCCGTCGATCGGCGTGGCCAGGCCGCTCATGTCGGCGCCGTCTTGCAGGGTCAGTTGGTCGTCGCCGTCGAGCATGTCGATGACGCTCGAGCCGCTGACGTTGCCGGCCACGGTGAAGCTGTCGGCGCCGGTGGTGAAGCCGAAGGCGCCATCGACGATCAGGCTGGCGCCGTTGGCTACGGTGGCAGTGTTGACGCCGCCGATGCTGCCGCCGGTGCCGATATCGAGGGTGCCGCCGTCGACGTTGACGGTGGTGAAATCCGAGGCGGCCGGGCCGTCGACGTGCAGGGTGCCGGTATTGGCCTTGGTCAGGGTTTCGAAGCCGATCGCCCCGCCCAGGGTCGCCGTGCCGGCCAGATCGGCGACGAAGGTATCGTTGCCGGTGCCGCCGTCGACGGCATTGCTCAGTCCTGAAAGATCCGCGCCGTCCTGGATCGTGAACGTGTCGTCGCCGTCGAGCAGATTCACCGCGCCGCCGCCGGCCACCGTGCCGGCGACGGTGAAGCTGTCGTTACCGGCGGTGCCCGAGTAGCTGC
This sequence comes from Lysobacter sp. CA196, assembly GCF_052078695.1. NCBI lineage: Bacteria > Pseudomonadati > Pseudomonadota > Gammaproteobacteria > Lysobacterales > Lysobacteraceae > Lysobacter > Lysobacter sp. CA196. The sequence goes on along the minus strand of NZ_JBQJIN010000003.1, from coordinate 101,399 downwards.
CGTCCAGGTTCAAGGCCGCACCGCTGGCGATCGTGGTGTTCTGCGCGACCACGCTGCCGGCGGCGCCGACGTTCAAGCTGCCGGCGAGCACATCGACGGCGACGAAGTCCGAAGCCGCCGGGCCATTGATGTTCAACGTGCCGACGCCGGTCTTGCTGAGCGTCTCGAAGCCCTGCACCGCGCCGAGATCGGCACTGGTGGCGATGTCGGCGTTCAACAAATCGGTGCCGGCACCGGCGGCGACCGTGCCGACGATGTTGGTGCCGTCGTGGATGCCCAGGGTGTCGTCGCCGGCGCCTAGGTCGAGGACGCCGGCACCGGTGTCGAGGCTGCCGGCGACATCGACGACATCGCTGCCGTCGCCCAGGTCGCCGTTGGCCAACAGGCTCGCGCCTGCCGCTATGTTGACGGTGTTGCTGCCGGCGCTGCCGGTGATGGCCGCTGCGCTGCCCCCCGCGCCTTGCACGCTGCCGTCGACATTGAGCGTGGTCGCATCGGCCATCGTCAGGGTCGGCGTGTCCAGGCTGCCGGCAACGCTGAGCGTGCCGCCGTTCAAGGCGGTGCCGCCGACGAAGCTCTGCGTCCCGGTCAGCGTCGCCTCGCCGATATTGTTCTTCTGCAGCACTTCGAAGCCGCTGGTGTCGGCGGCGTCGAGAGTGAAGGCGCCGGCGTTGTTGAGCACCACCGCATCGCCCGCCCCCGCTCCGCCGCTGATCGCATTGGCCAGGGCCGCCCCGTCGTTCAAGGTCAGGGTGTCGTCGCCGTCGCCCAGGTCGATCGTGCCGCTGCCGCTCACGGTGCCCGCGACGGTGAAGGTATCGGCATTGCTGCCGCCGTTGTAGCTGCCGTCGACGTTCAAGGTCGCGCCGCTGGCGACGTTGGTGGCCAGGCTGCCGCCCGGTGCCGGGGTGACGCTGCCCGACGCGGTCACGTTCAAGATACCGGCCTGTACATCGACGGTGGTGAAGTCTGAGCTGAGCGGGCCGTTGAGGTTGAGAACGCCGGCGCCGCTCTTGCTGAGGGTCTCGAAGCCTTGCACCGCGCCGAGGTCGGCGACGGTGGCGATATTGGTGTTGAAGGTGTCGTTGCCCGCGCCGGCTACGACCGTACCGACGATGCTGGTGCCGTCGTGGATGGTCAGGGTGTCGTCGCCGGTGCCGAGGTCGAACACGCCGGTGCCGGTGTCCAGATTGCCGGCCACATCGAGGATGTCGTTGCCGTCGCCGAGGTCGCCGCTCGCCAGTAGATTGCCGCCGGCGCCGACACTGACGGTGTTCGCGCCGGTGCTGCCGCTGATGGTCGTGGTCGTCGCGCCGGCGGCCTGCAACGAGCCATCGACGTTGAGCACGGTGCCGTCGGCCAAGGTGACCACCGGCGTTTCCAGGGAGCCGTCCACGTCCAGCGTGCCGCCGAGGATGGCGGTACCGGCAACGAAACTCGACGCACCGGTCAGGGTCGCCACGCCGGTGTTGTCCTTTTGCAATACTTCGAAGCCGCTCGTGTTGCCGGCATCCAGGCTCAGTGCGCCGGCGTTCTTCAGCACCAGGGTGTCGCCGGTGCCGGTACCGCCGCTGACGATCGTGCTCAACACCGCGCCGTCGTTGAGCGTCAAGGTGTCGTCGCCGCCGCACAAGTCGATGATGCCGCTGCCCGAGACGGTGCCCGACACGGTCATGCTGTCGTTGTCGGCGCCGCAGCCGTAACTTCCGTCGACGTTCAAGGTCGCGCCTGCGCCGACCGTCGTCGTGAGGACATTGCCCGGGGCCGCGGTGACGCTGCCGCCTGCGCCGATGTTCAAGGTGCCGGCCGATACGTCGACCGTGGTGAAGTCGGAACTCATCGGGCCGTTGACGTTGAGTACGCCGGCGCCGGACTTGCTCAAGGTCTCGAAACCCTGCACCGCGCCGAGATCGGCGACGGTGGAGATGTGGGTGTTGAAGGTGTCGTTGCCGGCCCCGGCCACGATCGTGCCGACGATGCTGGTGCCGTCGTGGATGGTCAACGTGTCGTCGCCGGCGCCCAGGTCGAACGTACCCGCGCCCGTGTCCAGGCTGCCGGCCACATCGAGTACATCGCTACCGTCGCCCAGACTGCCGCTGGCCACCAAGGTGCCGCCCGCGGCGACGAGCACGGTATTCGCACCAGCGCTGCCGGTGATCGCCGTGGCCGCCCCGAGCGCTGCCTGCACCGAGCCTTGGACCGACAGCGTCGTGCCATCGGCCAGGGCCACGGTCGGGGTTTCCAGCGCGCCGGCCACGTTCAACGTACCGCCGTCGATGGCGGTGCCGTCGCTGAAGCTCTGGCTGCCGGTCATCGTGGCGGTGCCGGCATTCTGCTTGGACAGCCGTTCGAACCCGGCGGTGGTGCTGCCGTCGAAGGCCAGATCCAGCGCATTGTCGAGCACCAACAGATCGCTGCCGCCGACACCGCCGTCGACGCCTGCACCGCCGATCACCGCGCCGTCGGTCAAGGTGAAGGTGTCGTCGTCGCCGCCCAGGCTCAATGCGCTCGCGCCGGAATTCAAGGTGCCGCCCAGCGTCACCACGTCGCTGCCCGCGCCGAGGTCGCCGTTGCCGTTCAAGGTCGCGCCGGCATTGATCAGGAGGGTATTGACGCCGGCGCTGCCGGCGATCGCCGTCGTAGCGCCGCCCGCGGCCTGCACGGTGCCGTCCACATTCAAGGTGGTGCCGTCGGACATCGCGACGGTCGGCGTATCCAGCACCCCGTCCACATCGAGGGTGCCGCCTTGGATGGCGGTGCCGGCGCTGAAGGCCTGGTTGTCGGTCAGGGTCAGCACGCCGGTGTTTTGCTTGGTCAACTGTTCGAAACCGGCGACGGTGGCGCCGCTGAAGGTCATCGCCGCCGCGTTGTTGATCACCAGGTTGTCGGTGCTGCCGGTGCCGGCATCGACGCCGGCACCGGCGATCACGGCGCCGTCGTTCAAGGTCAGGGTGTCGTCGCCGGCGCCCAGGTTCAGCGTGCCGGCACCGGTATTCAGGGTGCCGGTCAGGTTGACCGCATCGCTGCCGTCGCCAAGGTCGCCGTTGGCCAGCAAGGTGCCGCCAGTATTGACGTTGACCGTGCTCGCGCCGGCATCGCCGCTCAACTGGGTCGACGTAGCGCCGGCCGCCTGCACGGTACCGTCGACATTGAGCGTGGACGTGCCGCTCATCGCGATCGTGGGCGTGGTCAGGCCACCGTTGATATCGAGCGTGCCGGCGCTGATGGTGGTGGCCCCGACGCTGTTGTTGGCGGAGGTCAAGGTCGCCGTGCCGGTGCCGATCTGCGCCAGGGTGCCGGGGCCGCTCAGCGTACCGGTGAAATTAAAGGTGTCGCTGCGGTTGATCGACAAGGTCGAAGTCGGCGAGTCGATGATCACGTTGCCGGTGCCGGCATTGCCGGTGGTGCCGCCGTTGCCGATCATCAGGTTGCCGTCGTTGATGACGGTATTGCCCGAATAAGTATTGTTTCCGGTCAGGACCCAGGTGCCGCTGTCGTTCTTGGCCAGCGTGGTGGCGCCGGTGCCGTTGTCGCCGATCGCACCGCCCATCGTGTTGTTGCCGGTGTTGGTGCCGCCCAGGGCGATGGTGCGCGGGGTATTGGTGCCGGACAGCGTCACCGCGCCGGTGTTGGAGAAGTTGATCGCCCCCGTGCCGGAAGATTCGATATAGGTGACGCCGGGTGCGAGCGTGAACAGACGGTTGGTACTGTCGCCCGCGCCGGTGTAGCGCAAGGTCGAACCGTTGCCGATCACCAGATTGGAAGCGGCATTGGAGGAGGCACCGATGCTGCTGGCCACGCCACCGTTCGCCAGCTGATCGACGCTGAGCACGCCGCCGCTGATGGTGGTGATGCCGGTGTAGGTGCTGTTGTTGTTGGTCAGGCGCCAGGTGCCGGTGCCGGTCTTGGTCAGCGAGGTGATGCCCGCGCCGTTATTGTTCAGTTGCGCGGACAAGACGTTGTCGCCGGTGTTGGTACCCGTCAAGGTCAGCGTACGGGCGGTGTTTGCGCCGGCCAGGGTCACCAGACCGGTGGAGGTGAACTCCACGATGCCGCTGCCGGAGGCATCGAGCGCGCCGCCGTTGGTGCCGAGGGTGAACTGCCGATCGGAACTGCCGCCCGCGCCGACGTAACGCAGGGTACCGCCGTTGAGCACCAGGTTGGTGGCGCTGGAGGTAGAAGCGCCGAGCGAGCTGTTGACGCCGCCGTTCTGCAGGCAGTCGACCGCCAGCACGCCGGCGTTGATCGTGGTCGTGCCGGTGTAGTTGCTGTTGCAGCCGGACAGCGTCTGGGTGCCGGCGCCGTTCTTGACCAGGTTGCCGCTGCCGCTGATGGCGCCCGCGTACGTCTGGCTGAAGCCGTCCCTGATCGTCAGGGTGCCCGTGCCCAACGCGATGTTCCCGCCCACGGCGCCGCCACCGATAAGGGCGCCCGCATTGGCGTTGAAATTGTTCAGGTCCAGCAAGGCGCCGGCGGTGTTGGCCATGATGAAGGCGTTGGTGGTGCCGAACGCCGTGTTCGAACCTGCACGCAGCGTGCCGCCTCTGACTTGGGTGTTGTTGGTGTAGGTGTTGTTGCCGGACAACACCAGCGTACCGGCGTTGTCTTTGTACAACTCGCCTCCACCGACGACCGGGCCGCTGAAGCCGAGCGTCGTGCCGTTGACCACGTCGATGACGCCGTAGCCGGTAAGAGTGAACCCGCGATCGGTGCTGACGGTGCCGCCGGTGTAGTTGAGGTTGCCGTTAATGAAGACGAGATTGCTGGAAGCGCTGCTGGATGCGCCAATGCCGCTGGCCGCGCCGCCATTGGCCAGGCAGTCGACGCTCAGGGTCGCGCCCTCCAGGGTGGTGGCACCGGTGTAGGTGTTATTGCAGCCAGTGAAAGTCTGGATGCCGCCGTTGGTGCGCCAGACGCCGCCGGTGCCGCTGATCGTGCCCGCATAGGTGCCGTTGCCCCCGCCGATGCGCAGCCTGGCCGAGCCGAGGGTGACGTTGCCGCCGTTGGCGCCGCCGCCGACCAACGGCCCGACGAAGTTATCGAAATTGTTCAGGTCCAGAGTGACGCCGGCGGTATTGGCCAGCGTCATGGTGTTGGCGGTGTTGTATGCGCCGAACGCCTGGGTCGAACCGGCGCGCAATACACCGGCATTGACGGTGTTGCCGCCCACGTAGGTGTTGGTGCCGGACAGCACCAGCGTGCCGGCCCCTTCCTTGATCAGTTTGGTCGTGCCAGAGCCGGCGGCGGTGCCGCTGACGGTCAGGGTCGTGGCGGCATTGCCGACATCGATGGTGCCTTGGGCGGTGCCCAGGGTGAAGCCACGATCGATCGCGGTGGTGGCACCGGTGTACTGCAAACCGCCGCCGTTGAGCACCAGATTGGCCGATGCGCTGTCGGCGGCGCCGATGCCGCTGGCCAGGCCGCCGTTGGTCAAGGTGTCCACCGACAGCCTGCCGCCACTGACGGTGGTGACACCGGTGTAGTCGTTGCCGTCGTTGCTCAAGGTCAGGGTGCCGGCGCCGGCCTTGGTGAAACTGGCGCCGTCGCTGCTGGTGACCAATCCGCTGAAGCTCAGGTTGGCCGCGGCGTTGGTTACTTCGACCCCGCTGCCGAGGATCGCGCCGGATTTGGCGATGGTGAAACCGCGGTCGCTGCTGGTGCTGGTGCCGGTGTAGCGCAAGGTGCTGCCTTCCAGCACCAAGTTCGACGACGCCGCCGACGAGGCGCCGATGCTGCTCGCCACGCCGCCATTGCCGATGTTGTTTACCGACAACATGCCTTGCGCCACCGTAGTGCCGCCGGTGTAACTGTTGGCGGCATTGGTGAGCGTGACCAGGCCGGTGCCGGCCTTGGTGAAGCCCATCGCTGGGCTGTTATCGACAATCTGGGAACCGATGGTGAAGTTGCCGGTGCTGTTCTGCTGGATCGTCAGGTCGCCGCCGTTGGGGCCGGTCAGGCTGCCGCCGGTGATCGTCTGGTTGGTGTTGAGCACCGAGGGCGCGACGATGATCGTGCCGTCCACGCCGAGCGTATTGCCGGCCGACACGGTTACCGTGGTCGACACCGGTCGCGTGTAACGCAGGCCGCCGAGCTGTTTGGTGCCGCTCAGCGTACCGAAGAAGCCGTTGATGTCGGTGATGAACTCGTTGTCCAGCCAGGTGGCCGCGTTGTCTTTGTTGGTGTAGTCGGCAAGAGTGAAAGCGGTGATGTTGCCGCCGACGACCTTGGCGTAGTCGGTGCCGTTGACCGTGGCCCAGCCGCCCAATACGGTGTTGGTGGTGGTGATGTTGCCGCTGGCCGGCAGATTGAAATTGATCAAACCGCCGGTGCGGGTGATGGCGCCCAGGTTGACCGTCATGCTGCCGCCGCTGCCGGAGGTAGCAGTGAGGGTATTGTTGCTGGCGCTGACGTTCAGGCCATTGAAGGTCTGGGTATTGGCCTCGCCTGCCGCGCCGGTGACGTTGAGCGTACCGCCCATCATGTTGAGCGTGGAGGCGCTGGAGATGATGTTGCCGACCGGGCCGCCGGCGGCGCTGAAATTCAGATTGAGCGTGCCGCCGCCGATCGCGGTGGCACCGGTAAAGGTATTGGCGCCGGTCAGCGTCTGGGTGCTGCCGCCCAGCTTGGTCAAGCCGCCGCTGCCGGCGATGTTGCCGGCGTAGGTGGCGGTGGTACCGGTCGGTGCATCCAGGGTCAACATGGCGCTGCCCAGGTTCACGGTGCCGCCGGTGCCGGACAGGGTGCTGAAGGTCCGGCTGAAGCCGTTGAGGTCCAGGGTGCCGCCGTTGACCTGGGCGGTGGTGGACGCGCCGAAGGCCGTGGCGGTGCCTGCGCGCAGTACGCCTTTGTCGACGATGGTGCTGCCGGTGTAGGTATTGGCGCCGGTCAGCACCCAGGTGGCGTTGCCGCCGCTGCGCAGGTTGCCAGTGCCGGAAATGACGCCGGTGGCGATGTTGTCTGCGCCGGTATAGCTGCCGCCCAGGGTCGCGGTGAGCCCACTAGTGAGGGCCATGGCCCCGCTCAAGGTCAGGGCGCCGCTGCCATCGTTATTGAGGGTGCCGCCGTCTATCTGCCAATCGCGATTACTGCCGGCGCCGGTGCCGGTATAACTCAGGGTGCCGCTTGCACTGAGGTTGACGATGCTGCCGGTCCCCAGCGAACTGGCGACGCCACTGTCGGCGATAGTGCCAGCCTCCACCCGTCCCGCGCCGCGGATTACGGCGCGACCGGTGAAGGTGTTGGCGTTGCCGAGGCGGACGGTCCGCCCGGCGCTGGGTACAAACCAGGCGTCGCGGCCGTTGTTGCTGCTGATCACGCCCAGCAGTTCCATGTCGGCGTTGACCGCGTCGAATTCAGCGCGATTCCCCGAACCTCCACCCAATGCGATATTGCCGGTCAGGGTCAGGGTGCCGGTACCCCAATTGCGCAGATACGCTGCCTCGCCGCTTGGCCCCGCAGGCGGATTTATCTGCCAATTGCGGTTGGAGGTATCGCCATCGCCCACATAGTCAAGAACGGCGTTGGTCTGGCCGGAAGAGCCGATAGTGATCGTGCCATTTGCGACGGTGGTGGGCGCTCCCAAAGAGCTGGCCATGCCCAAGTCGGCGATGGAGGTGAAGCTGGAGGCCGCTCCGCCAAAGAAGGTGGTCGGGCCGGTGTAGTTGTTGAGGTTGTTGCTTACCGCCACCCCGCTAAAAGTAGGGTTGCCGCTGCCGGTAAAGAAGCCGCTGCCGACACCGGCGCCGAAGAGGCTGACAGTGCCGGTGAGCGACACCGTCCGCCCTGCCAGGCCGCCGCCGGTCGAGCCGACATCCAGTCGGGTGCCGTTCGCCATATTGACGGTATTGGCGATGTTGCCGAGGGCCGCGTTGCCGTTGACGGCCAGCCTGCCGGCGTTGACGTTGACGGCTCCGGTAAAGGTGTTGACGCCGTTAAGGAACAGGTTGCCGGTGCTCGCCTTGGTCAGCCCCGCCGAGCCGGCGATGACCGAATTGATCGTCGCCGACACGCCGGTGCCGCCATTGACCGTAATGGTCGGCGTGGCCCCCGCCAGGGTCAGGGTGCTGCTATTGAGGATGTAGCCGTTGACGTCGAAAGTGAGGTTGTGCGCGGTGATCGGTACGCCCAAGGTCACCGTGCCGGCGGTGCCGCCGAAGAAGGCGTCGTCCAGTGCGGCGTTGTTCCAGGCGCTGTAGGGGCCGCTGACCCCGTCGCCGTTCGGGCTCCAGAACGCGCTGCTGGTGTTCCAGGTGCCGGTGCCGCCGCGGTTGACCGCAGTACCGTTGGGGTCCCAGAACCGGTTCGCCGCCTGCGCCGGCGCGTATAGCGACAGCAGCGCCAGGAACATGCCCACTTGCAGCAGGCCCACTTGCAGCAGACCCAACTGCAGCGGCCGGCTGTGCACGGGCGGAGAGCCTTCGACCTGGTCGCGGTCGAGCGGCAGCGCGAGTACGCGCCGGCGCTTGTCGACCCCTCCCCCGCTCTTGCCGCGGGACGCGGCGAGTTCGGAAACGACTACCCACGCGTTCAACGCCTGCGACCAGAGAATGCGGAAGATGCGGTTCATGTGTTTCTCCGTGTGAGTCGCGCGTGCGTGACGGACGAGGCTCCGTCGGCTACGTCGGTGACCGTCTTTCAGATACGAATAAATCGATGGCTGGATGAAGCTGGCACGGTTGCGTGCAGGAAATCGGCGAAGTACGGCCAAGTACGACTGGCTATTGCGATGCGCTGGAGAACGCCTTCGCAAAACGAACACGACAGCGGCTTGAGCGGGAAAGGTTGCGAAGAAAGGCGCGGATCGCGGCATCGCAACGGCGCTGGCCTCCCCGGCCACGCGCTATCGACTGATGTCGTCGCGATTTTCTACACCCGCAAATAGCGAAGCCGCAAGCGAATTCCCCGGGTCGTGCCGCACTTGATCAACGACGATCGGAAAAAGCGAAGCCGATCGCCGAATGCCCACCGTGCGAGCCGATCGTCGCAGTGAGAAAGCGTTACTTTCGGTGAGCGTCGGATAGCGACACGTCCGACGCTGCAACGAGATCGTGCAGAACTGCGATTCGTGCCGCTTCCCTCATCTCGCTCCATGCCCGATGAAGCCGCGATGCGGTTTCAATGCTCGAAATCTTCGGTGTGGCTCAACAGCGTAGCGATGACCGGCCGATGCCGGGAATACGCAGCGACGAAGCGTTCGCCCGCGACCTGGCGCAGTTCCGCGGCGACGTTTGCGCCGTCGTGTTCGGACAACTGCAGGCAGACGGTCTGGATGCGCTGCGACAACTCGCTGACGACCTGCCATTCGTTGGCGGCGGCGGCACCCTCCAGCCGCCGCAGATCGGCGGCGACGCCGCGATAGAACACCCGCGCGACCCTCCGGACCTTGTCCGGGTCGTGCTCCAGCAATTCGCAGAATTCGGAAATCTGTGCGGACATCCCTACCCCCGACGCGATCAAATTCGTGCTTTCGATCACATTCTAGGCAAGCGGTCGACGACCTCGGAATAGGGAAAAGTCTTAGAGCCGGGGTCTCGGACCCGTCGGAAAAAAGCTGGCGCGGCGCCATCGAAGACACCCACCTCGCCCGGCCTTGCCCTGATCGCCGCGGACGGCGCCGGCACCGGCAAAAATCGAACGCATCGGGTTCGCTGCCCCGCCCGCCGCGGCGCCTTAGCCAGCCGGGGTTCTACGGACGCGGGTCAGTGCCTGACGGTGCCGACCCCGGTCGAATCGGGCGGCGACTTCCGCTCGGCGATGCCGCGTCCGACGAATTCCTCCGCGCGGTCCAGGGTCTGCACGATCCGCGGTCGCCATTGGCGATAAGCATCGGCGAAGCACTCGCCCGCAGTGCGGGTCAGGCCGGCCGCGGCTTCCGCCGCATCGTGCTCGCCTACCTGCAGGCAGCTGACCTGAATTCGCCATGCCAGTGCGCGAACGGTCGACCACTCGTTCGCGGCCGCCGCCTGCTCCAGGCGGTGCAGATCCTTGATCGCCGACCGATAGAACTCCCAGATCACCCGCCGCACTTTGTGCTGGTCGTTCTTCAGCAATCGGGCGAGCTCGGGAAAATGGACAGTCATCGCCTGCTCCTGAGGGACATGAGTGGGCCTGCGTTCGCTGCCGTAGAGCCTGGTGGCCCGGACGAGTCCTTCGTCCGGCCGGCCAGGCACCCGAAGCATGATGAATGCAGGGCCCGGCGGCGGGAATTAGGAAAAATCTTAGTGCCGCGCAATGCCGGGCAGTCGCGCACGGACTTCAAGAACGTACGACGCGGCCACACGGCATCGGCGCTGGCGTTGCGCGAGTTCCGGCCGATCGCGGCCATCTCTATGACCGGGCGATTTCTATAACAGGTAGTCGAGCCCGTGTTGCTCGAGATAGTGGCCGAGCTCGTCCTTGGATCTCAAGCCCAGCTTGCGCAACGCGTTGTACTTGTGCGTCGTCACGGTTTTGTAGCTGCGATTGCTGTCGATGGCGATGGCCTGCAGGTTCTCGCCCCGCGCCAGGGCGATCATCACCGTGCGCTCCCCCGAGGTGAGCTGGTGCCAAGGATGCTTACGCGCGGCATCGAGATCGACCAGTGGATCGACGTAACTGTTTCCCGCCACGACCGCGCCGATGGCGTCGATCGCCACTTGCGGGCCGCTGGCCTTGGAAACGAAGGCGCGGGCGCCGAGATCCAGCAGCGCCTGGGCCAAGCAGGGATGCTCCTCTCCGGTGTAGATCACCACTTGCAGCGAAGGCTGTGCGGCCAGGATCGCCTGCAACAGCGGAGCGCTGTTCAATCGACCGGGCATGCGCAGGTCCAGGACCAGATATTCCCAGGACTCGGCCTGCAAGCGGGAAAGCAGGCTGTCGCTGTCGGTGACCGAATCGACCAGAACGCGGCTCTGGCCGAGCGCGGTCTTCAGCATCTCCGCAAGCGCGACGATGATGATCGGGTGATCGTCGGCGATCAGTATCCTTGCCGGCAACGTATTCGCATTCATTCTTCACCCGCCTCATGCCGATGCGTCAGGTACGCGAGGACGCGCATCATCACCCCATCCAGTTCGTCCCGCGTGGCTGCGAATGTCTGTGCGAGGGTGTCGCCCGGAGAGCCGGCGGACAGTTCCCTTTCGATAGCGGCCAGCCCCTCCGCCGCCGACTTCTCGCCGATCTGCAGGCAGCCGGACTTCATCTTGTGCGCCAGCGCCCCGAGCGTCGCCCAGTCGCGGCTCGCCCAGGCCTGGTCCAACTGCTGCAGATCCTCCCGGGTGCAGCGAGCGAAAACATCCAGCACCCTGCGCACCCGCGCGGCATCGCCTCGCAACAGACGGCTCAAGGGCTCGAAATCGGAGGTCTTCATCGAGGTCCGAATCCGCCTCCCGCCCAGGTTGAGAACGGTGCATGATATAGGCAAGTCGTCCGTTCTTTGATCGCTGCGCGCATATGCTGGCGTTCTAAGACAACTCGTCGCGATTGTCCATGACGGAGACCACGTTTGCCCAACTCGCCGTACCCGGTCGGATTGAGGACGCTGGTCGTCGACGACGATCCGGTGATGCTGGAGGTCATCTCGGCGTTGCTCAGCGACGCCGGACTGCGGCCTCCAGAAACCGCGGACAAGGGCGAACTGGCCCTCGAACGGCTGGCCGCCCGCCCCTTCGACCTGCTGGTATGCGACCTCAACATGCCGGGCATGGACGGGATCCGTTTGCTGAGCCATGTCGCGGCACTGTCCCGCCACCCCGCGGTCATCCTGCTCAGCGGCGAGGATTCCCGCGTGCTGGACGTCAGCCGGCAGTTCGCCGAAGCCAAGGGCCTGACCATACTCGGGGTGCTGGGAAAACCGGTGGATCTGCAATCCCTGACCGCGGTGCTGGCGCGGTATCGCCCGGCGCAAGACCGGTCGTTGCAGGACGCGCCCGACGTGGCGATCGACGGCGACGGTATCCGCGGCGGCATCGACAGCGGCGCGCTGCACCTGGCCTACCAACCCAAGCTCGAACTGGCCAAGCGCTCGTTCGTCGGTGCCGAAGCGCTGTTGCGCTGGCAAGACCCGCAACTCGGTGCGGTCCCGCCCTCGGACGTGGTGCGGGCCGCGGAGAACGCCGGCCTGGTCGATCTGCTCACCCTGGCCGTCCTTACCCAGGCCGTGGCCGATCGCGCCACATTGATGCGCAACGGCATCGACATCAATCTCGCCTTCAACGTATCGATGCACAACCTGCACAACCTGTCCATCATCGACCGGATGTCGGCGATCGTCGCCGCCGCCGACGATCGGCCGGATCGCTACACCCTGGAAGTGACCGAGACGCACCTCATGAAGGAACCGGTGCACGTGATCGAGGCCTTGATCCGCTCCCGCCTGCGCGGCTTCAAGGTCGCCATCGACGATTACGGCACCGGCGCGGCGACGATGCAGTTCCTGATGCAGTTGCCGAGCACCGAGCTGAAGATCGATCGCAGCTTCGTCGCCGCCGGGCCGCGCAGCGAGCATGGGCGCGTCCTGCTGCAATCGGCGATCGAACTGGGCCTCAGCCTCGGTCAAACCGTTACCGTCGAAGGCGTGGAGACCGATCGGGAGGACAGTCTGGCGCGCGAGCTCGGCGGCCATCTCGGCCAAGGTTACTTGTATGGGCGTCCGATGGAGCTGGGCGAACTGATCGCATGGGCATGCACGCATCCGGTCGGCGTTCCTGCGAGCCCGGGCTAGGTCTTGGCACCGCCCGCGCCTGGATCGATGAGGGTATCTGCGCAGACTTGAGCGAGACGGAACGGGGCGTCCATACGGACATCACCCGCCCGTCTGCTCACCGAGCGTCATCACGACGGGCGCTGGCCACGCACGAATCCTTCGACGCAGCCAGTGCACTCGATGCCTGCAGAGGAGTCCGAATCAGGAGCAGTCGTCGCCGGGGGCATGGCAAGGACTGCTCATCGAGTGCGGGGCCAGTCTAGGTGGCGATCGCAGCCGCAGATAGCCCTGCATCGACAACATCGGGTTGACGATTCGCGAACGCTCGCCGCATGCAAACGTGTTCGCGCCGAACGAGCGACCGGCTCGGTCTTGCGATCGATTGCGGTGTTTCGCCGCGCTTGCGCTATGCGCACGCGATCGGCTCGCGAACGAAGCCGTGGTGGGCGATCCGCTCGCTGAGAAACCCGATCAGCGCTTGCACCTTTCGCGACGATCGTCTGCTGGAGGGATACACCAACGACACCGGGCCGGCGGGCGGCGCACAGTCGGCCATGACGAGCTTCAATTGGCCGCTGGCGATCGCATCGGCGATCACGTAGTCGGGCAGCAAAGCCAAACCCAGGCCGGAACGCGCGGCCTGCAAGAGTTGGAAACAACAGGCGCTGCGGATGCGTTCGCGAACGCGGGCCGTCCTCAGCTCGCCATCGACCAACAACGGCCATCCCGCGGGCGTCCCGTTGCCCGAATTGACCAGGCAGTCGTGATGGGCCAGTTCGCCGGGGCGTGTCGGGGTGCCTCTGGCGGCCAGGTACTCGGGGCTGGCGCATATCCACGAGCGCGTCGCGCCCAAGCGCTTGGCGAGCAGGCTGGAGTTCGCGAGGTGACCGATGCGTACCGACAGGTCGTAGTTCGTGTCGTTGCTGCCCGCGTCGCACTCTTCAAGGCCCAGATCGATCCTGAGGCCGGGATACATATTGGCGAATTCGTTGAACAGCGGCGCCAACACCTGCGCGCCATAGAAATGAGGCACCGAGATCCGCAGGGTGCCGTGGATGCCTCCGTTGAAGCCGGCGGCCAGATCGTTGGCGGCCTCCACCGATTCGATGATCGATACGCAACGCTCGTAGTAGGCATTGCCGACGTCGGTAACGCTGATCCTGCTGCCGCTGCGGTCGATCAGTTGGGTGCCGAGCTGCAGCTCGATCTCGCTGATGCGGCGGCTGATCACGGATTTCGAAGTGCCGAGCTGGCGCGCAGCGCCGGTGAAGCTGGTTGCGTTCACGACCGCGACGAACGCGAGCATCTCGGAGAAGCTGATCAGCGCAGGGTTTCTGCGGGGGGGGATCTCGTAGTTCACGTTCATTGCAGCATCCATCGAATGAGCGCAAGCCGTTGCAGCCCTGCCCGGCCTTTCGCTGCGGCGATGCTTCTCGTTCTTTACAGAAGCAGCAGGCAGAGCGGAACGCTCGCGCACGAACGACGAATCGTCGCGACCGACTCCAATCGGATCGAGTGCCCCGCATCGCCTTCAACGGTGGCGGCGGTCGGCTTCAGTCCGATCCGTCTCTCACCGAATTCTTAACTCGCTCGGATAGTAATGCGATGAGGATCACGATTTGAATTGGGAAAGTTCTTAGGCGATCCCTGCCGCCCATGCCGTCGATGCGCCTGCGCTTGGCCGCGCCGAGGTTGCGAATTCGGCAACCGGGTGTTCGCGGTTTTTGGCTATGCAGCTCCCGATCGGTATCGCAGCGTAGACCCCGGCCCAGGGGCAAACCGGCTTTAAGCAAACAAACCGGCTTTAAGCAGACCGGCTTTAGACAAGACTCGCTTTAGACAAGACCGGCGTTGGACAGACCGTTCCCAACTCTTCCGCAGTCGCATCGGCGCTCCCGGCTCGCATCGTTCCGGCCCCGTCCGGACAGACCGATTCATGCAGTCCCATCGGTGTATCCACGCAGAGGATTACTCGCATGTCCATCGTGAACCGCCGGCGCCCGCGCGCCCACCTCCTGGCCGTCGCTACCGCGATGGCGTTGTCCGCCACCGCAGCCCCGGCATTCGCGGGCAAGGTGAGTATCGCAGGCCTGACGGCACCGGAAGGCTACGACGGCTTTATCGTCAAGTACCGCGAAGGTTCGGCGGAGCGTCGCGATGCCGTCAACGTCAAGGGTTCGCTCAATCGCGTGGCCAAGGCAGGGATCGCCGGCAAGGCCCGCGCCCTCGGCCATGTCCGCCGCCTCGCGATCGGTTCGGACCTGGTCAGCGCCGGCAAGCTGGACCGCATCGAAGCCGAAACGATCATGCGCGAACTCGCCGCCGATCCGAACGTGGAATACGTCGAGGTGAACCGTCGGATGATGCCGACCCTGACGCCCAACGACACCCGTTACAACGAGCAGTGGCACTACTTCGGCGCCAACGGCCTGCGCGCGAACACCGCCTGGGACCGGTCGACCGGAGCCGGCACCGTGGTGGCGGTGCTGGATACCGGCATCACACCGCACACCGAACTCAATGCCAACGTGCTGCCGGGTTACGACTTCATCAGCAATGCCGCCAGTGCGCGCGACAACGATGGGCGCGACAACAATCCCAACGACCAGGGCGATTGGTACCTCGCGGGCGAATGCGGCCAACCCCGCGCCTCCAATTCCAGTTGGCACGGCAGCCATGTCGCCGGCACCGTCGCGGCGGTGACCAACAACGCCGCCGGCGTGGCCGGCGTAGCCTACGGCGCCCGCATCGTTCCGGTGCGCGTACTCGGCAAATGCGGTGGCACGACCGCCGACATCGCCGACGCGATCGTATGGGCGTCCGGCGGCGCGGTGGCGGGGGTTCCGGCCAATGCGAACCCCGCCGAAGTGATCAACATGAGTCTGGGCGGCGACGGCGCATGTTCCGCGACCTACCAGAATGCGATCAATGCCGCGGTCAATCGGGGCACCACGGTAGTGATCGCGGCCGGCAACGACAACGACGATGTAGCGAATCATACGCCGGGCAACTGCAACAACGTGGTCTCGGTTGCGGCCTCGGACGACAACGACGATCGCGCTTTCTACTCCAACTACGGCGCGAGGATCGACGTGGCCGCTCCGGGCGGCGAGACCTGTTCGCCGAACCTTCGCTTCCTGGCGCTGGGCGAAGAGCCCTACTGCGACGTCAACCATGCCGCGCGAGGCATCCTTTCGACCGTGAACACCGGCGCTCAGGCGCAAGTCGCGCAAGGCTACAAATTCAGCCAGGGCACCTCGATGGCCACGCCGCACGTGGCCGGCGTGGTGGCGCTGATGCAGTCGGCGGTCGCGGCTCCATTGACGCCGGCGCAGGTGGAGCAGGCGCTCAAGGACTCCGCGCGCGCCTTCGCCGCCGGCGCCTGCCCGGGCGGCTGCGGCAGCGGCATGGTCGACGCCGACGCAGCGGTCGTCGAGGCGATCCGTGTCGCCGGCGGCGATGGAGGGGGCGGAGGCGGTGTCGACAATGCCGTGAAGGCCTACAGCAACACCACCGACGTCGCGATCAACGACCTGTACTACAGCTACAGCTCGATCGCGGTCGCCGGACGCACCGGCAATGCGCCGAGCAATGCATCGGTATCCGTCGACATCGTCCACTCCTACCGCGGCGACTTGTCGGTCGCGCTGATCGCGCCGGACGGCTCGATGTACATGCTGAAGAACTACAACGGCCAGGACGGCGCGGCCAACGTCAAGGCGACCTATACCGTCAATCTGTCGGGCGAGGCCCTGGACGGTACCTGGAAGTTGCGTGTGGGCGACCACTACCAGGGCGATACCGGCTACATCAACAGTTGGAGCGTCACTTTCTGATCGTGTCGTCCGGCAAAGGCCGGCACGACGAGCGCTGACGCAATCCCGGCTCCGGCCGGGGTTGCTGCTTGCGGGTGCGAATGGGCGATCGTCGCCCCGGCCGTGCACTCAGGTGCGACCGCCCTGCCGGCCGATCCAGTCGGCCAACAGGTCCAGCAATTCGTCGGGATCGATCGGTTTGGCGACGAAGTCGTCCATGCCCGCATCGGCGCAGCGTTTGCGGTCTTCCTGCATCACATTGGCCGTCATCGCCAGGATCGGGACTCGCGGCACCGGCATCAGCCGGCGGATTTCCCGGGTTGCCGTCAGCCCATCCATCACCGGCATCTGCATGTCCATCAGAATGATGTCGTAAACCTGTGCCTGAGCCATGGCGACCGCGATGGCGCCGTCGTCGGCCACGTCGACCTGCAATCCGGCGTCGCTCAGGACCGCTCGCGCCACTTCCTGGTTGAAATCGTTGTCTTCGACCAGCAGCACGCGCTTGCCGATGAGCGCGCCGTGGCCGCCCTGCTCTGGCGTCGGACTCGCGAGAGGCGCTTCGGAAGCTCCGATCATGCCGATCACCGAATCGACCATTTTCGAAGGTTCGATCGGTTTGACCAGCCGTACGCCGCCCACGTCTCCCGCCTGCGCTATCGACTCCATGCGCTTGGCGCTCGCGACCGCGATGAGACGGATCTCCCGCGACGGTGCGTACGCTCTGATGCGCTCCACCACCGATGGCCCGTCCAGGCGCGGGATATCCAGATCCAGGACCACCACATCGAACGGCCTTTCGGATTCCAGCGACGACTTGAACGCGGCCAGTACGCTCCTGCCGTCGCAGACGGTCGCGACCGTGAACCCCATGCCGGTCAGCATCCTCGACAGTTCGCCGTGGCATTCGGCGACCAGGATGCGCCGGCCCCGCACTGTGGCAGGCAGGTCCTCGGCGTTGAGCTGCAACTCGCCGCGGCCGAGTCGGGCCGTGAACCAGAAGGTGCTGCCGCGGCCGAGCTCGCTGTCGACCCCGACCTCGCCGCCCATCAGCTCCACCAGGCTCTTGCAGATCGCCAGGCCCAATCCGGCCCCCTCGTACTTGCGCGTGGTGGAGCTGTCGCCCTGCTGAAACGCTTCGAATATCAAGCCGGCCTGGTCGAGATCGAGGCCGATGCCGGTATCGCGCACGGTGAAGCGCAGCACCATGTCGCGCTCATCGCGCTGATCGACTCCGACCGAAATCCGGATCCCGCCACGGTCGGTGAATTTGACCGCGTTGGTGGCGTAGTTGATCAATACCTGGCCCAGGCGCAAGCGGTCGCCCATCAGCGCCGCAGGCACGTCCGACGCGACATCGAACTGGATCTGCAGGCCCTTTTCTTCGACTTTGTCCCCGACCACGCTGGCGACGTCGCCCAACAGCTGCGAGAGCGTGAAGTACGATTGCTCGATGGTCAGCTTGCCGGCCTCGACCTTGGAGATATCCAGGATGTCGCTGATGATGCTGAGCAGGTGTTGGCCGGCACGCTGGATCTTGTCGAGGTAGGCGCGCTGCGCCGGGTCGGCGCTGTCTTTCAGCGCGAGATGCGACATGCCCAGAATGGCGTTCATGGGCGTGCGGATCTCGTGGCTCATGTTGGCGAGGAACTGGCTCTTGGCCGCATTGGCCGCATCGGCCATGGCCTTGGCCTGACTCAGATCCTCCTTCGCCTGCATCAGCGCGGTGACATCCTGGGTAGTGCCGCTGACATGCAGAGGAATGCCATCGGCGTCGAAATAGAGGCGCCCGCGCGTTGCCAGCCAGCGCGTCTCGCCATTCGGCAAGAACACCCGATACTCGGCCGAGAGCCGCCCCGTCCGCCTGGCTTCCTGGACCGCGGCTTCCCAGTGCGCACGGTCTTTACGGTGCACCAGTTTGTAGAATCCCTCGATCGAAATAGGCGAATCGCCGGGAATGCCGAACATTGCGAAGTTACGATCCGAACCGATCAACTTCGCGGTCTTCATATCGTACCGCCAGGTCGCCAGATCGCCACCCTCGATGGCAAGGCTCAGACGCTCCTCGCTCTCGCGCAGCGCAGCTTCGGCACGCCGGCTCTCGGTGATGTCGTCCAGCGTAAACTGCAGTATCTGTCTGCCACGGTGGCTGAAGGCCATCAGGTGGACCATCGCATCCCAGGTCTCGCCGTTCGGCCGCCGGTGCCGCCACTGGAAGCTCTCCATCCCCTTCGCTAACGCGTCCTGGTCGTGGCGCTTCATCGCAGTCGGAGAGTCGGTGCCGTCGTACTGGACCGGCGCCGAAACGTCGAGCGGCGTCTTGCCCAGGACTTCTTCGCGGCTGGCATAGCCGTACACCCTCAACGCGGCCTCGTTGCAATCGATGAAACCCGCGCCTTCGGGGTCGTAGACCACCATGGCCCGGTGCGAGCCCTGAAACAGCAGCTTGTTGAAGGCCTCGCTCTCTTTCAGCGAATCTTCGGCGAGTTTTCGCCGGGTTACGTCGCGCACGATCGCCAACACGCCGTCCTGATTGCGCAGTTGGATTCCGTGCATCACGATTTCGGCGAAGAACGGCGTCCTGCCGCCGCGCAGATGCTGCCATTGCACGTGCACCACATCGCCTTCGACGTGCGCGGTCAGCCCTTCCGGCAGCGGTGGATCGCCCCCGCCCACCAGCCGCCCCAACACGAAGGCTCGCGTCCTGTTGCCCAACTCGATGCTGTCCTGTCCGCCCGGCTGGGTCGCTGGCGTGATCAACGGATCCGACAGGCGACGACCGATCAGGTCCGCCTTCGACGACACGCCGTACAATTTCACCGCCGCTTCGTTCGCATCGACGATGCCTTCGTGGGTGATGAACAGATAGCAGTCGGGCGACCGGTCCCATAGCGCGCGCAATTGCTCGGTGGCTTTATCGGCGCACTTCTCGGCTTCGCGGCGATCGGTAATGTCGACCGCGATGCCGCAGATCGAATGAGGGATTCCCGCATCGTCGGCCAGCGGAAACTTGGTGCTCTGGAAGATGCGCAGCCCCTCCGCCCCGAGCACTTCTTCCTCGACTTCCTTGACCTGGCCGGTCGACAGCACTTCGGCGTCGTTGGCGCGCACCCGCAGGGCGGCGTCGTGCGGAATGATATCGAAGTCGGTCTTCCCGAGCGCCGCGCCACGAGCAAGGGCGAAGAATCGTTCATAGGCGCGGTTGGTGAGGATCAAGCGGCCGAGCGTGTCCTTGACGAAGACGATGGCCGGATACTCGTCGATCACCCCCTG
Organism: Lysobacter sp. CA196; assembly: GCF_052078695.1. NCBI lineage: Bacteria > Pseudomonadati > Pseudomonadota > Gammaproteobacteria > Lysobacterales > Lysobacteraceae > Lysobacter > Lysobacter sp. CA196. Next base: position 81,629 of record NZ_JBQJIN010000003.1, on the reverse strand, counting down.
GATCAGGCGCTGCGAAAGGCGTTGCTTGCGCAAGGCTCGCATCAGCAGCCACGACAGCATCATGCCGACCAACAGACACGCGAGGATCGAGATCGTAATGACCGCGACGACTACGGCGAAGTCCTGCTGCGCCGCCTGTTGCTGTTGCTTGGCGACCCGCGGTTGCAGCTCGATCAAACGATGCAGGTCGGCGATGAGCGCATCCAGGGGTGCACCGAACCTGGTCGTTTCGGAGTCCGGCTCGCTTGGTCGGGGCTCGCTTGGTCCCGGCTTGCTTCCTCCGGGCTCGCTTGGTCCGGGCTCGCCCCGCCGCTGGCCGGCAAGGACGACTGCGCCGGCGTTCTGCACCAACACGGCGACGTGCCGATCGGCCTGATCGGCCAGTCCGCGCTCTTCCGCGGTCATGCGGGTCGCCATATAGGAACGCCAACGTCCGCTGGGCAAACCGAAGGAGGCCCCCGCCTTCGAGGAGGACTCGAATGCGGGCAGCTCGCCGTGGAGGTGCACCCTCAGCGCCTGGGCGCTTTCCAGCACCGCGGACAGGTGCCCCAGGGCCAGCGTCCGGTCTTCGTAGACGGTGTCCAGGCGCTGCATCACGCTGCGCAGCCCCAAGATGCCCGCGGCGCCCGCGACCATGACGAACAGACACGAGACCGCGACCAGCAACCTGAGCCTTGTGTCGATCTTCAACTGATTCAAGCGACCCCCTTGGTCGGGACATCGTCGCGCCCGCTCGCGATCGGGGGCATCGGCACCCTACTTGGTTCAGGTAGCGGTAGCCCAGCACCTACCGTCCCCTCATATGGCAAACCATCGCAATTGTCCAGGCTGGATGCCCCACGGCGGTTCGCTTCGCCGGCGCCGGCCCGGCACCGCAGCGGCCATGAATCGCTCGCGCTTTGCCAGGGGCGGTATCGACACGACCGCTATGGCGAGGTTGTCGAGCGGCCCATGGCCCGAAGCGGGTGCTGCCCGACGATCCGCGCCGGCGGCCTGTAGTAGCCTAACGCGATGCGCCTGCTCGTCCTCGAAGATCAAGCCGATTTGCGCCGGGCCGTCGCTGCCCGGCTGCGCTCGCACGGGCATGCGGCGGGATCCGGCGCTCGCGTCGGGCGAGCGTCGCTCATTCTTCCATTGTAGGAGCGGCGTGAGTCACGACCGCGGGACGCGCAGAGGCGATAACGCCGACGTCGCTCATCGAAGCGGCGTATTTCCGCGGGGTAGGAGCGACGCAAGTCGCGACCGCGCTGCGATGGTCTTGCGACGCATCGCTCAATCAAGCGAGATCAAGATCAAACGCCAAAAGCTTCCGCCACTAAAGCGGCGGGTTACTTTCTTTTGTCTAAAGCAACAAAAGAAAGGTAACCAAAGAAGTTGCTTTGCTTTGCATCACAGGCCCGCGCGAGCGAAGCCGACGCAGGGATATACATACGGGACATCCCTGTCCCGATGAAAAACGGCGCGCATCCCTGCGCCGCCCTTCGGGTCTTCAATCGCCTTCGCGAGTGCGACAGTGCGCACAGCAACAGCAAGATCCTTGCCTCAACCGCACTCCCTCGGCATGCCGCTTCTGGGTAGGAGCGGCGCAAGCCGCGACCGCGCTGCAACAGCCTCGCGGCGGCCCTGCCATTGCCGATATCCCTGGCTTTCCGCCTTTCCGCTTGCCGGTCAAATGAAGACCCGTAGGGCGGCCCGCAGGGATGCGGGCCGTGCGCAAGCAGGCCATGGATGGCCTGTCTGGAGCATCCCTGCGTCGGCTTCGATCGTGCGGGCTTGTGCCCTTGCAAGGAGAGCCCTTTTCTTTGGTTAGCTTTGACCGAAGGAACTCCCTGTGGGACTTTTGGGCTTAGCAAAAGAAAGTAACCCGGCCGCGTCAGCGGACGGAAGCTTTGCTCTTGCTTGAGGCAAGATCTCCACGGCAGAAACAACAGCAGCAGCCCCCTCGGAGTCCGGCGCCCTGAGTCCAGGGTTCGCACAGACTGCGGTCGGGACCTCCAAGGAGTCGCCCAGCGCACCGGGCGACTCCAACTCTCCTGGATACTTCCCCGTGTATGCCGCCGCTTACATCACGCAGCCGGCATACACCTTGGACTTGTTGGTGACCACGCCCCAACCCGGATCGCCGCAGCTGGCGGGCTGGCGTATGCCGACGACCGTGCCGGCATCGTTGTAGTAGACGACCGAACAGAAGCAACCGGCGGAACTGCTGGCGGTACCGGCCGACATCGCCAACAAGGTTCCCAATACGATCAACTTGAAACGATGCATCGCGATCCTCCCTTTGAGCTTTGCGGCAGGTTGCCGCGCTCGGAAGATACAACGCGGCAAGCGCACGGCGATTGCGGACCACGCCAAGGCCCGATTACGCGATTGTCGACGCACCTGAATTGTGAGCGCGATCATGAAGCCGCACGATGCGCTGCAGCAACGGTTTACCCACTCTCGTCTCGTTGGCCGATAGCCGGGCTTTCGCGTCGGCCCATCGAGGACGAACGCCCTGCCCCGACCGCCGCAGAGTGGTCAGCCCTTGCGTTGCAGATACAACTGGACCGGCGTGTCCGGCGCCCGCTGGATGACGCCCTTGGCTTCGAGGTCGAGCTGCACCGCCTTGAGCCACCAGCCCGCGGTCTTGCCTTGTGGGAACAACTCGTCGGGCAACTGCGGCAGCAGCGCCTGCTTCGCGTCCGCGACCTTCAGGCCGGGCGGCTTGCTCGGCAATACGGCCAGCAGCGCCTTGCGCATGGCCAGGTATTTGGCGCGATCGACCCGGGTGGTGCGACCGGGGCTGGCGATGTTCTCGATTTCGATCTTGTCGTCAGGCATCGAGCTTCTCCTTCACTTCGATCTTCGGGTTGCGCAATCCCATCGCGATCCAGGCGCCGAACAGCTTGGCGTAGAAGGACAGCGACTGGCTGTTCAAGTTCGCAATGTCGTCCGGCAGATACGAGGCATCGGCCAGGTCGCCGACCATCGTGCGCATCTGCGCTTTGGGCCGCGTCTGCTGCGGCCACAGATGCAGGTACATGCTGAGCCAGTGCGCGCCCTTGAGTTCGAGGAACACCGGCGTGTTGCAGCAGGTGGCGACGACGCGGCGGGTGCCCGCATCGGGGGACAGGCGGAACTCGGCGAGATGCTCGGTACCGGACACGAACCGGACCCGGTCCTTGCGGTATTCCGCGCACGCGGTCGCGCCATGCGCGGTGCGGATATCGCGGGCGCCTGGCAGCGCGGCGAGGCGCTTCGCCGCGGCTTTGCAAGAGTCGCACAGGCACTCCGACACCAGGATCGGCGCACCGACCGCTTCGAGCCGGGTGCGTCCGCAGGCGCATCCGATCGCCGCGCTGCCTGGCGTGGTCGCTGTCGTGGTTGCGCTCATAAGGGCGGTTCCTGGGTGAGGCGAAACAGATGTCGGATATAGCGGTCGAGATGGTCGAGGCTTTCGCGCGCGAGCCGCGGGTCGTTGCCCGCCTTGGCGAGGACGAATCCGCCCTGGATGACGGTCTGGGTATGCCGCGCGAGGCTCGCCGCGGTCCAGTCGTCGGCGATGCCGCGATCGCGCCGCGCGGTTTCGATGTCGGCCTCAAGCGTGGCCGCATGGCCGAAGATGCTGCGGCCGCAGGCATCGCGGATGTCCGGCGAAGTCGCGTGGACCTCCTGGGCCATGGTGCCGACCAGGCAACTGAATTCGTCGATCTCGCCCACGATGATCGCCTTGCGGAAGGCGACGTAGGCCAGGACCCGTTGCAGTGCGTCGGCCGGCTGGTGGTACGGCGCAGCGGCGAAGAATTCGCTGGTGGTCTCGGCCCAGAATTCGGCCGCGGCGAGGCCCAGCGCGTCCTTGCTGGCGAAGTGATGGAAGAACGCGCCCTTGGTGACGTCGGCCGCCCGGCAGATGTCGTCCACGGTGGTGGCGGCGAAACCCTTCGTACGGATCACGTCGCGGGCCGCCTCCAGCAGGCGGGTCCGGGCGTTGCCGCGTTCGGGCGATTGTTTGGTCGGCCTGGCCATAGCACGAACATACCATATGGTCGGTATGTGTCAACCGGGACCTTCCAGCCCCCGTAATTCAGCGCTAAATCCCCCACTTGGGAACCTAGAAGCTCGCGCTGAGATTGAAGCCCAGAGTGATGTCGGCGGTCGGATAGCCGCGCGGCTTGGAGATAGGTGCACCGGCGAACAGGTCGTAGCTCAAACGCTTCCAACCGCCGCGTGCGCCGACCACGCCGCCGGCGAGGTCGCGGCCGATCAGCTCGGCGACCGAGCGGCCGCCGACGCGTCCGTAATCGATACCGACATACAGTTCGGTGCCGCCCTGCCCCGGGACCCAGCCGAGGTCGTTGCGGATCAGCCAGCCGCGGTCGCTGACCAGGCTGGTTTCGCCGTCGAAGCCGCGCACCGAATAGCGCCCGCCGATCGCGAACCGATCCTGCGGGGTCAGCGGCGTGCGGTTCCATTGCGCACGTACCAAGCCGACATAGCGTAGCCGGCGCTCGCTGCCGGCGAGCTTGAGCTTGAACGGTGCGGTGAGGCTGACTTCGGCGGTGTATAGCTTCATGCGCGACGTGCCTTCGCCGAAGCTCTGTTCGGGAGAGACGATGGAACCGAAGGCGCCGGTGCCGCGCTTGTGGGCGACGGTGGCTTCCAGAGTCGCGCTGCCGACGAACTCCTTGTGGTTGAGGCTCAGCTCCCAGCCCCCGACCACGCGGTGCTGCACTTCGATCTCGGTGTCGTCGACGAAGTTGCGCGAGGATCGACGAAAGGCCTTGAGCGCCATCGCGGTCTTGCGGTGCTGGTCGCGGTACAGCAGACGCGAGAGCTTGATCTCGCCGTTGCCGCTCTCGCCCGAATAGACATAGGCCTGGTTGAGGCCGGCGACTCGCTGGTGGTATTCGCTCTGCGATGCGGTCAGGGCCAGCGCCCAATAGCCGTACGGCAAGGAGTAATGCGCGGTCTGGCTCTCGTTGCCCTTGGCGGCGCCGTGGAACAAGGGGCTGGCGACGCCGTGGTTGGCGCTGACGTAGAACAGGTCGTTGAGCCCGAAGGGATTGTCCAGCGACAAGGTCGCGCCGCCCTGGTTGCGGCCGGTCGAATCGGTGCCGCTGTCGTCGAGGTTCAGGCTCACCCGCCAGTGACGCGGTTGCACGTACTTGACCACCAGGTCGCTGTCGCCGGGCTTGGCGTCCTTGGCGCTGGACGGCTCGATCTTGATGTCGGCGTCGGCGGTGGGCGCGCGCTTGAGGTTCTCCAGGCCCTGTTCGATGTCGCGCAGATTCAGCAGATCGCCGACGCGGGCCGGAATCGCGCCGAGCAACAGCGCCGAACTGCCGAGCAGCGGCGACACCGAGTCGGCGCCGAGCCGGATCGCAGCGATGCGCCCGGGCAGCAAGGTCAATGTCAGCGTCCCTTTCGACAGGTCCTGCGGCGCGGCGAGCACGCGCGTAGTCACCCAGCCCTTGGCGATCACCGCGGCCTGGACGCGTTCCATGACCACGTTGACGCCGTCGGTGCCGAGGCAACGGCCCAGCGCCGGGTCGTCGCCGTCCGGGCCGTCGAGACGATCGAGCGCCCACTGGAAGGACTCGGCGCGATCGCCGACCAGCACTACCCGGTCGATGCGGAAACACGGCGACTCGGAGGCGGGAATGCGCTGGGTCGGCGCCGCCACCGCGGTCGGCAGGCGCTCGTCGATGCTGCGCTCGTTCTGCTCGCGCAGGGCCCGCTCGCGCTCCTGTTGGCGCTGCTGCTCGATGATCGGCTGCGGGGTGGTGGCGACCTGGGCCGAGGCGAGCGTCGGCACCGACACCGCGCAGGCCATGAGCGTCGCGCGGGTGGTGGCTCGCATCGAGCCGCGAATGAATCCGTTCAAGAACTTCTCCTGACCGCCCGCGAGCAGTGCAGCCGGGTGTGCGATGGATGAACTGGCTGGCAGCGAGCGCGAGCTAGGCCTGGGCGATGTCCAGGGCACGCCGGAGCGCCGAGGCCAGTTCGAGGTCGGAGGCATCGGGCGCGACCTGCAACGGCGGCGGGTCCTTGATCCACGGCGCGTCCGCCACGGTGTTGTCGCCGGAGCGAAACTCGATGCGGTCGGCATAGACATCGACCGATACGATCCGGGTGCCTTTGAAGAAGGCCTTGTCCGACTCGACCCCGCGGTCCTTGCGGTACTCGGCCATGACCGCCTGGAAGGCTTCCTTCTCCCGATGCATATGCGGGTGATGAAAGCCCGGCTTCCTGTCTTCGAGGCGCGCCCGCAGCGCGGCGCCGAGCGCCTCGTCGGTGGCGTCGACCTGCAGCTTGGCGAATGTTCCGTGCCCGCCGAGCAAGCCGTTGGAGGCGCGCGACTGCGCCAGTATCAGCAACTGCCCGCTGCGCCGCAGATACACCGCGGCGCCTTGTTCACATCGTTCCATGGTTCATTTTGCCCTGAAGACTCGGATCACCACACCATTGTCGCGCCCGTACTGCAAGGCCCGGTTGATAGCGGCCATCTGCTGCGGCGTGCCGCCCTCGGAGGGCAGGACGAGCTCGAACGCCTTGCGCTTGATGTCGGTGGCTTCGATCTTGAAGGCCTTGTTGCCGACCAGCCCTTTGCTTCCGGTGCCTTCGTAGTCGATCAACTGCTGGATCTGCCCCTTGATCGTCGACTCGGCGGCGTTCGGGTTGTTGATGCGCGAGGCGGTATTCCAATCATAGCTTTTGATGCTGACCGCATCGCCCAGGATCTCGTCGAAGACGTCGACCACCCGCTCGTTGTTGTGCAGGCCCATGCCGCGTTCGTTGCGATCCAGCACTTCTTCGGCCAGCGCGCCGCGCTTTTTGTTGTCCGGCGACCAGATGCTGCCGTCCTTGTGCGACAGGACCGGCGCATCGCGAACCGTATCGCCGGTCCGCTGGGTAGGCAGGTTCCACTGCAGGTCCTTCGACGAGGGGATGTGCCCGGCGGCGATTTCGTTGCCTGCGGCATCCTTGTAGGTCGTGGCGGTATAGGTCTTGATGGATCCGCTGTAGTTCGGCAGATCGTTCAAGGTTTCCTTGACCGTCTTGATCTCGCCCGCGCCCGGCAGCGATTCGACGATCTCCTGGACCTTCTTGGCGCTGCCGGCACCGGCGCCGGCTCCCAACAACGGCCCCACGCTGGCGACATCGCCCAGGCTGGTGCCTACCGGGTTGCGCGGCGGCTGGCCGGTGCCCCAGGCGTTGGCGATGTCGTTGCCGGACCTGACGCTGTCGTATTGCTTGAAGATCGCCCAGTACAGGTTGTCGCTGTCGCCGCGCGACAGTTGGTAAGCCCAATCGGCGACCGGCGCGGCGATATCGCGGACTTCGAGATTGCTCTTGTCGATGTAGTCCTTGTAGTCCTTGCCGGTGATCAAACCGTTGATGTAGGCGTTGCGCATCGCCGACTGCTGCTCTTGGATCTGCTCGTAGGCGGCGGTGGCCTCGCCGATCTTGGAGCGGCACTGCGGCGAATCGGGCGAAGCGCAGGCGACGTTCAGCTCAGCCTGGCGGCCGGCGTCGAGCTTGTTGAGGTCGTCGCGCGCCCGGCATGCGGCGGCATCGCCGGTCTTGCAGGCGTTGTTGCTCTTGATCCACTGCTGGATCTCGGGGTGCTTGAGGTAATTGTTCGAGGTCGCCGCATTGGCCACGTTCGCGCCCAGGGCGGTATCGCCGCCGGAGGCACCGATGGCGGCGCCGAGCATGGTCGAGCCGGCGAGCAACAGGTCGTCGTACTCGGCCTTGATGCGCTTCTTGTCGGCTTCGCTGAGCCCGGCGGCGTTGTAGTCGTAGCCGTTTTCCTTGAGGAACTTGGCCATCACCGGCAACAGCGCTTCATTGACGGCACCGGCCGCGGCACCGATGGCCGCGTTACCGTCGCCGAGCTTGGCCCGCACCAGGCCGGCCAGACCGTGCAGCACGATCTTCTGCGGGCTGCCCTCCTTCCATTCGTACTTGCTGGCGACATCGCCGATCACGCTGGTGATCACGCCGCCGACCATCTCGGCGATGCGCTGCCGGTCCTTGACCTCCTGCTGCCGCTTCGGAATCTCCTCAGCCTGCTGCAGGGTCAGGGTATTGACCAGGGCCCCGTTGGCGGTTTCCGGGTCGCGGACGGTCAAGGTGGCGACGTTGTCGCGGCTCTTGTCGTCGATCTCGGCATTGCCGGTGCCGGTGATCTTGATGGTGCCGGGGCTGATGACGCTGAGGGTCTGGCTGGTCTCGTCGTTCTTGGCCGGCAGGCCGGCACCGCCGTTGATGTTCGCCAACGCCGTGCTCATCACGCTGGAGCGGACGTTGCTGGCCAGGCTGGTGCCCTGCGAATACGCGTTAGCCCCCGAGCTGAAACTCATGTTCAGACTGGAACTGGACGAGTTGGTCTGCTGCTGGTTGGTCAGGTCGCTGGTGGTCAGGCTGGCGGTGGTCAGGCTGTTTTTGTCCGGCGCCGCGGTGCTGGTGATGGCGCCGCCCTTGAGGTCGGTGTTGCCGCGCACGACGATGTCGTAGCCGCCCTTGCCGGCGCTGATGCCGCTTTGGCCGGTCGCGCTCTGGTAGAGGTGGTTGACGCGATCGCTCGAGGCGTTGACCGAACCCGACACGTACTCGCCGTAGCAGATCGGCGGGATGCACAGGCTGAGGCTGAAACCGCTGCTGCTTTCGCGGCTGACGTAACTGGTGACGTCCTGCAGGGTCTCGATGTTGAGATTACGGCCGACGTTCATCTCGACGCTGTCGCCGGCCAACTGCGCGCCGCGCAGATTGGTGTCGCGGCCGCTCTTGACCTTGAGCGAGTCGGTCGCGGTGACCAGGGTGTTGTCGTGGCTGACCTCGAAACCGGTCTGGCGGCCCGACTTGGCGCCCGCCTCGACCTGGATACTGAAGCCGTTCTGCGAGCCGAAACCGAAGGTGACGCCGCCGCCCAGGTTGCTGCCCGAACTCGTGCCGAGGGTCGCGGCGGTGTTGCGCGCGGCGTACAGGTTGATGTCGCGCTTGGCGTCCAGGACGATGTCGCGCGCCTGCAGCTTGCCGCCTTCGATGTTGATGTCGGATTCGCGGGCGGTGATGTCGATGCTGCCGGCCTGGATGTTGGTGCCGCGCTGGCTGGTGCTGACCTTGGCCGTGTCGGAACGCTCGCGGGTGCGGCTTTCGCTGACCGCGATGCCGAACGCCGCGCCGGACGGGTTGTTGGCCAGGGCGGCCTCGCTGCTGCCGGCGGCGACCGCGGAGGCGACCTTGCTCGGGTCCTGGCCCTGGCCGAAGCTGTTGACCCCGTTGGCGATCTTGTCGCCGCTGGCCAGCTTGTAGGCGTCGTAGCCGGACTTCAGCACCAACGCGCCGCGCAGGCGGTCGTCGCTGGTGGTGCGCGCCGATTCGACCCGCTTGTACAGGCTGGTGATGGCGCCGCCGACATAGCCGGTGAGTTCGGCGCCGATGGTGTGGCCGCTGCTCTCCTTGTGCTTCTTGCTGACCTCACTCGAAGTCGCGGCCATCAGGTTGACCGCGTTGCCGGAAATGCTGACCCGGTTCCTGGCCAGCAGGTTGGCGCCCTCGGTGGTCACATTGCCCTGCCCGGTGCCCGCGTACTTGGGGTCGGCGCCGGCATACAGGCTCAGGTTGCCGTTGTTGGCGCTGATCAGGCTGGTGACCGCGGTGCTGGACTGGCCGGTGCCGTCCTCGCCCTTGCGGGTGCGGCTGTACAAGGTCTGCTTGGGCGCGTAGCCGACCCGCAGATTGAGGGTGCGGTCGTTCTTGTCGCTGGCCGAGATCGTGTTGCTGGTGTCCTGCGCGGCGAGGATGTCGATGTTGCGGCCGGCAGTGATGCCGACGTTGCGGTCGGCGATGACGTTGCTGGCGATGATCTGGGCATCGCGGCCGGCTTCGATGCTGACGTTGCCGCCGCTGATGCTGCTGCCGACCTGTTCGGTACTGCTGCCGATCTCGAACTCGCTGCGCGAGCTCTTGTTGTAGGTCAGGCCGTCGGTCAGGTTGCGCTTGAAGCCGCTGTTCTTGCTGGAGGCGAAGCTCGCCGACTGCGAATGCTCCTGTGCGCTTTCGATGCGCACGTCGCGTCCGGCGCTGAGCACCGCCTGGTTGACGGCGGCGACCTCGCTGCCGCGCACGACCAGGTCGTTGCCGGCCGACATCACCACGTTGTCGCCGCTGAAGCTGCTGCCGATGACCCGGGTTTCGTTTTCGCCGTCGAGCTTGTCGCTGCTGCTGCGCGAGAGCAGCTTCTTGCTCGAGCTGTGGCTGACCGCGAGCATCGCGCTCGCGGACTGGCCGGCGTCGATGCGGATGTCGTTCTCGGCGCTGACCGCGAGAGTGCCGCCGGCCGCTACCTGGGCCGCACGCGCCTGCACGTCGTGGCCGGCGCTGATCGCGACGCTGCCGCCGCCGATGATTTGCGAACCGACTTCGCGGCTGTGCGCGGCGATGCCGCTGGCGGTGGTGTCGCCGCTGCCGCCGCTGACATGGGCCGAGGTGGACAGCGCGACCGTGCCGAGATTGACGTCGCGGCCGGCGTGGGCCAAGGTGCGGCTGCCCTGGCCGACGTTGGCCAGGATCGCGCCGGTCAGGTTGAGGTCGCGTTCGGCCGAGGCCAGCAGCACGCCGCCCGGGTCGGTGACATAGACGCCGGCGACGCGGTCGATGTTGCTGCCGGTCAGCAGACCGGTCGAGTTCTGGGTGGTGGTGCGGATGTTGATGTCGCGGCCGGCGGTCAGCACCGCCGAGTCGCGTGCGGTGATGCTGCCGCCGAGGTTGTTGAGGTCGTTGCGCGCGTCGATCGCCACGTTGGCGCCGGCGATGCGGCCGCCGAGATTGTTGACGTTTTCGGCGGTGATCGACACCAGCGCGCGGCCGGCGATGGTGCCGGTGTTGACCACGTCGCCGGCGCTGCCGATGCGCACCGCATTGCCGGCGAGCAAGGCACCGGAGCCGTCGATGTCGCCGGGACGCACGCGCACGTACACCTGCGGCACCAGCACGCGCTGGCTGCCGCCGTCGGGCAGACTGACGGTCTGTTCGACCAGCCAGACGATGTCGCTGGTCAACTGCGCCATCTGCGCCGCGGTCAGGGCCACGCCCGGGCGCAGGCCGAATTGCTGGGCGAAGGTCGCACCGGCGTTCATCAGCGCGGTGTATTGGCTTTCGTCGCTGCCGAAACCGTCGAGATAGCGATAGCCGGTGAGCTGGGCGACCTGCTCGCGGATCAGTTTTTGTTCGTAGAAGCCGTCGCCGAGGCGCTTGAGCAGGTGCTCGGGCTGGAAGCCCATGCGGCTCAACAGATAGTCGCTGCTCAACCATTGGCGATGATTGGCGAAGCGCGGATCGGTCTCGATCAGATAACGGCTGCCGGCATCCGGACGCAGGCCGAACAGGCTGGCGCGCGGCACTGTCGCATTGGGCAGGCTGGTGCGCACGACCATCGGGATGTTCTCGTTGCGTCCGGTGCCGTCGGCGCCATTCGCACCGCCGGCGGTGCCGGCGCTGGCGCCCGAGGCGCGGATTACCGCACCGACCTGGGCCGGTACCTCGACCACTGCGCCCGGACCGGCGCCGCCGTTGACTCCGCCAGCCCCGCCGCCGCGTGCGTCGACGTTGGCCGTACCGGCCGCGCCCGGGTTGTAGCCCTGCACCGCGTTGACGTTCTGCAGCGGGGTGTACTTCTCCAGGTCGATGGTTTCGTTGATGTCGGGGTGGCTGACGCTGCCCTGGAACTCGCCCTTGTGGTTCATGACGATCGTCGAGCTGACGATGCGGCGGTTGCCGGTCAAACCTTCGTTGGTGACGTCGCTGGCGGTCAGGGTGCCGCCGGCGATGATCTTGCTGCTCTTGTTGTGCACGGCGCCGGACAGCGCCATGTCGCCGCCGGCGACGATGCGCGAGGGGTAGACGTCGGTCGCAGTGTCTTCGGTGACCGCATACGAGGTCGTCCACAGGCCGAAGCCTTCAACCGTCAGCAATTGCCCCGCAGTGCCATCGGGGTTGCGCAGATACACGATCGGCGAGCCCATGACGAAGATGACCTGGTCGAGGGTGTAGAAGCCACTGCCGCCGATCGGCGCGAGCAGTACCGTCGGCGCCTTCGCCGGCGTTGCCTGCGGGCCCTTGCGGATATGCACGTCCCAGTTGTTGATCCGTCCCATCGCGATCGACAGGTCGCCGAGGGACTCGATGTCGGCACTGAAGTTGTTGAGCGTGCCGCCCTGCCCGGTCGCCTCGCGCTCGCCGTTGAGCGCGCCGCCGATGAACAGGTCGCCGCCGCTGAAGATCAGCGCGTGCTCGCGGTTGTTGACGGTGCCCGCGCCGATGTCGAGGCTGTTGCGCGCGGCGATGGTGCCGGCCTTGATCGTGCCGCCGACGCTTTCGGCATCGTTGTTGACGGTGCCGGCGCCGATCGAAACCACGTCGCCGTAGATGCGGCCGGTGCCGATGTTGCTGACGGTGCCGGCGTCGAGGCGGGTGTCGTGGCCGTCGATCAGGCCGCGGTTGCTCAGGGTGTCGGCGGCGCGGACGATGGTGGTCTGGCCGGCGATCTCGGCGCCGGCGTTGTTGGCGACGTTGCGGCCGGCCACGGTCAGGGTCGCACCGGCAACGAGCTTGCCGTTGTTGGTGAAGTCGCCGGTGGTGGTGTAACTGACGTTGCCGTTGGCGCCGACCTCGCCGTGGTTCACCACGTCCTGGGTCAGGGCGATGCTGAGGTCCTTGCCGGACACCGCACGGCCATCGCCGCTGAAGCGCGCGGCGTCGATCTTGAGCAATTTGTCGGCGACCAGGGTGCCGTTGCCGTTGATCAGGTTGAGCGTCTTCGCCGCCGGGTTGGCGGCGTTGGGATCGACGATCGCGACGGTATCGCCGGCCGAGATCAGCCCGCCGCGATTGTCGACAGTGCTGCCGCTGGCGATGGTGACGTTGGCATCGGCGCGGATCGCACCGGAAGTGTTGTCGAGGCCGCCGCTGTTGATCGCGACGTTGCGGCCTTCGATGCCCTGGTTCGCGCCCGAGCTGCCGGCGTTGATCAGATTCCCGCTGTTGAGCGTGGTCGTGCCGAGCGAACGGATCAGCGCGCCGATGTTGTCGATCGCGCCGGCGCTGAGGGTCAGATCGCCCTTGGCCTGGGTCTGGCCGCCGCGGTTGTCGTAGGTCGCGCCATGGGTGTCGATGCGGATGCTGCTTTCGCCCAGCACCGTGCCGCCGCTGTTGCCGACCGCGCCGGTGTTCGCGACCAGCGCCTGCTTGGCGCCGATGAAGCCGGCGTTGTTGTTCACCGCGCCGGCGTTGAGGGTCAGAGTGTCGGCGCTGCTGATGCCGCCCCGGCCGTTGCTGGCGCCGGCAGCGTTGGTGTTGATCAGGGCCTGGCCGCCGGTGTCGATGCTCATCGCCTTGCCGGACTGGATCACGCCGCTGTCGTTGTTCAAGGCGCCGGATTTCAGCGCGACGGTGTTGGTCGCCGCGAGCGCCCCCTTGCCGCTGTTGTCGAGCGCGTTGCCGCGGGTGTCGACCGACAGGCTGTCGCCGAACACCTTGCCGCCGCGATTGCTCAAGCCGCCGTTGGCGAGCGTGGTGCTGGCGCCGGCCTGCAGGCTGCCGCCGTCGTTGCGGGTCAGGCCGGCAGTGGCGATGTCGAGATGGCCGCGCACCGCGGCGACGGTGCCGCCGCTGTTGTCGAGGCTGGCGGCCTGGAGGCGGGTGTTGCCGTTGCCGGCGATGGTGCCGCCGAGATTGGTGGCGGCGCCGTTGCGCGCATCGACGGCGACATCGCCGACCGAAGTGATGCGGCCGCTGTCGTTGTTCAAACCTCCCGCCTGCACGTCGACCTTGCCACCGGCGCCGATCTCGCCCTTGAGGCTGTTGTCGAGCAAGCCGTCGACGCTGAGGCTGAGCGCCGAGCCTTCGGCCGCACGCAGAGTGCCGGCCCGGTTGTTGAGGCTACCGGCGGCGACTAGGGTCTGGCCGTTGCTGGCGAGGATGCCGCCGCTGTTGTCGAGCGCGCCGCGCACGCCGATGTGGGTCGTGCCGGTGCCGGTCTGGACGATCTGCCCGCCGCGATTGCTCAGCGCGCCGGCGTCGATGACGATCTGCTTGGCGCTGGTCTTGCCGCCGTCCTGATTGAAGGCGCCGGCCAGCTCGATGAGCAAGCCGCCGTTGCCGGTGATCTGCCCATTGTCGCCGTCGAAACGGCCGCCGGCGATCTTCAGCGCGCCGCTGCCGGCGTGTTCGATCTTGCCGCCGCGATTGCTGATGGCTGCGCCCTGCAGCGCCAGATCCTGCCCGTTGCTGGCGATGCGGCCGCCGTCGTTGTTCAGCGTGCCGCTCACCGCGAGCGTGCTGGCCGCTGTACCGGTCTGGACGATCTCGCCGCCCTGGGTGTTGGCGATATTGGCGGCGCGGAGGTCGAGTTCGCCGGCATGGAGCTTGCCGGCTTGGTTGATCACGGTTTGCGCAGCGTTGGCGTTGGCGACGACGCTCAAGCGGCCGGCGGTGGCGACGGTGGCGCGGCTGGTGTCGACGTTGCCTTGAGTAGCGGTCAGCGCGATCTCGGCGGCACTGGTCTGGCCCGCGGAAACATCGACGCTCGCGCCCTGCAGGCTCGCCTTGCCGGCGGCGAGCTGGGTGCCGTGGGCGACCAGGGCGCCGCGGGTGGTGACCTGCAATTCGCCGGCGCCGGCGAGTTTGCCGTCGGCCTGGATGCCGGCGCCGAGCACGCCGGTGCTTCCGCCTTGCAGACTGCCGGCGGCGACGCTGGCGTTGCGGCCGGCGGTGAGGCTGCCGTCGTTATTGAAGACGCCGCCGCTGACCACGGTGACGTCGCGGGCACCGCGCAGGCTGCCGCTGTTGGCCAGGCTGCCGGCCTGCAACTGCAGGTCGCCGGCCGCGCCGATCTGGCCCTGGGCGTTGCTCAGGGCACCGACCACGTTCAAGCGCGTGTCCGCCTGCGCCGACTGGATGCTGCCCTTGGTGTTGTCGAGCGCGGCGGCGCTCAGGCCGATATCGCGATTGGCGATCAAGGTGCCCGCGTTGTTGATCGCCGCGCCGGTCACCGCTGCGCTCAGCGCGCCGGTCGCGGCGATGGTGCCGCCGCTGTTGTCGAGTGTTCCGCCGACCGAGAGCTGGGCGTCGCTGGCGCTGGTCAGCGTGCCGTCGCGATTGAGCAAGTCGCCGCTCGCGGCGATGTTCAAGCGGCCGGCATTGAGCTTGCCGCCGCTGTTGTCGAATTGCTCGACCTGGGCGTTGAAGACGTTGCTGATGTTGAGCGTGCCGCCGCGGTTGTCGAAACGCGGCTGGCTGATCGTCATGTCGGCCAGACTGAGAGTGCCGCCCTGGTTGTCCAGGTTTGCGCTCTGCAGCGAGATCGCACCGCCGGCATGGATGCGCCCGCCGTCGTTGCGCAAGGTGCCGGCCGTGGCGATCACCCCCGGCGACGGCGGCTGGTACGGCGGCGGCACGACGCCACCGCCCTCACCGGTGCCAGGAGTACCGCCACCGTTGCCGGGTGTGGTCGGCGGCGTACCGCCGCCATGGCCAGGCCCGGTGCCCGGCGTGGGTGTCTGTGCGATCGGTTCCAGGCCGATGCTGCCGCCGCGGTTGCTCAGGCTCGGCGCATTCAAGGCCAATGCCGCAGCGCTGGTCTGGCGCAAGGTGCCGCCGCGGTTATCGAGATCGCCCGCGCTGTTCAACTCCAGACGCGAGCCTTCGAGCGTGCCGCCCCGCTCGCCGATGCGGTTGTTGAGGGCGCCCTGGGTCGCAATCTTGAGGTTCGCGCCGCTGGACACGCGGCCACTGTTGTCGAACGTCGATGCGCTCAGGCTCGCGTCGGTCGTGGCCTGCAGGCTGCCGATGTTTTCCAGGCGTCCGGCGCTGGTGACGACGAGTTGGCCGGCGCCGGCGAGTGGCGTCGCCGAGGTCGAGGCCGCCTGCACGGTGCCGGCGTTGCGCACGCCGAGTCCGGCTTCGGTGCCGACCAGCACGATCTTGCCGGCGTACATGCCGCCCAACGCGGCGACGTCCAAGGCATAGGTCGGCGCGTTGCCGGAGGTGTCCGCCGCGGCGATCTGGGCGTGATCGGCGGAGATCCGATTCGCGCCGGTAACGAGCTTGAGCTCGCTGGCCCAGATGCCGGCATTGGCCTGCACCGCGCGGGCGAGGATCGCGGCGTAGTCGGTCTTGCTGGCGTCCAGGCCCTTGCCGTCGATGGTGATGGTGCCGCCGCGGACCAGGAAGCTGTCGAGGCCGCCGAACGAGTTGAACTGCGGTGTGCCGGTAGTCAGGGTGGCGCGGCTGGCGTTGATGAAACCGCCGCCGTCGACGGCGATGCCGGCCGGGTTGGCGATGATCACCTCAGCGCGCTGGCCGCCGACTTCGAGATAGCCGCGCAGGCGGCTCGCATCGCCGCCGTTGACCTCGTTGAGGATGATCCGCGCCGGCCCGGTGGCGAGGTTGGGATTGCCCTGCACCCAGCCGCCGAGTTGGGTCTGCACATTGCCGCGGCTGTTATTGAGGATCGCGCCTTCGGGGCCGACATTGAACTGCTGGTAGACGTTGCGGCTGACACCGGCCGCCGACGGTGTCTGGATGTTGACCAGGGGCACGCCGTTGGGTGCGGTCAGCAACACCGGGCGCTGTGTCGCGGGCGCTTCCGGCGCCGCGATGATTTGTCCCTGGCTCGGCGAAGCCGAAAGTGCGGCCACCAGTACCACCGCCGCGGTCAACGGCGCGGTGGCGCGGTGCGCGCACGCGCCCTCGCCGTCCTTGGCGAGTGCCGGCTTCGTCCCGGAAGCCGACGCGTTCGGTTGCGTGCCGTGAGCACGCGCACGGGCGATGCGAGGCGGAAGGCGGGTCATGGTCTGTCGTCCTTGAAAGAATGGCGCTCGTCGCCGTCGGCATCGCACCCCGCAGGGCATGAGCTAGCGTTCCTCTATAGAGACGAGGCAGCAGCGCCGATCCCTACCCCGTCCGCTGCAATCGTCCCGACAAGTGACGCAGGTCACCTTTACGGGCGGTAACGGCGTGACGCCGCGGGCCGGTCGCCCTGCCTTTCCAGTCTTGCGGTCGGCTTGAGCCAGCCGTGCGAGCGCCATCGCGACCCGACGACTGTGCCGTTATCCGCATCCGGAGCGCGTAAGCGACACAAGCCGCGTCGGCGCGCGGGTCCGACCATGGCCCGGTCGTGTCGGGAGGCGCCATGTCCGTCGAAATCGAAAGCCGTTTGCCCTCGCGTTTGCCATCGCTGGCCGGGGCGTCGTCATGAACCGTCCGAGCCTCGAGGTCGCGGTACTTTGGACGGCCCTGGCCTTGCTCGCATTGGCCTATGCCTGGCGTTGGTACGGTCTGGAACGCGACCGCCGCAAGCGCGACCCGGCAGCCGGCGAATCGCCGCGGCCCCGACCCGGCGATTGGTCGACCGGCCTGGTCGCGAACTTCTTCGACACCCTCGGCATCGGTTCCTTCGCCACCACCACCGCGATCTTCAAACTGCGCGGCCGGGTCGCCGACGATCGCATTCCCGGCACCTTGAACGTCGGCCATGCCTTGCCGACCATCGCCCAGGCCCTGATCTTCATCGCCGTGGTCAGCGTCGACTTCGTCACTCTGGCCGGGATGATCGCTGCCGCGGTGTTGGGCGCCTGGGCCGGCGTGCGGGTGGTGGCGCGGCTGCCGAAGCGCGCGATCCAGATCGGCATGGGCATCGCCCTACTGGTCTCGGCGTTGTTGTTTCTCGCCACCAACCTGCAATGGCTGCCCGGCGGCGGCGAAGCGCTGGGCCTGTCCGGCGCGACGCTCGCTTTCGCCATCGCCGCGAGCTTCGTCTTGGGTGCCTTGATGATGCTCGGCATCGGCCTGTACGCGCCGTGCCTGATCCTGGTCAGCCTGCTGGGCATGAACCCGCTTGCGGCCTTCCCGATCATGATGGGCGCCTGCGCCTTCCTGATGCCGGTGGGCGGCGCGGCCTTCGTGCGCAGCGGCCGTTACGATCTGCGCGCCGCCTTGGGCCTGGCCCTGGGCGGCATCCCCGGGGTGTTGATCGCCGCGTTCCTGGTCAAGTCGTTGCCGCTGGAATGGCTGCGCTGGCTGGTGCTGGCAGTGACCTTGTACGCCGCCGCGCAGATGCTGATCTCGGCGCGGCGGGCGCGCACGAACCCGACCGCTGCATTGGAAGCCGATCGCGCCTGAGTCGCGGCCTGAGTCGCAGACGGCTTCACTCGCCCGGCTCGGCCCACGGCGCCTTCTCGAATTTGCGCGCCAGGTAATCGATCAGGACCTGCACGCGCGTCGGGCGCATGCGGCCCGGCGGCGTGACCACGTGCAAGGCGATCGGCGGCGGCGCCCACTCCGGCATCACCACTTCGAGCTTGCCGTTGCGCAGTTCGCGCCAGACCAGGAACTCGGGCTGCAGCGCCAGGCCCTGCCCTGCCAGCAGCGCGGGATTCAATGCCTCGGCGTTGTTCACGCGCAGCGGCGTCGCCACGCTGATCGAGAAATCGCCGTGGCGCTTGTGGTTGAAACGCCAGGCATTACCGAAGCGCGAATAGGTATAGAACAACGCGTCGTGATCGGCCAGTTGCCGCGGATGTTTCGGCCGCCCGCGTCGCTGCAGATACGCCGGCGAAGCGACCAACAGAATGCGCACGCCGCACAAGCGCCGCGCCAACAGGCTCGAATCGGCCAGGGTCGAGATCCGCAGAGCCAGGTCGTAGCCGCCGCCGATGAGGTCGGTGACGCCGTCGTCGAACACGATTTCCAGGGCGATGTCGGGATAGCGCGCCATGAACTCCGGCAGCAAGGGCGACAGATGGGCGATGCCGAACGACATCGGCGCGGCGATCCGCACCTGGCCGCGCGGGCTCGCGGCCTGGGCGGTGATCTCGGCCTCCACCGCCTCGCCCTCGGCGAGGATGCGGCTGGCGCGTTCGAGCGCGCCGCGGCCGCTCTCGGTCAGCGACATCTTGCGCGAGGTGCGGTGGAACAACACCGTCTTCAGGCGCGTTTCCAGGCGCGTGACCGCCTTGGACACGGTCGCCTGCGCCAGGCCGAACTCGGCGGCGGTGCGGGCGAAGGATCCGGTTTCGGCGACCTTGGCGAAGATCGCCCAGGCTTCCAGGTCGGGCAGTTTCTGCATCGCGAGTGTCCATGTCTTTTTTGGAAAGAATGACTTTCCATCGGTTCCATTCTAAACCTGATCGCATCGGCCTATCGTTCTCCTCAAGCCGCACGGCATCCACTCCACGAGGACACGGACATGATCGAACTTCGCCCCTTTGATAGCCTCGGCGGCGCCGACCACGGTTGGCTCGACGCCAAGCATCACTTCTCGTTCTCCGGTTACCGCGATCCCGAGCGCATGGGCTGGGGCGCGCTGCGGGTCTGGAACGACGACACCATCCAGGCCAATACCGGCTTTCCGCCGCATTCGCACGCCGACATGGAGATCATCACCTACGTCCGCGACGGCGCCATCACCCACCAGGACAACCTCGGCAACCGCGGCCGCACCGAAGCCGGCGACGTGCAGGTCATGAGCGCAGGCACCGGCATCCAGCACGCCGAGTACAACCTCGAATCCGGCACCACCCGGATCTTCCAGATCTGGATCATTCCCGATCAGCGCGGCGGCGCGCCGACCTGGGGCAGCAAGCCCTTTCCGAAGGGCGACCGCGCCGGTCATTTCGTCATCCTGGCCAGCGGCATCGAAGGCGACGAAGACAGCTTGCCGATCCGCGCCGATGCGCGCGTGCTCGGCCTGACCCTCGCCGCCGGCGAATCGGCGGAATACGTCTTCGCCGGCGAGCGCTACGGCTATCTGGTGCCGGCCAAAGGCAGCGTCGAAGTCAACGGCGTGCGCCTGCAGGTTCGCGACGGTGCGGCGATCCGCAACGAAGGCGCGATCCGCGTCGTCGCGATCGACGATGCCGAACTGGTGCTCGTCGATACCGCGCCCTGATTTCATCTTTCGCAGTTGACGCTACGAGTTCAAAGCGAGTCCCTGCGACGCCGGTCAACGCCGGTGTCGCCCGCATCGACCACACTTCCCTATTCCCCACCGCACAGGAGCGACACCATGGGCACTTTCACCACCAAAGACGGCGTGCAGATCTATTACAAGGACTGGGGCCCGCGCGACGGCGAGCCGGTGGTCTTCAGCCACGGCTGGCCGCTGAGCGCCGACAGTTGGGAAGCGCAGATGCTGTTTCTCGCCGATCACGGCTATCGCACCATCGCCCATGACCGTCGCGGCCACGGCCGCTCCAGCCAGCCCTGGGACGGCAACGACATGGACCACTACGCCGACGACCTGGCCCAGTTGCTCGAACATCTCGACATCCAGGGTGCGACCCTGTTCGGCTTCTCCACCGGCGGCGGCGAAGTCGCGCGCTACATCGGCCGTCACGGCACCCAGCGGGTCAAGAAGGCCGGCCTGATCTCGGCGGTGCCGCCGCTGATGCTCAAGACCGACGCCAACCCCGGCGGCCTGCCGAAGGAAGTGTTCGACGGCCTGCGCGCAGGCTCCATCGCCGACCGCTCGCAGTTGTACCAGGACCTCGCCGGCGGCCCGTTCTTCGGCTTCAACCGTCCCGGCGCGAAGCAATCGCAGGGCATGATCGATTCGTTCTGGGTCCAGGGCATGCAGGGCGGCCACAAGAACACCTACGACAGCATCAAGGCGTTCTCGGAAACCGACTTCACCGAAGACCTGAAGAAGTTCGACGTGCCGACCCTGATCCTGCACGGCGACGACGACCAGGTCGTGCCGATCGATGCGGCCGCACGCGCCTCGGCCAAACTGGTCAAGAACAGCAAACTGGTGGTCTACCCCGGCGCTCCGCACGGCCTGACCGACACCCACAAGGAAAAACTCAACCAGGACTTGCTGGAGTTCCTGAAGTCCTGATCGTATGCGCCGCACCGGAGTCCGGTGCGGCGCGGGCCGATTCGATACAGGCGGGGCATCGGCACGGCCTCAACGGATAGGCCCGGCTTCCTGGCCGGGCCTATCCGGTTGTTCAAGCGTCGTCGGACTGCGAATCGAGCCCTAAACCGCCATGCGGCCGATGCCACTGGCATCGATGTACGCCAGGCTGTTGGCTTGCCACATGCCGGCCGATGCCGTCTGCACATCCTTGACGGGCGCGATGGATCCGGCGCCATTGCCATAGCTGCCCATCGCCGCGATCAGTGCCTGCAGCTCCGAACGGGTCGTCGCCCCGCTCTGCGGCGAACGAGTCGACGGCGACGCCGGGCCGGACGGCAAAACACCAGTGGAACGATGTTCGGACAAATCCGAGCGCGGCGGTGCGTCCTGCGCCGCGATCGACGGCGAAATCTCGGCCGATCGCACGAAATCGGTCGGTACCGGCGGCTCGCTCGGCAGCATCGCCAAGACCGCTTGCACATCCCAGACCGTGCCGTCGGCGAAGCGGATTTCCTCGACCCGTCCGTCCCAATCCGAACTCGACGGATCGTCGGCGAAGTACCCGACGATCTGCAGAATATCGTCGGTGCCGACGATACCGATATGCAGGTCGTTGAAGGAGCGCTGCAGACTGACGTCGCTGGTCGCGATGCCTTCGCCCAGTTGCACCGCATCGACGGTCTCCGGGACGTCCTCGGTGAACTCGGCGGTCCGGGAGAGTTCAACGATCGCCTCGGGAGTGGGGCCGGTCGGTCCGATCGGTCGGCCCAGCTCGTAGATCGCATCGCTTCCGTCGCCTCGGCCGAAGCGGTAGATGTCCCCGCCCGTGCCGCCGGACAACACGTCGCTGCCGCCTCGTCCATGCAGGATGTCGTTGCCGCCGGCGCCGACGATCTCGTCGTCGCCGTCCCCGCCCAGCAGGAGGTCGTCGCCTTCCATGCCCGACAAGAACTGCGGCGCACCGGGCGTCAGAGCGAACACGTCCTCGGCGCTGAGCGAAGTGCCGTCGGCAAACTCGAAGCGATCGACTTCGAACCCAGCGCTGGCCGATCCCGCGAAGAAGTTGAAGACCTGCGCAATACGATTGCCCTGCGTGTCGCTGATGTCCAGGTGCTTGCCGTCGGCCGAGAACGCAACGTCCGGGCGCTGCCAGGCTGCGCCGAACTTGATCACGTCCGTCTCAGAAAGATTGTCGTTGCGAGTGTCGAAAATCGTCCGGCCCGATGCCAATCCGCTCAACACGTAGATGTCGTCGCCGGCGCCGCCGCTGAGAATGTCGTCGCCGCCGTTCGCACCCACGCGGTCGGCACCGTCGCCGCCGAATATCGCTTCCGCTCCGGCGCTGCCGTCGAGCACATCGTTGCCAACGAAGCCGATATGACGGACACGGTTACCGATGAGGACCTGGCTCAGGAAATCGTCGTCCTGTCCGTAAAGCAGGGGCTCGTCGATCGTCCACGACGAGCCGTCGGCCAGTTCGACTCGATAGTTCCCGCCGCCGTCGAACCGGATCGAATCGTTGCTGCCGGCGACATGCAGGGTGCTCAGCCGACCAATCTGTCCGCCTTCGCCATCGTCTTCGCCGGGCTGCACCACCAGATACAGGCTGCTCGGGTCGGTCAAGTGCGCGAAACGCAAAGTGGACGTGGTGAAGCCGTTGCCGGTAGCGAAACGGTCGTTGCCGAACTGCGCGTCGAAACGGTAGACACCACTGCTTTGGTGCAGCACATCGTCGCCAAGCCCACCTTCGATCAGGCTTCCGCCGAAAATGGTGTCGTTGCCGTCGCCGCCGATGGCAGTATCGCCGTAGGCAGCCTCCAAGGTGTCGTCTCCGATGCCCCCGTCCAAGGTAACTCCCGAACCGTTGCTCCAGAGCCGGTCGTCGCCACTACCGCCGAACAGTCGGTCCTCACCATTGCCCGAGAGGATGTCGTTGCCGTCGCCGCCGTAAAGCTTGTCGACGCCGTCCACATCGGCAGCGGAATAAAGTACGTCATCGCCTGCTTCGCCATGCAACTCGTCCGAGCCATTCTGACCATCGAGCCAATCGCGTCCGCTACCGCCTCGAATAATGTCGTCGCCGCTGCCGCCGGCGATCCGGTCGTTGCCGTCCGCCCCGTCGATGATTTCCGACTCGTTGCCGCCGATGCGGTAGATATTGACCGGGACTTCGTACTGGCTGCCATCAGCGAACTGTATCTGACGGATACTGAAATTCGAGTTGAAGTAGTCGTGAAGGGTCAGCACATCGTCGGTTCCGATGCTCAAGACCAGGTTATCGCCGACGCGCTCGGCGACGATATCCTCCTTGCGGATTCCGGCGCCAAAGCGAACGGTATCCAACTGCTCGTAGTCTTCGGCGGCGCTGCTCCAGATCTGGTCGCGCCCGAAACCTTGCTCGAATACATAGATGTCGGCGCCGGACGATCCCATCAGGCTGTCGTTACCGCTTCCGCCATCCAGCCAGTCGTCGCCGCCATCGCCCTGTAACACATCGTTGCCGACGCCTCCCTGCAAACGGTCGTGCCCCGCGCCGCCGGCAAGACTGTCGCCGCCTTCGCCGCCATCGAGTTGGTCGTTACCCCATTCCCCTTCGAGCAGATCCGTACCCGCCCCACCGAGCAAGCGATCGATACCGTCGCCGCCCTTCAATTGATCGTTGCCGTCCTCACCGAGCAAGGTATCGTCGCCGCCACCGCCCAGAACGGTATCGTTGCCCGATCCGCCGAGGATGATGTCGTTGCCGGACTGAAACCAGTTCCCACCGAATCGCCAGTACTCGCCATCGCCGCTCAAGATGTCGTCGCCGCCATAGCCATAAAGGATGTCGTCGCCGGCACCTCCGTACACCTGGTCGCGACCGTCGCCACCGCCGATCAGGTCGTTGCCTTCGGTGCCCAGCACGTCGGTTCCGGTGGAAGGAACGTTTTCAGGCATGGAAACGTGGGCCAGGATGTCCGCCGCATTCCATTGGGAGCCATCGGAGAAACGGAACTGGTGCTGCCCCGGTGCCGTGTAGTAGCCGCGCAAGGTGACGCGGTCGCTGCTGCCGGAAATCGAGACCACCAGATCGTCGCCGACCCGCAGCAGCCTCAACGCTTCCTGGGCGATACCGTCGCCGAACTGAAGGAGATCGACGACGCCGGCTTCCGTACCGGCGACGATTTCGTCGTCGCCGAAGCCGACCTCGAAGTGGTAGACGTCGGTTCCGAGCCCGCCATCGAGCTTGTCGTTGCCCGCATCGCCTCGCAGCGAATCGTTGCCGTCGCCGCCCAGCAGATGGTCGTCGCCCGCGCCGCCCAGCAGCGCGTCGTTTCCGCCGTCGCCGCGAACAGAGTCGTTGCCACCGCCGGCCCAGACCGAATCGTCGCCGCTGCCGGCATTGATGCGATCGTTGCCGCTGAAGGCGCCCACATCGTCGTCGCCGTAAAGAATATCGTTGCCGGAGCCGCCAAACAGCAGGTCGTCTCCACCGAAGCCGTAGATCACATCGGCCCCGTCGCCGCCGTCCAGGGTGTCGCGACCGTGCTGTTCCGGCGCCACCGACAAACCGTCTCCGTCGAGGTAATCGTTACCGGCACCGCCGGCGAGGGTATCGTCGCCCTCGCCGCCCCAGGCCTGGTCGTCGTCGTCTCCGCCATCGAGCCGATCGTTGCCGCCATTGCCGTACAGCTTGTCCTTGCCGGCACCGCCGATGACGGTGTCGTTGCCGTGAGCCGCCAGCTCGACGTCCGCCACATTGGCGTCGCCCATCAGCACGTCGTCGCCCGCACCACCTTCTACAAGGTCGCTGCCGCCCTGGCCGAACGCGATATCGTTGCCGGCGCCGCCGCGAAGCAGGTCGTTGCCGTGATAGGCGGTGCCGAGCGCGGCGTCGTCGCCGATCAAAGTATCCGCACCGTCGCCGCCATCGATGACGTCGTGCCCGCCCATGCCCCACAGCTGATCGTTGCCGATACCGCCGTCAAGGGTATCGTTGCCGTGCAAAGCACCTGCCGTAACGGCGTCGTCGCCAATGACGATGTCGTCGCCATCGCCGCCTCGCACCGTGTCATGACCGGCATTGCCTTCGATGCGGTCGTTGCCGCGGCCGCCATCGATCAGATCGTCCTCGGCCACGCCTGGGTTGCGCGCATCCGATTCCGGTTCGCTGCCGATGCGGTCGCCGCGAATCACATCGTCGTCGTCGCCGCCGTCGATCACGTCGTCGCCGCCCTGGCCATAGATCACGTCCGCGCCGGCGCCGCCCATGATCACGTCGTTGCCGGAAACGTTCGCGTCGGTCGAAGCGGCCCAGCTGCTGCCGTCCAGCGCGGTGGCCGTGCCGAGCAGCACGTCGCCGAAGATGACGTCGTCGCCGGTGCCGCCCTGGATGAAGTCGTCGTCCTCGGCACCGAGCAGCAAGTCGTTGCCGCTGCCGCCGTCGATGGTGTCGTCGCCCTCGCCCGAGCGGACTACGTCCGAGCCGGCGCCGGCGTCGATCACATCGTCGCCGCTCTGGTTGCCTGCGTTCGGGTCGAGGTCTACGAAGGGGTTCGTCGGCTCGCGGCCCGGTTCGGCGTTGACCTCATCGGCGGTCATGCCGCCCCGCTGGGCGTACATATCGAGCCGGCGCAGGTAATCGCGCGCATCGACCGCCGCCTCGCTGGGGCCGAAGAAGTACCAACCGTTGCCCGCGGCCAATTCGCGGCCGGGCCCGGTGGTGTCGACCCAGGCCCAGGGATGCGTTACGTTCGCCGGATCCGACCATCGCTTCCAATACATCACCGTGGAGCCGTCGAAGATGAAGTCGTTGCCGTCTCCACCGATCAGGGTGTCGCGCCCGGGACCGCCCATCAGCAGATCTTCGCCGTCGCCGCCATCCAGGTGATCGTCGCCGTAGCCGCCATCCAGGCCGTCGTTGCCGGCCATACCGTAGACGCTGTCGCTGCCGCTGTGTTCGAGCAAGGGATTGCCGTCGCGACCGAAAAGGTCGTGGAGGCCGGTGAGCGATTGTCCCGTAGGCAAGCTCATGCCGCCCGGATCGGGCAGATCGATGCCGAGATCGCCATTGCTCCAGTTCTGGACCACGATGCGCGCATTGGTTTCGCGATGGACCAGGATCAGGTTCTGCGAGGCGCCTTCGCCCACCAGCAACAAACGGAACAACTTATCGGTGGTCAGCCAGCTGAAACCGTCTTGAGTAACCGAAGTGAACGGCGAATCGGCTCCGACCGCAAGGCCCTCGTAGCGGATACGGCCATTGCCATCGGCGTCGACGATAATGTCCTGGGTGCGGCCGTCGAAGAAGTCTTCGCGGGTGAAATCGTAGAAGTCGTGCCCCTCCCCGCCCTTGAGGGTGTCGTTGCCGACACCACCGATCAAGGTGTCGGAACCGGAGCCGCCGAGCAACATGTCTGCGCCGTTCTGGCCACGCAAGACATCGTCGCCTTCGTCACCGCCCAGGTAGTCGCTTAATGCGCCACCTTCGATCGTGTCGTTACCGGCACCGCCGACGATGGAGTCGCGCAGGTTCGATCCCAGAAGAACGTCGTCACCTTCGGTACCCAGCCGCGCGACATAGTTCAGATTCGGGAACGTGACTGACCCGTTGTCGAATTCGGCGAAGACGCGCGATATCAATGCGCCGATATCCTGATCTTCCTTCTCACCGAATACCCCGGCGAAGAACTCTTCGGCATCTTCCTCGACCTGTACGCCGAAAACCGTCGCCGTAGCCACGACGATGACCGAGGCGGCCAATGCGACCGGCGCGCTGATGGCGCCCGCGGCGACCGCGCCTGCTACGGCCATGTTCCCGATTGCCGCCAGCGCCTCGGTCGCTATGTATCCGGCGACGACGCCGGCCAGTTTCGCACCGTCCCGGTTGACGACCGCTGCGATCAGATCGCCGGCGGTCAGTGCGTCGTCCACCCGTCCGAGCACTTTTCCATACTTGGCGCCGTCGGCGAAGCGTCCGAGACTCTTATTGAGATTTACGTTGAAATGATCGGCGAACTGCTGCAGGCGCTGGATCGGGGCCAGGCTCTCGTTCGCCAGCATTCTGGCCAGGCGGTCGTAGTCGAACATAGCCTGCGCCGCCAGGCGCTTACGAATGGAATCTCGCCTGAGCTCGGGGCTATTGGCCACCTCCAGCATCCGCTCCGACGAGAGCTTTGCGCTCAGGATCAGAGCGCGGACCATCGCAGCTTCTTTGTCCACGTCGTATATGTCGCCGTTTCGCAATTTTTCCGAAACGTCGGCGAGCCCCGACAAGAACGAAATCGTAGCTTCGTTCAAATCCTGTTGGATGTTCGCCAAGTCTTCCCGCGTTGCGGAATCAATGCCTTCAATGCCTTCCATGCCCCATCCTTGTTCGTTCGTTTGACCCCGACCCCGGGGAATTCGCCAGTGATGCCCAGCCCCACGCGGATCGCCAGGCATTCCAGCTGATGCTGCCCCATGCCTGTATCCGGGCATGAGATGTTAGCGAGGCGCACGCGCCTCCACCACTGGAAGGAAAAGCCAGTACCGGCAACGGCGTGGCGAGACCCGCCGCCGTATCCGGCGCGGCGGCGCTCGGTGAGCGCGGCTCAGGCGGCCTGCACCGCCAGCGCAGTCGCGATTCGCACCCCGCCAGTCAGCACCTTATGGATCGGGCAGGCGTTGGCGACCTGCAGCAGGCGCTCGCGTTGCTCATCGCTGAGGTCGCCGCTCAGGACGATGCGGCGGCGGATGTCGGTGCCCTCGGTGGGCTTGCCGTCGGGATTGAAGCTCAATTCCACTTCGACCGCGCTCAGCGGCCATTGCTTGCGTGCGGCGTACATGCGCAAGGTGATCGCGGTGCAGGCGCCGAGGCTCGACAGCAGCAGGCGCTCCGGCGGCGGGCCGCTGTCGGCGCCGCCCTGTTCGGCGGGCTCGTCGGCGAGCCAGTGGTGGTCGAGGTCGTCGCTGAAACGAACCTGATACGGGACGCCGTCGCTGCTGGCCACGACGGTGGCGATGGCGGACATGGATGACTCCGGTACGATTGAAGATCGACCGGTTATCGCATGCGCTCAACCAAAGCAGAAGCACTCGCAGTGGAACGCTGCATCGGGGCTTGAGGCTTGGTCGGTGCTGCGCACGAACACCGCGCTTGCGCGATCGGATAGGAACATCGACAAGGCGCGGTTCGGCGCGAACCGACCGCTACCGGGAGCCGCCGGCATCGAGTGCGCCGGCGGCAGGACCGGACCGAGGCATCCTGGTTCTGAGCGTGTCCTGGCCGTGTTCTGGCCGTCTTTGCCGACCAATTGCGTACCCCTTTTTGGCGGTCGCGACGGCCGCTTCGAATCGATGCGCCCGACCGGCGCGACAACCGGCCACGAGGAGAACGGCATGACCCAGGACAGGGGCGCGGGCAACAGCTTGCTTGCGGATTTCGGGACCCGCGACATCGTGCTCGAAGTGGTCGCCGACACCGCGACCCAGGACGGAGCGCCCGAGGTCCAGGTGACCTTGCTGGTGGCGGGCGTGCTGATCTCGGGCACGGTCATCGGCTTCGAGCGCTATGCCCAGCACCACCCGATCACCGCGCGCATCCAGAAAGCGATAGCCGGCCTGGCCGCGAGAGCCTCCGATGAAGAAGGCGCGCTCCGCCCCGGGCCGCCGCTGTACCTGCATCTGAGGGATGCGATCTACTACACCCCCGGGTCGCAGCAGGCGTTTCCGTCCGATCGCGGCGTGTTCTGCCGAATCGCCCTGAAGGACGTGTCGGCGTTCAACTTCGGCAGCATCGGCTGGTCGCAGCCAAGCTGAGCCTTGTCGTCGCCGCCTTGCCCTGCTCGGCCGGGCGACGACGCCCTCAGCGATTGAGCCACGGCGAGGAGGTCGCCCAGAAAATGATGTCGGCGCCGAGATAATCCTCAGCGAAAGCGGTGAACTCCTCGCGCGTGAACGGCTTGCCGGTCTTCTGATCAGTGTAGGTCAGGGTCGGTTCCTGGATCGCCATCGCGATCAACGGCAGTTTTGCACGATAGCGATGGAAGAACGGATAGGAATTCTTCATCTGCCCCGGCTTGAACGGGACGATGTCGGGCCCGCCGAGACCAACGCCGTGCTTGGCGGCATACGCGAACAAACGGCCCATGTAGTCGTGGTCGTTATTCCATTCGCAAGGCCAGAAGTTGACGTACTGGACCACGTGCGACTTCTTGAAAGCCATGCGCGCCGCAGCCAGGTTTTCCATTTCCGCAGCGAAGTACTTATCGCAGCTGAAACCGCTGCGGTCGTGCTTGTCGTCGATGTCGATCGCGGTCTCGGGCAGGTTGATGCCTTCGATACGGCCGTCGTAACGCTTCGCCAAGGCCTGCAGCAGCTTCTGGAAGCGCTCTCTTACGGCGGGGTTCCATTGCTGCGTGGCCCAGCCGGAAGCCTGCGGTTGGTTCTCGCCGGGGTTGTCGAGTTGCGGCACGAGGCCGCCGCCATAGATTGGATCGGTCAGCAGATAGGCGGGGATGTTGCGTGCCCGGGCTTCAAAGAAACGGTCCTGGATCTGGATGAACAATTTCTTGCCCAGGGACTGCACCTGCTTGAGGTCGGCATCGATCCGATCGAAATCGTACTCGCCCTGCTCTCGCTCCAACTGCTTCCAGTGGTAGACGATCTGCACGCCGGCGATGTCGGGCCGCGCGAGATAGCGCTGCTGCTCGGCGAAATCGCCCGCGCTGGTGTAGATGTAGTCGGCAGGCGCCTGGGTCGCGTCGGCGAGCGGGCTGGCCGCGATCAAGAAGAATCCAAGGGCCGCCGCCAGGGGCTGGTATGTGCGCATGCGTTGCGACCGGTTGCCGTCGAACGACGATGGTAGCGAAGCAGCCTTCGCGTGGATGAATCAATGTTCACGCTCGGCGCGCCCGAGCTCGCACGCCTTTGCGCAGAAACCGCAAGGCGCCGTTCAGAACGCCGGCGCGTTATGCCATTGCCAGGCGCTGTCGACGATATCTTCCAGCCGGGTATAACGCGGGACCCAGCCCAACAGCGATCGCGCCGCATCGCTGGCCGCGACCAGCACCGGCGGGTCGCCGGCTCTGCGCGGCGCCACCTCATAGGGAATGCGGCGGCCGGCGATGGCTTCGGCCGCGCGGATCACCTGCAGCACGCTGAAACCCCGGCCGTTGCCGAGATTGAAACGATGCGCTCCCGGCGTGCTGTCGAGCCAGCGCAAGGCGCGGATGTGCGCGTCGGCGAGATCGAGCACGTGGATGTAGTCGCGCACGCAGGTGCCGTCGATGGTGTCGTAGTCGTCGCCGAATACCTGCAGCGCTTGCGCTTCGCCGAGGGCCGCGCGCAACACGTTCGGGATCAGATGGGTTTCCGGATAATGCGATTCGCCGATGCCGGCATGGGCCGCGGCGCCGGCGGCATTGAAATAGCGCAGCGATACCGAACGCAAACCGTAGGCCTGCGCGGCATCGGCGAGCATGCGCTCGACCATGAGCTTGCTCGCGCCGTAGGGATTGATCGGCTCGGTCCGGTGCGCCTCGTCGATCGACACCGAGTCCGGCTCGCCGTAGACCGCGGCCGTCGACGAAAACACCAGGCGCCCGACGCCATGACGCTGCATCGCCTGCAACAGATTGAGGCTGCCGACCACGTTGTGCCGGTAATAGTCGTAAGGCGTGGCCACCGATTCGCCGACCAGCGAGCGCGCGGCGAAATGCATCACCGCATCGACCGGACGCTCGAAGGCGGCATCGAGCGTGTCCGGTTTCAGCAGGTCGGCGGCGATCCAGCGGCCCCAGCGCAAGGCCTCGCGATGACCGGTGCTGAGGTTGTCGAGCACGCTGACTTCGAAGCCTTGATGCGCGAGCGCATAAGCGGCGTGCGCACCGATGTAGCCGGCGCCGCCGCAGACCAGGACATGGCAGGAATCGTGTGAGGGAACAGTGAGCGGAACCGGTGCGACGCTTGCGGGATGAGTCACGAAAGCCTCTGGAAACTGAAGGTTTTTCCTGGTCTGCCCTTGTGGCTCCGAGCATGCCGTGGGAGTATGCGTCGGACTAAAACTGTGATGCAAATCACTTAATTATCTTCATATTTATGAATGAACCGGCCCGGTAAGGAATCGAATCGGCCGGCTCGGAAGCTCGCGCGATTCCGGCGCGGAGCTCTCTTCGTTGCAACCGACATGTTGTGACCAGCAAGGACGCCTCGTGCTGATTCGCCAGACCCTGCTGTACCTGCCCGCACAACTGCTCGGCCCGCTCGCGCAGTTGGCGGCGATCGTGTTGTGGACGCACTGGCTCGATCCGAACGAGTTCGGCCTGTTCACCCTGGCCATGGCGATGCAGGAAGCGGTGTATCTGTTGTTCCTCGCCTTCTGGTCGTATTTCCTGCTGCGTTTCCTGCCCGGCGCCGACGCACTTCTGCGCGAGCGCATGGACGCGATCGAAAGTTGGGTGTTCTTCGCCAACGGTGTGCTGCAGGCGGCGGTGCTGCTGATCCTGTTGCGCTACGTCGCACACGAGTGGCCGTCGCCAGCACTGTGGACGACGCTGTTCGTATTCACCTTGACGCGTTCCTATTGCACGCACCTGGCCGAGCGCGCCAAGGTCGCCGATGCCATCGGCGTCTACACCGCCTTGCAGAGCGTCGGTCCGGTCGCCGGTCTGGCGATCGGCTGGAGCTGGGCCCGCCTGGCGGCGAACGGCCCGACCCAGATCGGCCCGCTCGAAGTGCTGGCCTCGTACGCGATCGCGCAAAGCCTGTCCTTGCTCTACGCGGTGTCGCGGTTGCGCCTGCGTCTGCAATTACGCAGGCCGGACCGAGCCGTCTGGCGCCGGGTCTGCCTGTACGGTCTGCCGCTGGCGATCAGCGGTGTGCTCGCCTGGGTGCCCGGCAACGGCATCCGCTTCGTGGTCGAACACGGCATGGGCCTCGCCGCGGTCGGTCTGTTCTCGGTCGGCTGGACCTTGGGCCAACGCGCCTGCGGGTTCGCGGCGATGCTGGTCACCGCCGCCGCGTTCCCGATCGCCTTGCGCCTGGAAGCACAGGGCGAAAAGCATCAGGCGCTGCAGCAGGTCGCGCTCAACGGCGCCCTGCTCTGCTCGGTGCTGGTGCCGACCGCGGCCGGCCTGATCTTGCTTACCGAGCCGTTGTCGCGCGCGGCGGTGTCCGCGCCGTACATCGCGACGACCTTGAGCATCCTGCCGCTCGCGACCCTGGCCGGGCTGATCAAGAACCTGCGCAGCCATTTCGCCAACCAGCCGTTCCTGCTCGCGCAGAAGACCGGTTGGACCTTGGCGATCGACGTGCTCGAAACCGCCCTGTTCCTCGCCGCCGCCGCGATCGGCCTGCGCACGATGGGTTTGGTCGGCGCCGCTGCCGGTGCGCTCGCGGCGGTGAGCGTCGGTGCGCTGGTGTCGTTCGTCGTCGCCGTACGCAAACTCGGCATGCCGATGCCCATCGCCCACCTTGCGCGCATCGCGCTGGCGACTCTGGCGATGGCCGCGAGCCTGTCGGCCTTGCCGTCGCTCGCCGGCTGGACCCAACTCATCGCCGCCGTCGCACTGGGTACGACGGTGTATGCGGCAGCGCTCGCGCTGACTTATCGCGGCCAGCTCGGCCAGTTGCGCAGCGCGCTTCGTCCCAACTCACCTTAGCGGAACGCCGTCATGCTCGAACCCACCTCGTCCCCCTTAAGCAATCTCGGCCCGCAGTCGCCGGCGCAATGGCAAGCCGCGCCGTTGCTGTTCGAACACCGGCTGCACGTCGACCCGCGTTTCAGCCGCGAGGCCATCGCGCGCACCATCGAGCGTTATCCGCGCCGTCATTACTCGATCGTGCACATGGGCGAACAAGGCGCGAACGGCAAGCGGGTATGGCGCGAAGGCGACTTCGGCGGGCTCGACGGCGAGCGCGTGCTGCAAGCGATCGAACGCGGCCGCCTGTGGCTGAACCTGCGCAACGGCCAAGACCTCGAAGCGCATTTGCTCCAAGTGTCGATGGGGTTGTTCGGCGAAGCCGGCACCCTGGCGCCGCCGCTGTCGAGTTACGACCACCGCATGGGCTTGCTGGTGTCCTCGCCCGGCGCCCAGGTGTATTACCACGCCGACTTGCCCGGCCAAGGCCTATTGCAGTTGCACGGCCGCAAACGCATCTACGTCTATCCGCCGCACCGGCCCTTCCTCAGCGCCGAAGGGCTGGAGAACATCGCCCTCAGCCAACTCGAAGTCGGCCTGCACTACGACCCGGCCTTCGACGAACAGGCCGCGGTGTTCGACCTGGAGCCCGGGCAAGGCCTGTTCTGGCCGCTCAATTCGCCGCACCGGATCGAGAACCACGACTGCCTCAACATTTCCATGACCTTGGAGTACTGGACCGAGGAGATCCGCCGCAATCACATGATCAACCTCGCCAACGGCATCCTGCGCCAACATCTGGGCTACACGCCGCATACGCGCAAACTCAGCGGGCCTTCGTTCTATGCCAAGGCCGCCTTGCAGGCGGCGTGGCGCCGCAGCGGCCGCCTGGATGCATTGCGGCGCACAGCGCGTCCGGTCGATTTCCGTCTCGATGCCGACGTGCCCGGACGCATCGTCGACCTGGCGGAGCCGGCACGGTGACGCCGAATGCGCATCCGCAGGCGGCCACGCAGGACTTCATCGCAACGGTCGATACCGATGTCGCCACAGCCTTGCCGCGCTGGCGCGAATGGATCGACGGCGGCGCCTCGATCACCGTGTTTCAAACCGAGCGCTGGCTGTCGGCCTGGTACGCCACCCTCGGCGCTCAGGCCGGGCGCACACCGCTGCTGGCGAGCATCGCGCGGCGCAGCGACGGACGCGTGCTGATGGCCCTGCCCCTGGTCGCCGAACAGCGCGACGGCCTGCGGCGGATCGGGCTCGCCGATCTTGGCGTCAGCGACTATGCCGCGCCGCTGCTGATGCCCGGTTGCCCCGACGATGCGCCGCAGGTCCGCGCGATGTTCGCCGCGCTGCGCAAGGCGTTGCCGCGCGCCGATTTGCTGGCGATCGAGAAAATGCCCGAAACCATCGGCGCGCGCGCCAACCCGCTGCTGCATCTGCCCGGCGTGCGCGCATCGGCCCTGTTCGGCAATCCGGCCACGGTCGGCGACGACTTCGACGCCTGGCGCTTCAGCCGCGAAAAGACTCACCGCAAGGAGTTGGAACGTTCATGGCGGGTGTTCACCCGTCACCCGGACGCACGCTTCGAGCAAGTGTCCGACGCCGGCCAGGCGCGGCGGGTCATGGACGCGCTGGAGCAACAGCAACGCAGTGCGATCTCCGGCAAGGGCTGGGCCTATATCCTCGACGAGCCCGGCTATCGCGACTTCTACCGCAAGCTGGTCGACGAAGGCCTCGCCAGCGGCGAAGTGGTGCTGACTGCGCTGATCGCCGGCGACGAAGTCGTGGCCGCCCTGCTCGGTCTGCGTCGCGGCGGCGAGTACGCGATGATCCGCATCGGCAGCGCCGCCGGCGAATGGCGCAGTTGCTCGCCGGGACGGCTGATCATCGAGCGCACCATGGCCGCACTGCATGTGCAGGGCGTGCGCCGTTTCGATTTCACCATCGGCGACTACGCCTACAAGAAGGGCTTCATGCCCGATCAGCTCGACCTATTCGACCTCGCCGTGCCGCTGTCGTGGAAGGGCCGTCCGCATACCCTGTGGCTCGGGCTTCGCCATCGTCTCAGGCGGTGGTCGCAGACGCATCCGCGCCTGCACGCCAGGCTGGCGCAGGCGCGCGAGGCGTGGACGCGCGCACGCGCCGGGCGCCAGGCCTCCGCTTAAGCGGAACGGGCCGAGGCGATCCGGGCGAACAAGGCCAGGTATTCGTCGACGCTGCGTTCGACCGTGAACTCCAGGGCACGCCGCGTCGCTTCGGCCTGGTCGCCCGGGCGCTGCAAACGGCTTTCGATGGCTGAGGTCATCGCCGAGACGTCGCCGACCGCGACCAGATCGCCGTAACGGCCGTCGCCGAGGATCTCGCGCGGCCCGACCGGGCAGTCACTGCTGATCACCGGGATGCCGCAGGCCATCGCCTCGATCAACACGTTGCCGAAGCCTTCGAATAAAGAAGCCAGTACGAACACGCGGGCCCGGCGCATATAGGCATAGGGATTGGCGCGCTGGCCGAGCAGGCGCACGCGCTGGCCCAGGCCGAGTTCGTCGATCAAGCCCTGCAAGGCCGGCCGCTCCGGGCCTTCGCCGATGATCGCCAGGCGCGTCTGCATCGGCATGCGCACGCCGACGAAGGCGCGGATCAGGCCGGCGAAATTCTTCTCCGGGCTCAAGCGCCCGACCGATAACACCAGCGGAGCGGCATCGGCGCCGAACCAGGGGTCGTCGACCGGCTCGTGGGCGAGCGAGTTCCAGTCGCGGCGCAACACCGGGTTTGGAATGACTTCGAGCCGCGCCCGCGTGGCTTCGGCCAGGCGCGGCTCGAAGTCGTCGCGCACGCCCTGCGAGACCGCGACCACCGCGTCGGCGAGGCGGTAGGCCCAGGGCATCAGGCGCAGGGTCGCGCGATAACGCGCGGAAGGATCGAGCCGCTGCATCGAGGACACTGGCGCGTGCTCGGTGAGCACGGCCCGGGTCGCGCCGCCTGCCCATCGCGCCGCGACCGCGGCGACGATATTGCTATGGGTCAAGGCCGAGACCAGCACCTCGGGGCGGCGCCGGCGCAAGACCTGCACCAACCGCCCCGCCGCCGACAAGGTGCGATCGGCGTCGAGCGAGACCACCTCGATATCGCCGGCAAGCGCCCTCGCCTCGGCGTCGCCGCGATGGACGACCAAGGCCACCTCCATACCGCGCGTGCGCAGGCCCTGGGCCAGGCGCAGCAGCGAAATCTCGGCGCCGCCGACCTTGAGCTGGGGCAAATACAACAGCGCGGTGCGCATGCCCGAGGCGCTGGCAGCCTGCGACGTCATTCGCCGGCTCCGCTCGGCAAGCGCCAGCCGCGGCAGCGCAGCTTGCGCCCGAGTTCGTGCAGATTGAACACGTAACGCTTGCCGTCGACGAGGGTGCGTTCGCCCCAGGACGACACGGTATGCAAGCCGTGCGGATTGGGCCCACGCGGATCCGGGCGGCAGCGGCGCACCACCTGTTCGCGATAGCGCTGCGGCGTACACACCTCGATGCGGTTGATCGCGATGGCCGCGCCGTAACCGTCGCTGCAGTCCTGCGCCGGGCGATACAGCGTCCCGCCGTGCACGAACGGCGTGCCGGCCGGACGCGAGCTGCAATGATCGAGTTTGACCGGATGCAGCGCATGCGGATGCCACGGCCCGCTCAGGTCGGCGGCATAGCTCAGGCACAGATTGTCGAATGCGCCCAGGCCGAGGTCGGTATAGGCCAGCCAGAACCGGCCCTCGTGGACGAACAGGCTGGCATCGGCGGCTGCGATACCGTCCAGCAGCACCGCCACCGGCCGCCATTCGCCGTCGGCCTCGATCCGGTACAGCTCGCAGCGGCGGTTCGCCGAGGTTTCCGGGATCGCGTACACGGCGCCGTCGTGCGCGAACAGATACGGATAGGACAAGTGCGTCGACGAATGCAGCCGCGCCGGCTCGGCCTGGACGATGCGGTCGCCGCGATCGAGTTCGATCGCTTCGATGCGGCCCAGGCCGTCGCGATAGTCGTAGACCTCGCAATACAGACGGTGGCGATCGCCGGGAATGCCGAAGGGATCGGCGCGGTAATGGGTCGAGCCGCGCCGGCCGAGCCAGCGGATCTTTGAGGCCAGCGGTGTCTCGATCAGTTCCTGGATCGGCGCATCGATCACCCCGATCATCCAACTTTCGCTGAGCCAGCGCGCCACCAGCCGGCGCCGCCACGCCAAGGCCTTGCCGCGCAAGCCCAGCACCGCCCGCCGCAACGGCGTCGGCGAAGGCAGCGGAACGAATGCCGTGGTCGTGGACAAGGCGGCGGCGACGATCAGTTCCTGCACGACGCCGCGCAGCAGGGTCGCCACTTCGCCATACAGGCGTTGGAACGAACGCGGATAGTCCGGGTCGGCGAAGAAGCGCACGGCGTCGAGCACGCAAGCGCGGTCGCGCACCAGCAACAGTTCGCCGCCGAGACCGGCGCTGATCGCCGCGTGGCACGGCCAGGCCGCGGCGAGATGGATGCCCTGCGCATCCAGCGGCTGCCAGACGCCATGCCGGCTGGCGGCGCGCCACGCCGACCATTGTTCGCACTCGCCGCCCTGGCCGACCCCGCTCGAATCGATGCCGGCCAGGTCGATCACCGCATCCCAGCGCGAATCGCCTGGCGATTGCAGGTCCGCCGACGGCGCCGGCGTCTCGGTGAGTATCGCGGTCGCGCGTTCGAGCCGGCTCCAATCGGGGCGATAACGATCCGGCACGCGGACACGGCGCACGTCGACCTGCACGCCGGGGATGCTGCCGAGGTCGGCGCGCGCCTGCTTCTGCCAGGCGCGATGACGGTCCGCCGGCAGCAGCACCGCGATCCGCACTACCCTCGTCCGCACGCTATCGACATCGAGCTGGTCCGGACGCTGACCGACCAGACTGTCCGCCGGTGCGCTCGCCGGCGTGGCTTCAGAGTCGATCATGCAAGGCGCGAGGCAGATGGGAGCGATGTTTGTTGAGGATGGAACCGAGCACCTGGGCGTTGACCGCGGCGAGGTCGTCGAGCAGCTTGCGGACCGCCGAGGCGCGGGTGACTTCGGCTTCGACCACCACGATCACGCCGCTCGCGCGGGCCGCAGCGACCAGGCCGAACGCCGGCTTGGCGTCGACCACGATCTCGTCGAAGCGCTTGCACAGGCCGCTCCAGACCGAGGCGTCTTCGATCGCCGCGTAATTGTCCTGATAGCCGCGGGCGTCGCTGGACAGCCGGGCCTGGGTGACACGACCGTTGCCGTCGTCGTCGCCGGCGGCGACGATCGAGGCGCAGGCGCGGTCCAACGCTTCCTCGACCAGGCAGGGCCAGGCGCGCTCGCGGTCGAGATCGTCGGACAACAGCAGCACCTTGCGCTTGCGCAGACGCGCCGAAGCCTCGGCGTAGGCCTGCGCCAGCGAGCTGACGCCCTCGCCCGGGCGCGCGGCGATGAACTGCACGATGCGTTGGCCGCCGCCCGCCATCTGCGCGTCGAGGCGTTGCACCAGGCCGGCCATGCGTTGCTGGGGCTGCGCAAACAAGGACTCGGCATCGACGGACATGGACGACTCCGTGGGGCTTCCATCGGTATCGACACTGAGCGAAGCCGCGCTCGGCGTTTCGCGCTCGTCGCCGCTGTCCCAGGCCAGGCGCAGCACTCGCCACAGGAACTGGCCGCCGCCGAGCACATAACGGCGCCACAAGCGGCGCGGCTCCTTGAGCAAGCGGTACAGCCACTCCAGGCCGATGCGCCGCAGCCATTGCGGTGCGCGCGGGAAACGTCCGGCCATGAAGTCGAGGATCGCGCCGCCGTTGACGATCAGCGCCGGCTGTTCGAGTGCGCCGGCCAGGCGCGCGGCGATCCGTTCCTGCCGCGGCATGCCCATGCCGAGAATCACCAACTCCGGGCGCGCGGCGGCGATGGTCGACACGCAGCGGTCCTCGCCACCGAATCCGTCAATCGAACAGACGATGTCCAGGCCCTGCCCGCGCAGAAGCTGCACCGCGCGTTGCAGATACGGCTGATCGGTGCCCGCCACCGCCACGCGCCGGCCGACATAGGCCGCGACCAACTGTGGAATCAGGTCGGTGCCGTTCATGTTCAAACCCGGTGCGCGTGCGAGCAGGCGCAGGCAAGCGGCCATGCCGACCCCGTCGCGCAGCAAGCGCTCGCTGCGCAGCAAGTCCTCGCAGAAGGCCGCATCGGTCCAGGCCAGATTGAAGGCGTGTTGATTGAGGAACGAGACCACGATGGTGCGCTTGGGCTGGCGCAGCTCGTCGAGCAGACGCCGCCGGCCGCGCGAGTCGGCGACCGTATCGAGGCGGTCGAGCAAGCGGCGGATACGCGGCATCGCCGCGGCGGAGTCGTGTTTGTCTGTCATGCGAAGGCGCCTTCCGCGCGCAATTCTTCATAGACCGCAGCGACCTGGCGGGCCATCGCCAGATCGGAATAGCGTTCGCGCTGGCGTTGCAGACCGACCCGCGCCATCGCCTGGGCCCGATGCGGCTGCTCGATCAAGCCGGCGACGGCGTGGGCGAAAGCGGCGGCATCGCCGGGCTCGACCAGCAGGCCGGCGCGGCCGTTGCCCAACACTTCCGGGATGCCTTCGTTGTCGGTGGCGACGACCGGCAAACCGACCGCGAGCGCTTCGATCAAGACCATCGGCAAGCCTTCGCCGTACAGGCTGGGCAAGGCGAACAGATCGATCCGGGCTAGTTCGGCGCCGATGTCGCGGGTGAAGCCGGTCCAGACGATGTGCTCGGCGACGCCTTGCGCCTCGGCGTAGGCCAGCACCTGCTGTCGGTAGGCCTCGCTCTCGAAGCCGCCGACCGCGCGCAGGCTCACCGGCCGGCCGGCGGCGCGCAAGTTCGCCAAGGCCTCGATCAAGACCTCGATGCCCTTGCGCGGGCGGAATAGCGCGACCATGCCGAGCACCCACTGCGACGGCGGCGGCCGCCACTCGCGCACCTCGGCCAACGCCGGCACGCCGTTGGCGACGGTGCGGATCAGGCCGTCCTCGTAGCCGATCCGGCGCAGGTAGTCGCGGGTGCTGTCGGAGACCGCGATCAAACGGTCGGCGCGGCGCAGGCTGAAGCGCTGGATCGCGCTGTTGATGCGATTGCGCACGGCGCTCTCGGTGTCGCGGTCGGTGCGGCTGTGGACGTGATGCACCATCGGCTTGGCGGCGCGACCGGCGGCGAAACAGCCGATCAGCGCCGAGCGTGCGGTATGCGTATGCAGCAAGTCGTAGGCGCCGTCGCGCAGCAAGCGCGCCACCTCGCCGGCCGGCTTGAAATCCAGGCGCGAGCGCATCGGCACGGTGGTCAGGGCGCTGCCGCTGGATTCGCGCACCCTTTCGAAGGCACCGGACTTGAGACAGGCGAAATCGACCTGCCAGCCGAATTGCGGCAGTTGCCGAGCGAGCAGATCCTGCACCCGTTCGGCGCCGGCGTAATGCTCGCCGTTGATCAGATGCAAGACGCGGCCCGGGCGCGGCGCGCCGATGACGATGCCGCTCATGCGCGGGCTCCCATGGGTGAAGAGAATGCTTGCGAGGAGCATGCTCGTGAAGAGCATGTTCGTGAAGAGCATGTTCGTGAGGAAGATGCCTGCCGAGGTGCGCCGCGGCGTTCGGCCCCGGCGGCCCGCGCGCCAAGCGCGCGATAGCCGGCGACGCCGCACAGCACCGCGAACAGCAGGGTCAGGGCGCTGGTCTTGGAGGCCAGCGAATTGGTGGTCGATGCGGTGACGAGAAACACCAGCAAGGTCCAACGGCCGCCGCTGCCGGCCCGTCGCCACAGCAGCCAGAGCGCGCAGAGCAGGCCGAGCGCGAACACCGCAAAACCGAACACGCCCAGTTGCAGCAGCATGAACAGCCAGAAGTTCTCGATCGCCTCCAGGTTGGCGCTGAGGCCGACCCGGGCCGAAACCGCCTGGATCTGCGCCGGCGAGATGCCGAACAGCACATCGAAGGTATCGAGGTAATCGAACACACTGAAGATGCGCAGGCGCACCGTCGCGCTATCGTCCAGGTACAGCCCCTCGAAGATGCGCGCGCCCAGGCCGCTGTGCCACACCAGGGCCATCGCTATCGGCAAGGCCAGCAACACCGCGATCGAGGCGCCGACGATGTGCAGATAGCCGTAGCGACCGGCACGCAGGCCGTGCAACGCGCTGAAAGCGGCATAGGCAAGCAAGGCCAGCGTGGTCAGCACGAAACTGGTGCGTCCGCCGAAGGCGAGCAAGGCCAGCACCAGGAAGGCGACCAGCGAGCCGCGCCACAGCGGCGACATCGGCCGGTCGAGCGAGGCCAACAGGACGATGCTGGTGATCAAGGCGTTCTCGAGCGGATGGCCCAGCAACGCGGTGGCGCGGAACTTGTCCTCGATGACCGGCACACCGCCGGCGACCGTATACGGCACCAGATGATGCTGCACGGCCGCCTCGACCAGGCCGAGCGTCGCGTTGGCGATCACCGCGATCAGGATCAGGCGGAACAGGCCGCGCAACTGCGCGGCGTCCAGGCGCAGCAGAACCAGAGCCATCGCAGCCGGCATCATCAAGGTGTCGATGAAGAAGGCCGAACCCGAGGCGCCGTAGCGCAACAGCGAGTAGGCGAAGCTCGCCAGCATCGCGAGCAGGTACAGGCCCAGCAAAGGCTGCGCGGCGAGACGGCGCAGCAAGGCGACCAACGGATTGCCCTGCCCGGCCAGCGACAAGGCCAGCGCGATGCTCAGCAGATAGCTGCCGGGATGCAGCTTGAACACGAAGCTACCGTAGGGCGCGTCGTAAGGAATGCCCAGCAGTGTCAGCAAGGCCGGCGACAGGCACAGGTAGGCGAGCAGGCTCAGGACCAGGAACACGCGGCTGGCGCGGTCGAAGGCACTTCCTTGGCCGTCGTACGCCTTCATCGTGCGCGCCGGCCCGATCCCAGCCTGCTCAGTCCCAGCGCACGCAACGCCGGCGCTTCCAGCTCGCCGCGCTCGCGGCCTTCGGTGTTGCTGCCGCTGGCGATGCCGAAATCGTCGGCGTAGTTCCACAGCGACCAGCCCCAGCCGTTGCGCTCGGCCAGGGTGCGCACGTCGCCGATCCAGGCATAGCGCGAAGCCGGGTCGACGCCGTTGCGGATCACCCCGAACTCACCGCAATGCACGCGCACGCCGTGCTGGCGCGCCCAGGCCGCCAGCGGCTGCCATTGCGCGGCGATGCGCTCGCGGCTCCAACCGCCCTGGAAATACTCGGCGAGCTCGTCGGTGGCGCGTTCGGCCGCGACCTGGCCGTCGCTGCGCGGCAGCTTGAGACGCGCCTGCAATGCCGGATAGCGAACGCCGCGCCAATGCCCGGCGGTGGTCCAGCGGTCGCCCTGCATCCAGCTCGCGCCCTGGTGGGTGAAGATGTACGGCAGGTAGTAATGGAAGCTGTAGATCAGGTTCGGATCGTCGAGCGGATCGAGCTCGACCAGGCCTTCCAGGCTGCCGCCCTTGCGGCCGCTGACGATCAGCGCGTGCGCCGGCAGCACCTCGCGCACCGCGCCGACCAGGCGTTGCTGATAGCGGCTCCACAGGAAGCCGCCGGCGATACCGTAATATCCCGGTTCGTTGAACAACTCGAAAACGACCCGCTTGGTCGGCGTGCGCTTGAACTCGCCGGCCAGCGTTCGCCACATCGCGATATAGCCGTCCGACCATTGCGGCTCGGCTTCGATCGCCTGCTTGGTCTGGTCGTTGGGATGCAGGTCGACGATCACGTCGAGCCTCGCCTCCAGCGCGGCATCGACCGCGCCGCGCAAGCGCGCGAGCCCGCTCAGCCGCGGCCCGCGCTGCGGCGACCAGCCCAGCGCGACCGGATCGACCGGCAGGCGCACGTGGTCGAAACCGGCCTCGTGCAGCTTGCGCAGCTCTTGCGCCGTCACCGGCGGCCCGCCGCTGGCTTCGAGCCACCGGCTCAGGTTGATCCCACGTTGCAGCGACTGGGCGTACGCGGTCGTGCCGAGCGTCAACCCGAACAGCAGGCCGACGACGCGGAACGCCCCGATCGAGTCGTTACGGCGGCGCCGATGCCGCGACGGATCGGCCGCACCCATCAACGCTCCATCCTCGGCACCGTCGCCAACACCGGCAGGCCGAAGCTGCGTTCCAGCTTCTGCGGCGACAAAAAGCTCGAACGCAGCGCTTCCGACAGGAAGGCGACGATCAGGGCCACGCCGAGGCTGAGGAAGAAGCCGATCGCCAGGATCGGCAAGCGCACGCTCTTGGGCTTGAGCGGCCAGCTCGCCGCTTGCAGCACGCTGACGCTGGTGCGTTGTTTCTGGTCGCGCGCCTCGGCGATGCGCGCGCTTTCGAGCTTGCGTGCATAGTTGGCGTAACTGTCTTCGAGCAGCTTCTGTTCACGGCTGAGGCCGGCGAATTCGGATTGCTGGCGGGTCAGCTCGGCGGCGCGGCGCTTGAGCTGGTCCAGGCGTTCCTGCAAGGCCTTGCGGCTGCCGGCGAGCGCGGACTCGTCCGAGGTCGCGCGCAGCAGATCCAGCTCGGCGGCTTCGCGCACCGGGTTGCGCCCGGTCCGCACCGTGGTCGGCGGACTGCGGCGCTGCTGTTGGATGAAAGACTCCGCCTTGGACACGTCCTTGCGCGCGTTGACCACCAGCGGGTTGCCGTCGAGATAGCGCGAACTCAGGCTTTGCTCTTTCAGCTGCAGGTCGAGCAACTGGCGCGGGATCTGCGGGTCGCCGAGGGTTTCGCTGAACTGGACCAGGTTGGCCGGGGTCTGGCTGGCGATCTGTTTCAGGGTCTTGGCGCGGGCGTTGGCGGTGCCGGCCTGCTGGCTGGTCTCGTTGAGGCGGGTTTCCAGGTCGTTGCCCTGCTGCACCATCAGGCCGAGCTGCTGCTCGTAGTTGACGATGCCATGCGCCTGCTTGAACTCGGCCAGGCGTTTTTCCGCGTCCTTCAGGCGCAACTCGACCCCGGCGACCTGGCCTTCGAGGAAACGCACCTGATCGTCGGAGAAAATCGCGCGGCGACGGTCGAGATAGGTCGCGACCAAGGTGCGCAGCGCCGACTGGGCGATGGCCGGGTCGGGATGGGTGAAGCGCAACTGGATCACCGTCGCGCCCTTGAGCAACTGCGCGTCGAGGTTCTCGCGGAACGACTCGACCGCCTGGTCGAGCTTCGGCCGGCGTGGATCGTCTTTCTGCTGGGCGATCGAGGGATACAAACGCCCCATGCCGATCCGCACGACCACTTCGCGGATCAGGTCGCGGCTGGCGAGGATTTCGTTCTCGGCGCTGAGCGCCTCGGTGCGGTCGAACATCAGCGGCGTCGCACCACCGGTGCCGTTGCCTTCGGAGGTATCGGCGACGTAGACGTACTCATGCCCGAGCCGGACCAGCAGACTGGCATCGGAAACGTAGCGCGTGGTCGGCAGCCAGGAGGCGATCAGCACCAGTGCGAAACTGATCGCGAACGCGAGCCCGATCCGGCGCCGGTCCCTGAAGGCGGTGCCGAGCAACTCGCGCAGCGAAAACGCCGAGGAAGGCCGCGAACGGGATGGGACTGCGAAGGCGTCCTGCGGTGCGCTGTCCATTCAGTAGCCCGAGCGATTGTCGTTGAGGTCGTAGGAGAAGCCGACGTTCACCGGCAGGTTCCGGCGGATGTACTGGTCGATCCACCGATTCAGGCGCGACACGTGCGAGGGCACCGCCAGCACCACGTCGAAGGGCTGCAACAACGGGTCGTTGGCGGCGTCGGCACCGTTGCGCGACTGCGAGGCGACGTCGACCCGGATCACCTGCCCGCGGCCATCGTCGCCGCGGCGCAGGATCACCACCCGGTTCGCCGCCGCGGTGTCGCGCAGGCCCTGGGCGACGATCAATGCCCGCATCACCGTCAGCGACGGCAACAACGGCTGCGCACCGGGACGCCCGACTTCGCCGCCGACAAACACCTGCTGGCGTGCGAAGCCTTTCTCGACTTCGACCGATACCTCGGGTTGGCGCAGGCTGCCGGCATAGGCGCGCTTGAGCGCGGCGGCGAGCTCGGCCGGGGTGAGTTCGGCGGCCGGCACTTCGCCGACCAGTTGCAGGTGGATGCGGCCGTCGGGCCGCACCGTCACGTTTTCGTTGAGCTCGGGCACATAGAAGAACTTGAGCGCGAGTTCGTCGCCCGGCGCGATGCGGTAGGCAGCCGAGCTCGATACGGCGTCCGGCGGCAGGTTCGATGCTTCGTTCGATGCGACGCTCGCGATCGACGCGGTGCCGGG
This sequence comes from Lysobacter sp. CA196, assembly GCF_052078695.1. Taxonomy (NCBI): domain Bacteria; kingdom Pseudomonadati; phylum Pseudomonadota; class Gammaproteobacteria; order Lysobacterales; family Lysobacteraceae; genus Lysobacter; species Lysobacter sp. CA196. The sequence goes on along the minus strand of NZ_JBQJIN010000003.1, from coordinate 36,863 downwards.
TGCGGTGCGCCCGGCGATCTGTGCGGCCGCCGACAGCGGCAGGATCAGCAGCAACAACGCGAGACACACCCGATGAAACCCAAGTGCTGGCCGCAACAATGTGTAACGAAGCACATATGCACCCGCCGCGACGGCCTGCATCCCTGCCCTGTTTCCGCGTTCCATCGGCGCTGGTCGGCCGGTCTTGCGGAAGCGTTTGCTCATGCCTTCAATCCTGACCTGACAACATTCATTGCGAAAGCGCGGTAACACACTGATTAATAATTGATATTGGCCGCCATCAATGGCGATGCAGGCCGCGTTCGTGGATGCAATTTTGTGACGAACATCACGAATATAGACCTTAGCATCCCCGTGTCGAGATGGGGCGAACACCGTCGCTGCGAGGTTCGATCGCCGATCAGGCTGCTGAACGAGCCGCCGTTCGATGCCCGCTCTTCAATGCCTGCTCTTCGATGCTGAGTCTCAATAAGCCGCTTCGGCCGAGAGCACCGCCGGCACGGTGCGCAGCAGGATCGACAGGTCCAGCCACAGCGACCAGTTCTCGATGTATTCCAGGTCGTATTCGACCCGCTTCTGGATCTTTTCGAGGGTGTCGGTTTCGCCGCGATAGCCGTTGACCTGGGCCAGGCCGGTGATGCCCGGCTTGACCCGATGGCGAGCGACGTACTCCTCCACCGCGTCCTCGAACAGCACGTTCGCCGCCTTGGTCGCGGTGGCGTGCGGGCGCGGGCCGACCAGCGACATGCTGCCGCCGAGCACGTTGAACAGCTGCGGCAGCTCGTCGAGGCTGGTCTTGCGGATGAAACGGCCGACCCTCGTCACGCGCGGGTCGTCGCGACCGGTCTGGCGCTCGGCGTCAGCGTCGCGCAGGTGGTGATGCATCGAGCGGAACTTGTACACCCCGATCAGGCGCTGGTTGTAGCCGTAGCGTTTCTGCCGGAACAGCACCGGCCCGGGTGAGTCGAGCTTGACCGCGGCCGCCACCAACAGCAGCACCGGCGACAGCAACAGCAACGCCAGCGAGGACAGGATCAGGTCCTCGCAACGCTTGTAGACCGGCGACCAGCCCTGCAGCGGCGGCTCGGCGACCACGAACATCGGCACGCCGCCCACCGGCACCATGCTGCGATGGGCGAAGCGGAAGGTGCTCATGTCGGGGATCAACAACACTTGCACCGACAGCCGGCGCAAACGCTGGGCCATCGCCTCGTTGCGGCCCTGCGCACCGGCCGGCAAGGCCACCAGGATCTGATCGACGCGGCCCTCGCGGACCAGGCGTTCCAGCGCGTCCAGACCGCCCAGGTGCGGCAGGGATTTCGGCGGCGCTTCGCGCAGGCGATGCACGGTGCGTTCGTCGATATAGCCGATCAGGCCCGAGACCACGTCGGGGCGGTGATGGACCTGCTCGGCCAGGCGCATGGCGTTGTCGGTCATGCCGAGGATGACCGAGCGCTGGATGAAATGGCCCTGGCGGATGCGCCGCTGGAAGAACGCAAGCATGACCATCCGGCTCAACAAAAAGCCGGCCAGGCTCAGTCCGTACCACAGCAGCAGCAGTTCCAGCGGCACCTCGGCGATGAAGCGGAACAGCAGGTGCAGCAGCACCATCAGGCCGAACGAGGCGCTCCAGGCGACGAAGGTGCGCCGGATCAGCAACAGGTTGCTGAACATGTCGCGGCCGTACATGTCGAAGCTGTTGAACACCAGCACGCACAGCAGCCCGGCAAGAATCGACATCGCCAGATAACTGCGCACCGCCACCGCCTGATCGACCTGCAGCAGGGCCACCACCAGCACGCTCGGTGCGGCGGCGACGACGAAATGCAGCAGTCGCGCCATCGCTACCGTGTAACGGATCGCCGTCGGCTTGGCGAAGGCGAAAATAGCGTTGGAAAACGGTAATCGCATCTTGTATCGCAATACCCACTGCAGACGGGAACCGGGCATTCATCGGTCGACGTCTGGCGGTTGACGTCCCTGCCAATGTGCTCCGGGCTCGGATTCTGCGGGGTCAATGTGTGACAGCCTCGCGAAGAATTTGCCGCATAAGGTCACGCTTAATGTGCTTTCTTTAGTGTGCTTTCTGCGCCGCATGGCGAGCCGGTCGATCGAAGCAACACGCGGCTCTGCGCGCTGCACGCCGCCGCCGTGCATTCGCACCGACAACAATGTGCTTCGCCACATGCCTGCCATATGCGGGCGTTAGGGTTGCGCCACCTCGTGCCGAGCCAGCGCCATGCACGCCAACGATCCGCACCGTCGTCGTTTCCTCGTCCGCTCCGGCAATGCCCTCGGGCTCGCCGCCGCCAGTTGGGCCCTGCCCGCCGGCGCCGCGCCGGCCATCCTCACCGCCGAATCGGCGCGCCCGCGCCTCGACTACGGCATCCAGTTCGGCGACGTCGGCATGCGCCAGGCCACGGTCTGGGCACGCAGCGACCGCGCCTCGCGCATGCTGGTGGAAATCGCCGACAACGAAGGCTTCCGCCGCGCCCGCGCGCTGCGCGGTCCGCTCGCGAGCGCCGCCTCCGACTACACCGCCCGCCTCGACCTGCCGTTGACCCACGGCCCCGCGCAACGCTACGTCCGCGTCGCCTTCGAGGACGCACGCAGCGGCATCCGCAGCGCCTGGACCGAAGGCCGCCTGCGCAGCGCACCGCAGGGACGCGCCGACGCGCGCCCGATCCGCTTCGTCTGGGGCGGCGACGTCGCCGGACAGGGCTGGGGCATCAACCGCGAATTCGGCGGCATGCGCATCTTCGAAGCGATGCGTCTGCGCGATCCGGATTTCTTCCTGAATTCGGGCGACACGGTCTATGCCGACGGCCCGATCCAGGCCGAAGTCGCGGCCGAGGACGGTCGCGTGTGGCGCAACCTGGTCGCCGAAGGCGTGCACAAGGTCGCCGAGACTCTCGACGAGTACCGCGGCCGCTACCGCTACAACCTGCACGACGACAACCTGCGCCGCTTCGCCGCGCAGGTGCCGCAGCTGTGGCAGTGGGACGACCACGAAGTCGTCAACAACTGGTCGGCGTCGAAGGACCTCAGCGGCGACGCCCGCTACTCGGTCAAGGACGTCGCCGTGCTGGCGCGCCGCGCCCGCCAGGCCTTCCTGGAGTATTCGCCGCTGCGCATGGACTGCGGCAGCGAACGCACGCGGATCGACCGCGTGGTCCGTTACGGCCCGCAACTCGACGTGTTCATGCTCGACATGCGCAGCTATCGCGGCCCCAACACCGCCAACCTGCAGCCCGGCCCGGACGCCGACACCGCCTTCCTCGGCCGCCGCCAGTTGCGCGAGCTCGCCCACGGCCTGCACCAATCGCGCGCCACCTGGAAGATCGTCGCCGCCGACATGCCGCTGGGCCTGCTGGTGCCGGACGGCGTCGACGCGCAGGGACGCGCCCGCTGGGAAGCCGTGGCCAACGGCGAGCACGGCCTGCCGCGCGGGCGCGAACTCGAGTTCGCCGAACTGCTGCGCGCCATCCGCGAGGTGCGCAACGTGGTCTGGCTGACCGCCGACGTCCATTACTGCGCCGCGCATTACTACGACCCGGGCCGCGCCGCGTTCCAGGACTTCTCGCCGTTCTGGGAGTTCGTCGCCGGTCCGCTCAACGCCGGCTCGTTCGGCCCCAATGGATTGGACGGCACGTTCGGCCCGCAAGTGGTGTTCCAACGCGCCGCCCCCAAGGCGAACGCCTCGCCCTTCGCCGGCTACCAGTTCTTCGGCGAAGTGAACATCGATGCCGACAGCTCGGCCTTGACCGTGGACCTGCGCGGGCTCGACGGCGCCAGCGTATTCAGCAAGCGCCTGCAGGCGCAGTAGGCGCGAACCGCATAGCGTAAGCGCCGCATCCCTACGCGCGCTCGCGCGTAGGGATGCGGCGGCCGCGAATTGGAACGCAGCGATTCGACGGCCGCCGTGGCAGTGGACGAGGGCTGCGCTTAGGATGCGTGGCTAGCTTCCGGAGCCGAGCCCGCCATGACCGACTTGCGTGTGTACCAGATCGACGCCTTCACCCGGCAGCGCTACCAAGGCAATCCGGCCGGCGTGGTCGCCAACGCCGAAGAGCTCAGCGACGAACACATGCAATTGATCGCGCGCGAACTCAACAACTCCGAGACCGCCTTCATCCTGCCGGCCGAAGCCGCCGACCACGACCTGCGCGTGCGCTTCTTCACGCCAACCACCGAAGTGCCGGTCTGCGGCCATGCGACCGTCGCCGCCCATTTCGTCCTCGCCCTCGAACGCGGCCTGCCGGCCAAGCCCTGCCGGCAACTGACCGGCGCCGGCATTCAGGTCATCGAGACCCTGCGCAGCGACGACAGCTTCCGCATCGCCATCGAACAGAACCGGCCGACGTTCGAACCGCGCCTGCCGCGTGCGCTCGCCGCCGAAGTCGCCGCGGCGCTCGGCGTGGATGCGCGCGCGCTCGACCCCCGCTGCCCGGTGCAGTTCGTCTCGACCGGGCACGGCAAGCTGCTGGTCGGTCTGCGCGAGCGCCGGCAGCTGCAGGCGTTGGTGCCGGACGCCGCGCAGTTGATCGCGCTCGGCCCCAAGGTGGGCGCCAAGGGGTTCTTCGTCTTCAGCCTGGACCGCGAAGACGATGGCCATGGCGATGCCTTGACTCATGGCCGGATGTTCGCGCCGGCGATCGGCATTGCCGAAGACCCGGTCACCGGCAATGCCAACGGCCCGCTCGGCGCCTATCTGGTCAAGCACGGTTTGCTCGAAGCCCGCGATGGCGTTGCCCGGTTCCGCGCACGCCAACAGGCCGGCAACGGCCGCGCCGGGCATATGGACGTGACGGTGCGGGTCGAGGGCGACGAGCCGAGCGGTGTGCGCATCGAGGGCGATGCGGTGACCTGTTTTTGGGCGACCCTGCCGCGTACGTTCTGAGCAGCGCCGATAGCGTCTTTCGGGATGCGCCGCTCTAGGGCGATGACGGAAAGCGGCAAAGCAAATCCCCCCGCCCCCCCTTTTCCGAAAGGGGGAGCTGCCGAGCAGTTTGGACCCGACGACATGTCGCCCCGCCAGCTCGATTGCCTCCCTTTCGAAGCGAGGGCTCATGCCGTCCCGCCAGCTCGATTACCTCCCTTTGAAAAAGGGGGCTGGGGGGATTTGCTCTTGCCTCGACAAGGTCGCCCGGAATCAGCTCATCGGTGAGAGCGGATCGACACCCACCATCGGTGCTCGTGCAACAGGCCGATATTCCCGCATCCGGACAGCGACGCTTTTTCAATGCATCGACCGACCCGACATCGACGGATCCAAATCAGCACTGCCACCATCGAAACCATTCGGCGTGCACTTGCAATCCGAAACTGAGACGCAGCGCGTGAAGACTGTCGCCCCTCGACAATAGCGCTTCGCGATTTTCTATGCGCTTATCGCCGACTTCGGTCACGAATCGATAATCGGCCAATTTCCCCTGGAAAAAAGCAATTTCCGCATAGTCGGACCAGCCGCCGGAATACACTCACGCGGTAATCACACGCCCGATTCTGTGACCATGCACGAACGATAATGCGATATGCATCGCTACTTCGATCGACAAACACGCTGAGTCGTTGACCGCCCTGACAACAGGACGTAACACTGTCTGGGCAAGATGCAATCCAAGGTTTCGTCGAACAACGTCTCGCGCACTAAAAACAACAACAGCGAGCCGTTCCATTCCGATCCGTCCGCACTCCGCCGCATGGAATGCGCGACGAACTTATTCGTGACACGGAGCAAGTCGATTGAAAAACCCCAGCGCTATCGCCGCGGGATCGGTGCTATCCACGATCCCATCGATTCGGATCCTTCCACCGCAGGCGCCCATGCACTCGGCCCGGTCGAACGGCACCGTGCCCGAGCCCTGTCCCGGATGAACCTGTCCGGGATGATCTGCCTGGGATGATCCGCAGGCCCTAGCGCGGCGGCAGCGTCGATTCGCATCGAATCCGCGGCCGATCCAAATCCAGTAGTAACGCAACGAGCCGACCGGCATGCGCTTTGCGCGTGCCGCGGGAGCCATCGTGCCGACCGGCATGCGCCTTGCGCGTGCTGCGGGAATCCTCGCGCCGGCCGCGGCCGCGGTCCGACCAACAAAAACCAGCGCAGTCACCTGACCGCAGTCCTTTCGTGGAGTTCGCATGAGCAGTTCCTACAGCGACTTGTGGCGCCTGATCCGCACCGGCAAACCGTCCATCGCGCTGCTGTCGCTGGCGGCGCTGACGGCGATGGGCTCGGTGGCGGGCACGCTCTGGTTTCCGATCCAGACCAAGCAGTTGATCGACGACTTCGGCTCCGGCGGCATCGACCCGAGCCGCATCGCGATCCTCGCCGGCATCCTGATCGCGGCCAACCTGGTCGGGGCGATTTCCGCCTATCTGTTGGCGCGGGTCGGCTACCAGTTGGTCGCGCGCCTGCGCGCATCGCTGGTCGACAAACTGCTCAGGCTGCCGATCGCATCCTTCGACAGCGAAAGCAGCGGCGAGCGGGTCAGCCGGGTGGTCCGCGATTGCGAATCGATCTCCGAGCTGACCACGCGCCAGGCGATCAATCTGCTGACCGGCGTGCTGCTGCTCGGCGGCTCGATCGTGGTCCTGCTGCTGCTCGACGTACGCCTCACCCTGACCCTGCTCGGCTCGATCGGCGCTGCTTTCGTAGTGATGATCCCGATCGCCTTCCTGCTCGACGGCCTGTCGCGCCGCATCCAGGACCGCACCGCCCGACTCAGCGGCATCCTCACCCACGTGTTCCAGGAAATCCGCCTGGTCAAGGCCTTTACCGCAGAACCGCGCGAACGCGAGCGCAGCGAAGAAGAGATCGAAGGTCTCAAGCAACTCGGCTGGCGGGTGGCGCGGGTCAACGCCGCGCTCGAACCGCTGATGAGCCTGGCGATGACCCTGGCGATCATCGTCATCCTGGTCTACGGCGCCTCGCGCGTCGCCGCCGGTGAGATCACCATGGGCACGCTCACCGCCTTCATTCTGTACATCTTCAATGTCGCCAATCCGCTGGTCCAGCTGACCAACTTCACCGCCGAGTTGCAAAAGGCGAAGGGCGCCTCGGGACGGATCAGCGCGATCCTCGCCGAACCCGAGGAAGAACCCCTGCCCGGCCGCGCCGAGCGCCGCAGCGGCGGCATGCTGGAATTCCGCAACGTCTCCTTCGGCTACAGCGGCCGCGACACGACCGTGCTGCACGGCATCGACCTGCAGTTCGCGCCGGGCACCACCACCGCCCTGGTCGGCACCAGCGGCAGCGGCAAGACCACGATCCTGTCGCTGATCGAACGCTTCTACGAGCCCAGCGGCGGCGAGATCCTCTACGACGGCCAGCCGATCTCCGGCTTCCCGCTGGTCGACTGGCGCGGCAGCATCGGCTACGTCGCCCAGAACGCGCCGATCATGCCCGGCAGCGTGCGCGACAACATCGCCTACGGTCTGGCCGGCGAGTTCTCCGACCAGGCCCTGCGCTCGGCGGCCGAGCGCGCCGGCGCACTCGATTTCATCGAGCGCATGCCGCAGGGCTTCGACACCGTGCTGATCGAACAGGGCAACAACCTGTCCGGCGGCCAGCGCCAGCGCATCGCCATCGCACGCATGTTCCTGCGCGACCCGGACCTGCTGATCCTCGACGAGGCCACCTCCAACCTCGACAGCGAAACCGAACACCAGGTCAAGCTGGCCCTGGAATCGCTGATGCAGGGGCGCACCAACATCATCGTCGCCCATCGCCTGTCCACGGTCATGCACGCCGACCGCATCTGTTTCCTCGACAGCGGCCGGATCTCCGGCGTCGGCAGCCACGGCGAGCTGATCGCCACGCATCCCTATTACGCCCGCCTGGTCGAGCGCCAGTTCCAGCGGGCGCCGGAGCCGGCCTTGCTCGAAGCCGACTGACCGGAGCCGCACGAATCCGCCGACGGCCTTCATACCGTCCGGCGGTGCCGCGCCCGGTCCGCTGGTGCGGCGCAGCGAACCCAACGACACCCAGCGCTCCATCTTCAGCCCACCGGTGAGTTCATGAGCAAGGCAAATCCGCGCCCCCTGTCGGCACCGCAGTCGGAAATGTGGTTCGCACAGGCGTTCGACCCGGACAACGCGTACTACGACACGCGCGGTTTCGTCGACATCCGCGGGCCGCTCGACGTCGAGGCCTTGAGCCGCGCGATCGACGCCTTCGCCGCCGAGGCCGACACCTTGCGCCTGCGCTTCGAGCACGGCGTCGACGGGCCATTGCAATGGCTGGGCGAGAGCCGAGTGTCGCTGCTGCAGATCGTCGACTTGTCGATGCACGCGGACCCGGTCGCCGAAGCGCACGCGCGGATGCTCGCGGACGCCAGCCAGGTCTACGACCTCGCCGCTACACCGCTCACCCAGATCCTGTTCACCCAGATTCTGTTCAAGCTGGGCCCGACTCATCACCAGTGGTACCAGCGCTATCACCACATCGTCATGGACGGCTACGGCTATTCGCTGGCGACCGCACGCATCAGCGAACGCTACAACGCGATCCGCCGGGGCCTCGAAGCGGCAGTCGGCGAACTCGCCAGCGTCATGCAACTGGTCGACGAAGACTTGCGCTACCGGCAATCCGAACGTCACGCCAAAGACGCGCAGCACTGGCAGGATTATCTGCGCGACGCCCCCGAGCGGGTCGGCCTCGACGGCCGTATGCCGCGGCCGTCGACGCGTTTTCATCGCCGCAGCACGGCGATCCCGCAGGTCCTGGTCGATAGTTTGTTCGAAGCCGAGCAGCGCACCGGGGTGAAGTGGCCGCAGTTGATGACCGCCGCGGTCGCCGCTTATCTGCAGCGGATCGCCGGCCGCGAGCGGATGCTGTTCGATTTCCCGGTCGCCGGCCGTTCCAAGGTCGCCCGCGGCATTCCCGGCACGGTCGCCAACGTCCTGCCGCTGCGCCTGTCGTTCGCCAAGACCACCACCCTGCAGGAGCTGGCGAGCGCGGCCGGGCGCGAAATCGGCAACAGCCTGCGTCACCAGAACTGCCGCGGCAAGGACATCCTGCAAGCGCTCGCCGACGGCGGCCAGCAGCGCTGCTTCGGCCCACGCATCAACATCATTCCCTTCGACTACGCCTTCGATTTCGACGGCCAGCCCGGCATCCTGCATTCGCTCGCCAACGGCGTGGTCAACGACGTCGCGGTGAACCTGGAAGGCCAGATCGGCCGCGACGGATGCCTGCTGCATTTCGACGGCAACGCCGAGAGCTACGACGAGGACGAGGTCGCCGCGCATCTGCAGCGCCTGCTGGCCTTCGTCGCATCGGCAGCGGCCGACCCGCAGCGGCCGCTCGCCGCGATCGAGCTGCTCGATGCCGACGAGCGCCAACGCCTGTTGCTGGACTGGAACGACACCGCCCACGAGGTCGAACCGGAATCGGTCGCTGCCGCGTTTCAGCGTCAGGCCCGCGCCACCCCGGACGCCATCGCCGTGGTCGGCGAGCACGGCGCGCTCAGCTACGCCGAACTCGACCGCCGCGCCGATGCCCTCGCCCACGAGCTGCTGCAGCGCGGCGCGGCGGCCGAACGCGGCATCGGCCTGTTGCTGCGCCGTTCTCCCGACCTGATCGTGGCGGTGCTCGCCGTACTCAAGACCGGCGCCTATTACGTGCCGCTGCACGAGCAGCACCCCGACGAACGCCTGGCCCAGGTGCTGGCCGAAACCGACGCGACCATACTGATCGCCGACGCGAGTCTCGATGCGCGCGCCCTGGCGCATCCGAACTTGCTGCGCCTGGATCGTTTCGATTTCGTCGAATGCGCCAACCCGCGCCTGATCAAGACCGAGATCCACCCCGAACAGCTCGCCTACGCCATGTTCACCTCGGGCTCGACCGGCGTGCCCAAGGGCGTCGCGGTGCGCCACTGCGACATCGTCGAGTTCGCCCAGGACCGTCGTTTCGGCGAGGGCCACGAGGTCGTGCTGTTGCATTCGACCCACGCCTTCGATGCTTCGACCTATGAGCTGTGGGTGCCGTTGTTGAACGGCGGGCGCATCGTCGTCGCCCCGGCCGAGGCCGCCGCCGGCCGCGATTTCCAGCACCTGATCGAGCGCTTTGGGGTGCGCAGCCTGTGGCTGACCGCCGGCCTGTTCCATGAATTCGCCGAGTCGACGCCGCAGCTGTTCGCTTCCTTGCGACAAGTCTGGGCCGGCGGCGACGTACTGTCGGCGGATGCGATCCGCCGCTTGCAGGCGCGCCATCCTCAGTTGCGCATCGTCAACGGCTACGGCCCGACCGAGACCACTACGTTTGCCCTGACCTGCGAGATCCCGGCGCTGGCGGCCGACGCCGGACGCGTGCCGATCGGCGCGCCGCTCGACAATATGCGCGTCTACGTGCTCGACGGCGCCCTGCGGCCGGTGCCGGTGGGCGTAGCCGGCGAGCTGTACATCGCCGGCAGCGGCGTCGCCCGCGGCTACCTCCATCGCCCGGCCTTGAGCGCCGAGCGCTTCGTCGCCAATCCCTTCGAGCACGGCAGCCGCATGTACCGGTCCGGCGACCGCGTGCGCTGGCGCGGCGACGGCCGCATCGATTACCTCGGCCGTGCCGATCAGCAAATCAAGTTGCGCGGCTTCCGCATCGAACTGGGCGAGATCGAAACGGCCCTGGCCCGCGCCGGGCATGCGCAGAACGCGGTGATCCTGCGCGAAGACCGGCCCGGTCAGCCGCAGCTGGTCGCCTACGTGGTCGGCCACGAGATCGACACCGAGAGGCTGCGCGAGGCTCTGGCCGGGCGCCTGCCCGAGTACATGCTGCCGAGCGCCTTCGTCGCGGTGCCGGCCTTGCCGCTGACCGGCAACGGCAAGCTCGACCGCAAGGCTTTGCCTGCGCCGGAGATCGACGCCCGCAGCCATCGCGAGCCGCGCAACGAACGCGAACGGGTGCTGTGCGAATTGTTCGCGCAGGTGCTGGGTCTGGAGCGCGTCGGCATCGACGAGCATTTCTTCGCTCTCGGCGGCCACTCGCTGCTCGCGACCCGGTTGATCGGGCGGGTCCGTGCCGCGCTCGAGGTCGAGCTGAGCCTGCGTGTGGTATTCGAGGCGCCGACGGTCGAAGCGCTGGCCCGACGCTTAGGCGAAAGCGCACCGGCGCGGCCGGCGCTGACCCGGCGCACGCGTCCGCTGCAATTGCCGCTGTCGTTCGCCCAGCAGCGTCTGTGGTTTCTGCATCAGTTCGAGGGGCCCAGCCCGACCTACAACATCCCGCTGGCCCTGCGCCTGGACGGCGTGCTCGACCGCGACGCGCTGCGCCTGGCGATCGCCGATCTGCTCGACCGCCACGAGAGCCTGCGCACCGTATTTCCCAACGGCGACACGCCGCAGCAGCGCGTGCTCGCTACGGCGGTAGCGCCGTTCGAGATCGTCGATTGCGACGAAGCCGGTCTCGACCAGGCGCTGGCCCGCGCGGCGAGTCATGGCTTCGACCTGAGCCAGGAGATTCCGCTACGCGCGAGCCTGTTCCAGCTCGCCCCGCAACGCCAGGTCTTGTTGCTGCTGATGCACCACATCGCCGCCGACGGCGCCTCGTTGGCGCCGCTGGCCGAGGATCTGGCCCTGACCTATGCCGCCCGTTGCCAGGGCCACGCGCCCGAGTGGGCGCCGTTGCCGGTGCAGTACGCCGACTACGCCCTGTGGCAGCGCCGATTGCTCGGCGATGTCGGTGAGGCTGCCAGCCTGGCCGCACGCCAAATCGCCCACTGGAGCGAAGCGCTCGCCGAGCTGCCGGAAGGCATCGAACTGCCGACCGATCGGCCGCCGCCGCAGACGCCCAGCCATCGTGGCCACAGCCTGCGTTTCGCCGTGGACAGCGAGGTGCATGCCTCGCTGTCGGCCTTGGCCCGGCGCCAGGGCGCGAGTCTGTTCATGCTGCTGCAGGCCGCGCTCGCCGCGACCCTGAGCCGGCTCGGCGCCGGCACCGACATCGCCATCGGCACGCCGGCCATCGGCCGCGACGATCCGGCGTTGGAGCGTCTGGTCGGCATGTTCGTCAACACCCTGGTGTTGCGCACCGACACCTCCGGCAATCCGAGTTTCGCCGCGCTGATCGAACGCGTGCGCCGCTTCGACCTGGCCGCGTATGCGCAGCAAGAGCTGCCCTTCGAGCAATTGGTCGACGCGCTGAACCCGGTCCGCAGCCTCGGCCGACACCCGCTGTTCCAGGTGATGCTGTCGCTGCAGGCGGCCACGCCTGCGCTACCGGCCCTGCCCGGCCTGCGCAGCGAGTTGCTGGCCTTCGATGCGCCGGTCGCCAAGTTCGATCTCAGCTTCGATTTCACCGAGCACCAGGCCGGCGGCGGCGCCTCGCGCCTGACCGGCTTGCTGGAGTACGCGACCGACCTGTTCGACGAGGCCACCGCGCAATCCATCAGCGACGGCCTGATCCGGATGCTCGCGGCGATGGCCGCCGACCCGCAACAGCGCATCGGCGAGGCCGGCCTGTTTGATCCCGCGCAACGCCGACGCCTGCTCGAAGCCTCGCGCGGCGACTCGGTCGAAGTGGAAGCGACCGCCCTGCCGCAGTGGTTCGAGCGCCAGGCCGCGGCCACGCCCGAAGCGATCGCCCTGGTCTGCGGCGACGACGAGATCGACTACGCCACGCTCGAACGACGCGCGAATCGACTGGCCCACCTGCTGATCGGCGAAGGCGTCGGCGCCGAGAATATCGTCGCCCTGGCCCTGAACCGTTCGGTCGACAGTGTCGTGGCGATGTTGGCCGTGCTCAAGGCCGGCGCCGCCTATCTGCCGCTCGACCTCGAACATCTGGGCCCCCGCCAGCACGAGATGCTGCTGGATGCCGCGCCGACGCGCGTGCTTGCCCACGCCGATATCGCCGCCCGTCTCGGATCCGATCTGCCGTTGCTGACGCTCGACGACGCCGCATTCGAGGCGCGTCTGCAATCCATGCCGATACAGGCGCCGACCGATCTGCAACGAGTGCACCCGCTGCATCCGCAGCACCCGGCTTATCTGATCTATACCTCGGGCTCGACCGGCCGACCCAAGGGCGTGCTGGTCGCCCACGCCGCGCTGTCGCACCTGTTCCAGCACCAACGCAGCACCCTGTACCGCGCGGTCGCAGGCGACAACGGCACAACGCGGGTACGCTTCGCCCTCACCGCGACCTTCGCCTTCGACACCGCCGTCGAAGGCCTGCTGTGGATGAGCGCCGGCCATCAGCTGGAACTGATCGACGACGACACCCGCCGCGACGGCGAACTGCTCATCGCGCACCTGCGCGAACGGCGCATCCATGCGGTCGACCTGACGCCCTCGCATTTCGAGCCGCTGCGCCAGCGCGGCCTGCTCGATCCCGCACACTGGCATCCGCGCAGCGTGATCCTCGGCGGCGAAGCCATCGCCCCGGCGCAATGGCAGGCTTTCGCCGAGCGCGACGACGTACGCGGCTACAACGCCTACGGCCCGACCGAATACGGCATCGATGCCGCGTTCGCCGCAATCGACGGTGAGGCTGCTGCGCCCTCGGTCGGCCGCGCGATCTGGAACACCCGCGCCTACGTGCTCGACGCCTGGCTGCAGCCGGCGCCCGATGGCGTGACCGGCGAGCTGTACCTGGCCGGCCCCGGCCTGGCGCGCGGCTATCGCGAGCGCGCCGCGCTCAGCGCCGAACGCTTCGTCGCCGACCCCTTCCATGCCGGCGAGCGCATGTACCGCAGCGGCGATCGGGCACGACGCCGTCGCGACGGCCGCCTGGAAGTGCTCGGCCGCATCGACGATCAGGTCAAGATCCGGGGCTTCCGCATCGAACTCGGCGAAGTGCAGGCCGCGCTCGCCGAACTCGGCCATGCCGACAACGCGGTGATCGCACGCGAAGACCATCCCGGCCATAAGCGCCTGGTCGCCTATGTGGTCGGCGAAGCGGTCGACACCGCGGGCTTGCTGCGCCAACTCGGCGAGCGCCTGCCCGATTACCTGCGCCCGGCCGCGGTCGTCGCCCTCGACGCCCTGCCGCTGACCCGCAACGGCAAGCTCGATCGGCGCGCCTTGCCGGCACCGAGCGTCGATGTCGTGCATAGCGCCGCGCCGGAGTCGGCGCAGGAGCGCCTGCTCGCGCGCTTGTTCGCCGACGTGCTCGGCCTGGCCGAGGTCGGCGTCGACGACGGTTTCTTCGCCCTCGGCGGCGACAGCATCAGTTCGATCCAATTGGTTGGTCGCGCCCGTCAGGCCGGGCTGCGCCTGAGCGCCCGCGACGTGTTCCAGCACCAGAGCGTGCGCGCGCTCGCGGCGGTCGCGAGCGTACTCGACCCGGCATCGATGCCGGCGCAGTCGACCGTCGACCCGGTCGGCGAGCTGCCGGCCACCCCGATCGTGTGCGACCTGTTCGAGCAGGACGGCCCGTTCGGACAGTTCCAGCAATCGATGCTGCTCCGCGTGCCGGCGTTGCGCGAGGCGCCCTTGTTGGCCGCCCTGCAGCGCCTGGTCGACCATCACGACGCGCTGCGCCTGCGCGTCGAGGCCGGCCCGGCCCTGCGCGTCGGCGCCGCCGGCAGCGTGCGGGCGCGGGATTTGCTGCGACGCATCGACATCGATATCGACGGCTTCGACGCCGCCGCGCGCAAACGACTCATCGAAGCCGAAGCCAAGGCCGCGCAGACCCGGCTCGATCCGCACGCCGGCCGTATGCTGCAGGCGGTCTGGTTCGACGGCGGCGAGGACTCGCGTCTGCTGCTGACCGTGCACCATCTGGCCGTCGACGGCGTGTCCTGGCGCATCCTCGTGCCCGACCTGCGCATGGCCTGGGAGGCCTGCGCCGAAGACCGTCCCGCCCTACTGGCACCAGTGCCGACTTCGCTGCGGCAATGGGCGCTGGCCTTGCCGGCCGCCGCCGAACATCGCCGCGCCGAACTACCGTTCTGGCGCGCGATGCTCGACGGCGATGCCGTTGCGGTCGCGGCGCGTCCGCTCGATCCGCAGCGCGACCCCCTCTCCAGCCAGCGCAGCCTTAGCCTGCGCTTGGACAGCGACAGCACGCGCCTGTTGCTGACCCGCGCGCCTGAAGCGATCCACGGCCGCATCAACGACGTCCTGCTGACCGCATTCGCGCTGGCCTTGTCGGCCTGGCGCGGGGCGAGCGGCGCGAACGGGGACGACGCTTCGGTGCTGTTCGATCTCGAAGGCCACGGCCGCGAAACCGGCCTGCTCGAAGGCGCCGATCTGTCGCGCACCGTCGGCTGGTTCACCAGCCTGTTCCCGCTGCGCCTGCGTCTGCCCGATGCCAATGCCGACGCCGCGTTGCGCGGCGGCAAACCGCTGGAGCGCGCGCTCAAGTCGGTCAAGGAACAACTGCGTTCGCTGCCCGACAACGGCGTCGGCTACGGCCTGCTGCGTCACCTCGACGACGAAGGCCGCGCCGCACTCGCCGGCCTGCCGGCGCCGCAGGTCGGTTTCAATTACCTGGGCCGTTTCGATCTCGATGCCCACGCCGACGGTCTATGGAACGCCGCCGAGCCCGGCCTCGCACTCGGCAGCGGCGGCGACACGGCGATGCCGCTCGCGCACGCCATCGAACTCAATGCCCTGACCCTGGCCGGCGAGCACGGCCCGCAACTGTGTGCGAACTGGAGCTGGGCGGGCGAGCTGTTGCGGCAGGACGAAGTCGAGGCTCTGGCCGAGCACTGGTTCGCGGCGCTGCGCGCGATCGCCGCCTACGCCGCCGCCAGCGACACGCGCCGGCTGACCCCGTCGGATCTGGAACTGGTCGCGATCGACCAGGCCACCATCGAGCGCCTGGAATCGACCCAGGCGCTGGCCGAAGTGCTGCCGCTGTCGCCATTGCAGCAGGGCTTGCTGTTCCACACCTTGTACGACCGCTCCGCACCCGACGCCTATCTGACCCAGATGGTGTTCGAGCTCGACGGCGCCCTCGACGGCGACCGCCTGGAACACGCCGCACGCGACCTGCTCGCCCGCCATCCGCATCTGCGCGCGGCCTTCGTCCACGACGGCCTCGACCAGCCCCTGCAACTGATCCCGCAGGACTTGCTGCTGCCCTGGGAAGTGATCGACCTGAGGCCGTTGACCGCGGAACGCCGCGACAGCGAACTCGAACGCCTGCTCGCCGACGATGCGCAACGTCCGTTCGACCCGGCGCAATCGCCGCTGCTGCGCTTCACCTTGCTGCGCTGCGCCCACGACCGCCATCTGTTGGCCTTCACCAGCCACCATCTACTGCTCGACGGCTGGTCCTCGCCGATCCTGATACGCGAGCTGTTCGCGCTGTACCGCGACGGCGCCGACGCGGCGCTGCCGCGAGCGACGCCTTACCGCGATTACCTGCGCTGGCTCGCCAGCCGCGACACGGCCGCCGCAAGCGCCGCCTGGGGCGCGGCCTTGGCCGGTTTCGAGGAACCGACCCGCATCGCCGCGGCGACCACCGCGACGGTCGCGCCGGAAGTACGCCGCTACAACGCCGACGCCGCGCTCAGCGCCCGCCTGGACGCGCAGTCGCGCCGCCTCGGCGTGACCCTGGCCAGCTTCGTCCAGACCGCCTGGGGCCTGGTGCTGGCGCAACTGAGCCATCGCGACGACGTCGTGTTCGGCGCCACCGTGTCCGGGCGCCCGCCCGAGCTGGCCGGCGTCGAAGACATGATCGGCTTGTTCATCAACACCTTGCCCTTGCGCCTGCGACTGCATCGGGACGAGACCGTCGGCGCCTTGTTGCAACGCCTGCAGGACGAACAATCGGCCTTGCTCGACCATCAGCACCTCAGCCTGACCGAGATCCAGCAGTCGGCCGGTCATGCCGAACTGTTCGACACCCTGGTGGTGTTCGAGAACTTCCCGATCGGCGCCGACGCCAGCGGCAGGGTCGAGGTCGACCCGCAACTGAGCGCGCGTTTCCACGGCCACCGTGGCGGCGATGCCTCGCATTACCCGCTCGGTCTGGTCGCGGTGCCCGGGCGCGAACTCGCGCTGAAGCTCAGCTATCGCCCGGACCTGTTCGATGCAGCAGCGATCGACCGCATCGCCTCGCGCTGCCTGCTCGCGCTCGAGGCGCTGGCCGGCGATCCGCAGGCACGCGTCGGCCAGATCGACCTGTTGCCGGGCGATGAGCGCCGCCTGCTGCAACAGTGGAGCGACACCGCCCATGCCTTCCCGGCACTGCCACTGCCGGCCCTGTTCGAAGCGCAGGTCGCGCGCACGCCCGACGCCGTCGCCGTAGTGTTCGAGGGCGAGCGTCTCAGCTATGCCGAACTCGACGCCCGCGCCAACCGCCTCGCACACCGCCTGATCGCCGACGGCATCGGCCCGGAGAGCATCGTTGGCGTGGCCTTGCCGCGTTCGCTTGAGCTGATCGTCGCCCTGTACGCGGTCAGCAAGGCCGGTGCGGCCTATCTGCCGCTGGACACCGATTATCCGGTCGAGCGCCTGGCCTACATGATCGACCACGCCGCGCCGGTGCGAGTGCTGACCCGCTCGGACGTCGCTGCGCGCTTGCCGGCGCAGGCCGCGTTGCTGTCGCTCGACGATACCGAAGTGCTCGCCGCGCTGGCCCGGGCCAGCGATCGGGCGCCGAGCGACGCCGAACGCATCCGTCCGCTCGAACTCGACCATCCGGCCTACGTGATCTACACCTCCGGCTCGACCGGACGTCCCAAAGGCGTGGTCAATTCGCACCGCGGCATCGTCAACCGCCTGGCCTGGATGCAGGCCGAATACGGCCTGCGCAGCGACGACACGGTGTTGCAGAAGACCCCGTCGAGCTTCGACGTGTCGGTGTGGGAGTTCTTCTGGCCGCTGCTGGAAGGCGCGCGTCTGGTGGTGGCCCGCCCCGACGGCCATCGCGACCCGGCCTATCTGGCCGCGCTGATCGAGCGCGAAGCGATCACCACCGTGCATTTCGTGCCATCGATGCTCGACGTGTTCCTGTCCGAGCTGGCCATGCGCGGCGCCGATGGTGCGACCAGCTGCACCGGCTTGCGCCGCATCCTGTGCAGCGGCGAGGCCCTGTCGGGCGAGCTGCGCACACACGTACGCGAACAAATCGCACGGCCGCTGCACAACCTCTACGGCCCCACCGAGGCGGCGGTCGACGTCAGCGCCTGGGCCTGCCGCGACGACGAGACCGGCGCGCAGGTGCCGATCGGCGCGCCGATCTGGAATACCCGTTTGTACGTGCTCGATGCCGCGTTGCGCCCGGTGCCGGTCGGCGTCGCCGGCGAGTTGTACCTGGCCGGTGTCGGCCTGGCCCGCGGCTATCTGTCCAATCCGGCGCTCACCGCCGAGCGCTTCGTCGCCGATCCGCATGCGGCCGACGGCTCGCGCCTGTACCGCACCGGCGATCTGGCGCGCTGGCGCGCCGACGGCCAGGTCGAGTACCTCGGCCGCGTCGACCATCAGGTCAAGATCCGCGGCCTGCGCATCGAACTCGGCGAGATCGAAGCCGCGCTGGCCCAGCTCGGTTGCGCCCAGCACGCGGTGATCGCACGCGAAGACCGCCCCGGCGACAAACAACTGGTCGCCTACGTCGCCGCCGAGTCGATCGATGTCGACGCCCTGCGCGAGGGCCTGGCCGCGCGCCTGCCCGAGTACATGCTGCCGAGCGCCTTCGTGCGCCTGGACGCCCTGCCGCTGTCGCCGAACGGCAAGCTCGACCGCAAGGCCTTGCCGGCGCCGGACTACGCCCCGCATGCGCATTCGCGCGGCCCGCGCGACGCCACCGAGGCCTTGTTGTGCGCGCTGTTCGCACAGGTACTGGGGCGCGAGCGGGTCGGCATCGACGATAGCTTCTTCGCCCTCGGCGGACATTCGCTGCTCGCCACGCGCCTGATCGGGCGCGTACGTGCGACCTTCGACCTGGAACTGCCGATCCGCGCCTTGTTCGAAGCGCCGACCGTGGAGGCGTTCGCTCGCCGCCTCGGCGAAGGCGGGCGCGCGCGCCTGCCGCTGTCGGTACAGGAACGCCCGCAGCCGCTGCCGCTGTCGTTCGCTCAGCAACGCCTGTGGTTCCTGCACCAGTACGAAGGCGCCAACGCCATCTACAACCTGCCGCTGGCGCTGCGCCTGCACGGCGAGTTGCATGCGGCCGCCCTGCACGCGGCGATCGCCGACCTGGTCGAACGCCACGAAAGCCTGCGCACCGTGTTCCCCGGCGGCGACATGCCGCAGCAACAGGTGCTGGCGAAGGTCGCGGTCGAACTGCATGCGCTCGATTGCAGCGAAGCCGACTTGCCCGAACGCCTGGCCGCGGCGGCCGCCTACGGCTTCGACCTGGAACGCGAGATTCCGCTGCGTGCGAGCCTGTTCAAACTCGGCGAGCAGGATCACGTGCTGCTGCTGTTGCTGCACCACATCGCCGCCGACGGTGCTTCGCTGGTACCGCTCAGCGAGGATCTGGCACAGGCCTACGCCGCACGTCGCCAAGGCCAAGCGCCGGGCTGGGCGCCGCTGCCTGTGCAGTACGCCGATTACAGCCTGTGGCAACGGCGCGTGCTCGGCGCCGGCCCGGCCTCCGGCAGCACCGACGACGACAGCGCGTATGCGCGCCAGCTCGCCTGGTGGACGCGGCGCCTCGCCGCCCTGCCCGATCAACTCAGCCTGCCGACCGCGCGGCCGCGTCCGCAGGTCGCCAGCTACCGTGGCGCCTCGCTGTCCCTCGCCATCCCGGTCGATCTGCATCGCAGCCTTGCGGCGCTGGCGCAGCGCGCCGGCGCGACCTTGTTCATGGTGTTGCAGGCGGCATTGGCGGCCACCCTGACCCGTCTGGGCGCCGGCACCGACGTTCCCATCGGCAGCCCGGTGGCGGGTCGCACCGATGCCGCGCTCGACGACCTGGTCGGCCTGTTCCTCAACACCCTGGTGTTGCGCACCGACACCTCCGGCAACCCGAGTTTCGAGCGCTTGCTCGAACGCGTGCGCGACGCCGACCTGGCCGCCTACGAACACCAGGACCTGCCGTTCGAGCAACTGGTCGAAACGCTCAATCCGGTACGCTCGCTGGCCCATCACCCACTGTTCCAGGTGATGCTGGTGCTGCAGAACAACCCGCCGCCGCAAGCGGCGCTGGCCGGCCTGCGTTGCACGCCGCAGCGCCTGGCGCTGGCCTCGTCGAAGTTCGACTTGAGCTTCGATTTCAACGAAGCCTTCAATGGCGACGGCGCACCCGGCGGCGTCGACGGCACCCTCGAATATGCACTGGATCTGTTCGACCACGACGACGCGCACGCGCTGACACAGCGCCTGCTGCGCGTGCTGGCCGCGGTCGCGGCCGATCCGTCGCTGCCGCTGGACCGCATCGAGCTGCTCGACGCGGACGAACACCGGCGCTTGCTGGTCGAGGCCAACGCCACCGCACGCCTGCAACCCGGCGAGACCCTGCCGGCGCTGTTCGAGGCCCAGGCGCGACGCAACCCCGATGCGACCGCCGCGGTCTGCGCCGATGTCCGCTTGAGCTACGCCGAACTCGACGCGCGCGCCAACCGCCTTGCCCACGTCCTGATAGCGCAGCGCATCGGCCCCGAGGACATCGTCGCCATCGCGCTGCCGCGTTCGCTCGACATGCTGGTGGCCCTGCTAGCCACCCTCAAGGCCGGCGCTGCCTATCTGCCGCTGGACCCGGACTATCCGGTCGAACGCCTGGCCTACATGGTCGAAGACGCGCGTCCGTCCGCCCTGATCGGCGATACCGAAACCCTGGCCTTGCTCGCCGGCAGCGAGGTCGCCTTACGTTATTCGCTCGACGACGAGGCGCTGCGCAAGCGGCTCGCCAAGGCCGATGCGCAGGCCCCGCGCCAGGAGCAGCGCGTGCGCGCCCTGCGCCCGCGCCACCCGGCCTACGTCATCTACACCTCCGGCTCGACCGGCCGGCCCAAGGGCGTGGCGATCGAACACCGCGCGCTGGAAAACTTCCTCTGCGCGATGCAGCGCGAACCCGGCCTCGACACCGGCGAGCGTCTGCTGGCGCTGACCCCGATCTCGTTCGACATAGCCGGGCTCGAGTTGTACCTGCCGCTGCTGTGCGGCGCCGAGTTGCATATCGCCCCGCGCGAGATCGCCATGGACGGCGAGCGCCTGCGCGAGCACATCGCCGCGATCGCGCCGAGCGTGATCCAGGCCACCCCGGCGACCTGGCAGATGCTGCGCGCCGCCTCGTGGAAGCCGACCGCCAACTTGCGCGTGTTATGCGGCGGCGAAGCGCTGCCGCCGGAGCTGGCCGAGTTCCTCGCCGCCGATGCGGCGGCATTGTGGAATCTGTACGGCCCCACCGAAACCACGATCTGGTCGCTCGCCAGCCGCGTCGTCGCCGCCGAGCCGGTGCGCATCGGCGTACCGATCGACAACACTCGTGTCTACGTACTCGATGCCGGCCTGCGGCCGGTGCCGAGCGGCGTCGCCGGCGAGTTGTACCTGGCCGGCGATGGTCTGGCGCGCGGCTACTTCCGCCGCCCTTCGCTGAGCGCCGAGCGTTTCGTCGCCGACCCGTTCGCGGACGGCGAGCGCATGTACCGCACCGGCGACCTGGCGCGCTGGGGTCATGACGGCCGCCTGGATTTCCTCGGCCGCGTCGACCATCAGGTCAAGATTCGCGGCTTCCGTATCGAACTCGGCGAAATCGAAGCGGCCCTGGCCCAGCTCGGTCACGCCCGTAACGTCGTGGTCGCGCGCGAGGACCGCGAAGGTCTCAAGCGCTTGGTCGCCTATGTCGTCGCCGACAGCCTCGACGGTGCCGTCCTGCGCCAGGCGCTGGCCGAGCGCCTGCCCGAGTACATGCTGCCCTCGGCCTTCGTCGCCCTGGACGCGCTGCCGCTGACGCCGAACGGCAAGGTCGACCGCAAGGCCCTGCCGGCACCGGGCGAAGCCGACCGCGCCGCCGAGACCTATCGCGCCCCGCAAACACCGCAGCAACTGCTGTTGTGCGAGTTGTTCGGCGAAGTGCTCGGGGTCGAACGGGTCGGCCTGGACGATCATTTCTTCAGCCTCGGTGGGCACTCGCTGCTCGCCACCCGTCTGGTCAGCCGGATTCGCGCCGCGCTCGGCATCGAGCTGCCCTTGCGTGCCCTGTTCGAGGCGCCGACCGTGGCAAGCCTCGCCGCGCGTTTGCCCGCGGCCGAGCTGGCCCGCCCGGCGTTGCGGCCGCAGGCGCGCCCGGCCTTGCTGCCGCTGTCGTATGCGCAGCGCCGGCTGTGGTTCATCCAGAAGTTCGAACAGCACGCGGGCAGCGGCGATGCCGGCGCCGCCTACAACATCCCGATGCCGCTGCGCCTGTCGGGCCGGCTCGACCTCGACGCCCTGCGCGCCGCGCTCGACGACGTGGTCGCCCGCCACGAAAGCCTGCGCACGATCTTTCCGGAGGCCGACGGCACCCCGTATCAGCAGGTGCTGTCGCTCGACGATAGCGCGCCGCAGTGGTCGCTGATCGAAGCGAACGCCGACACCCTGTCGGAGCAACTGCATGCCGAAGCCATGCACGTGTTCGATCTGGCCCACGAGACGCCGCTGCGCAGCCGCCTGTTCCGTCTCGGCGAGCAGGAACACGTGCTGCTGGTGGTGCTGCATCACATCGCCGGCGACGGTTCCTCGTTGGCGCCGTTGGCGCGCGACCTCGGCCGCGCCTATACCGCGCGTTTGCAAGGCCGCTCGCCCGACTGGGCGCCGCTGCCGGTACAGTACGCCGACTACACCCTGTGGCAACAGCGCCTGCTCGGCAGCGAACAAGACCCCGACAGCCTGATCTCGCAGCAGTTCGGTTACTGGAAAACGCAACTGGCCGACCTGCCCGAGCGCATCGAGCTGCCGACCGACCGGCCGCGTCCGTTGGTCGCCAGCTATCGCGGCCGGCAATGGGCGTTGAGCATCGACCCCGAACTGCACGCGCGCCTGCTGGCACTGGCGCACCGTCATGAGGCGAGCTTGTTCATGGTGCTGCAGGCCGGCCTGGCCGCGCTGCTGCACCGGCTCGGCGCCGGCGACGACATCGCCCTCGGCAGCGCCATCGCCGGGCGCAACGACCAGGCCCTCGACGATCTGGTCGGCTTCTTCGTCAACACCCTGGTGCTGCGCGCCGATGTCTCCGGGCAGCCGAGCTTCGAGACCCTGCTCGGCCGGGTCCGCGCCACCGCGCTGGCCGCCTACACCCATCAGGACGCACCGTTCGAGCGTCTGGTCGAACTGCTCAACCCGACCCGCTCGACCTCGCACCACGCCCTGTTCCAGGTCGGCATGGTCCTGCAGAACGTGGCCGAAGCCGAGCTGCGCCTGCCCGGGCTGAGCGTGTCGATGCACAGCGCGGATTTCCGCAGCGCCAAGTTCGACCTGTTCTTCAACCTCGGCGAACGCCTCGCCGCGGACGGCGTGCCTGCTGGCCTCGACGGCGTCATCGAATACGCCACCGACCTGTTCGACGAAGCCTCGATCGAACGCCTGTGGCAGCGCCTGCTGCGCTTGCTCGACGCCGCCGCCCGCGACCCGCAGCGCAGCATCGCCGCGATCGACCTGCTCGACCGGGACGAACGCCAGCGCCTGCTCGGCGATTGGAACCACGCGACGCTCAGCGATGCGAGCCCAGCCATCGCCGACGCCACCATCCCGGCCCTGTTCGCGCACCAAGTCGCACGCGATCCCGACGCGCCGGCGCTGCTGTTCGGCGACAGCCGCCTGAGCTATGCCGAACTCGACCGCCGCGCCAATCGTTTCGCCCATGCCCTGATCGCCCAGGGCATCGGCCGCGAGGACTGCGTCGCCATCGCCCTGCCGCGTTCGCCGGAAATGGTCGTCGCGGTGCTCGGCATCCTCAAGGCCGGCGCCGCCTATCTGCCGCTGGACCCGGACTATCCGCCGGAACGTCTGGCCTACATGCTCGCCGATGCGAAACCGGCGCGCTTGATCAGCCGCCGCGAGATCGAAGCGCGCCTGCCCGAACACGGCGTGACGAGCTGGTTGCTGGACCTGCCGGAAACCGTGCAGACGCTCGCCGCGCAAGCGACCGATGCGCCGCGGCTCGCCGCCGCATCGCCGGCCGATGCCGCCTACGTCATCTACACCTCCGGTTCGACCGGTCGGCCGAAGGGCGTGGTCGTCACTCATGCCGGCGTGCCGAGCCTGCTCGCCAGCCAGATCGCCGCCTTCGAGGTCGGCCCGGGTTCGCGCGTGTTGCAGTTCGCCTCGCTGAGCTTCGACGCCGCGTTCTGGGAACTGTGCATGGCCTTGTTGTCGGGTGCGGCCCTGGTGGTCGCCGAGGCCGACCGATTATTGCCCGGCGAGGCCCTGGTCGAGACCCTGCAGCGCCACGAGGTCACCCATGCGACCCTGCCGCCGGCGGCGCTGTCGGTGCTCGGCGCCGATGCGCTCGCGAGCTGCAGCGACCTGATCGTCGCTGGCGAGGCCACCGCGCCGCAGTTGGTCAAGACCTGGTCGCAAGGCCGGCGCATGACCAATGCCTATGGCCCGACCGAAACCACGGTGTGCGCGACCCTGAGCGCGCCGCTGGCGGGTGCGTCGGTGCCGCCGATCGGCACGCCGATCCTCGGCGCCCGTGTCTACCTGCTCGACGCCGGCCTGCAGCCGGTGCCGGTCGGTGTGCCCGGCGAGTTGTACCTGGCCGGCAAGGGCCTGGCGCGCGGTTATCTGCATCGCCCGGCGCTCAGCGCCGAGCGTTTCGTCGCCGATCCCCATGTCGCCGGCGAACGCATGTACCGCAGCGGCGACCTGGCGCGCTGGCGCGCCGACGGCCAACTCGAATTCATCGGCCGGGTCGACCATCAGGTCAAGCTGCGCGGTTTCCGTATCGAACTCGGCGAGATCGAAGAAGTGCTGCAGGGCCACGCCGCGGTCGCGCAGTCGATCGTGGTCGCGCGCGAAGACGTGCCCGGGCACAAGCAACTGGTCGCCTACGTGGTGCTGGAACACGAGCGCGATGCCGACCGCGACCAAGGCCAGGAATCGCGCCTGATCGGCGAATGGGAAACCATCTACGAAAACCTGTACGGCGAAGAACCGCCGCAGGCGGTCGAGTTCGGCGAGAACTTCCACGGTTGGAACAGCAGCTACGACGGCTCCGAGATCGCCCTGGAACAGATGCGCGAATGGCGCGCGGCCACGGTCGAGCGCATCCTCGCGCTGCAGCCGCGGCGGGTGCTCGAAATCGGCGTCGGCAGCGGCCTGATCCTGTCGCAGGTGGCGCCGCACGTCGAGGCCTACCACGGCACCGACCTGTCGGCGGCGACCATCGAGCGCCTGCGCGGCGAGATCGACCAGCAAACGCACCTGGCCGGCAAGATCGAACTGCATGCGCGGCCGGCGCATGAGATGCACGGCCTCGGCGACAGCCTGGCGAGCGATGGCCAGGACGGCCGCTTCGACACCATCGTCATCAACTCGGTGCTGCAGTATTTCCCCAACGGCGACTACCTGCAGGAAGTGATCCGTCAGGCAATGGACCTGCTGACGCCGGGCGGCGCGCTGTTCCTCGGCGACGTGCGCAACCTGCAGCTGCAACGCAGTTTCGCCACCGCGATCCAGCTGCACCAGGCCGATGCCGACACCGATGCCGCGACCCTGCAGCGGCGCATCGAACAGATCCTGCTGGCCGAGAAGGAACTGCTGGTCGCACCGGAATTCTTCAGCCAGCTGCCGCAACGCCTGGACACGATCGCCGCGGTCGATATCCAGACCAAGCGCAGCGCCTACGGCAACGAGCTCAGCCGCCACCGCTACGAGGTGGTGTTGCGCAAGGGCCCGCTGCCGCTGCATTCGCTGGCGTCGCTGCCGGTGCTCGAATGGGGCCGGGACGTAGCCGGGATCGACGCCGTCGCCGTGCATCTGCACGACCGACAGCCGGCCGGCCTGCGTCTGCGCGGCGTGCCCAACGCCCATCTGCAGCCCGAACTCGATGCGCTGCAGACCTTGGCCTGCGGCAGCGCCATCGCCGAAGTGCGCGCGCACTTGATCGCCGCCGGCAGCGCCATCGACGCCGCGAGCGAGGCCTTGGTGCAACTCGGCCGCGGCCTCGGCTACCGGGTCGCCACGACCTGGTCCGGCGGCGCCATCGGCGACGGGCTGGACCTGCTGTTCGTGCACGACGACGCAGCACGGGTCTGGAGCGACCTGTACCTGGCGCACGCGCCGCGCGACTTCGCCGCCTGCACCAACAACCCGGCCAGCTTCGACCAGTTCAGCGATCTGCGCCGCCACGTCGCCGCGCAGTTGCCGGACTACATGCAGCCGGTGATGGTGTTGCTGCCGTCGATGCCGCTGACCCCGAACGGCAAGATCGACCGCAAGGCTTTGCCGGCCCCGGATTTCACCCCGACCCATCACCGCGCCGCGCGCAACGACCGCGAACAGATCCTGGCCGAGCTCTACGCCGAAGTATTGGGCCTGCCGCGGGTCGGCATCGACGACACCTTCTTCGATCTCGGCGGCGACAGCATCATCTCGATCCAGTTGGTCAGCCAGGCGCGCAAGGCCGGTCTGCTGATCACCCCGCGCGACGTGTTCCAGCACCAGAGCGTCGCCGCGCTGGCCCTGGTCGCGCGCGATGCCGATGAGGCCGCGCCGCCCCTGATCGACGAGCCGCTCGGCGAACTGCCGATCTTGCCGATCCTGCGCTGGTTCCTCGATCGCGAGGTCGCCCTCGACGGCTTCAACCAGTCAGTGCTGCTGCGGGTGCCGGCCGGCCTGGCCGAAGCCGAGCTGCGCGACGCGTTCGCCGCCCTGCTCGACCACCACGACGCCTTGCGCCTGCGATTGGACCGCGACGCCGCCGACGCCTGGCGCCCGCAGGTGCCCGAGCGCGGCAGCGTCGACGCCGCAGCCTGCCTGCGCCGCGTCGACGTCGCCGGCCTGGACGGCGCCGCGCTCAAGCTGCGCATCGATGCGGCCGCGGCCGAGTCGGCGCAGGCCTTATCCTGCGAACGCGGCGACCTGCTGCGTGCGGTCTGGTTCGACGCCGGCAGCGACGGCGGCCGCCTGCTGCTGACCATCCATCACCTCGCCGTCGACGGCGTGTCCTGGCGCATCCTGATTCCGGACCTGCGCGACGCGGTCGAAGCCATCCAGGCCGGCAAAACGCCGGGCTTCGCCCCACGCAGCCATTCGCTGCGCGCCTGGTCGCAGCAGTTGTTCGACGACGCGCATTCGCCACAACGCCTGACCGAATTGCCGCATTGGCTGGCCGTGACCGAGACCGTCGACCCGGCGTTGTCGCCGGTCGCGCTCGACTCCACCCGCGACACCGGCGCGAACTGCGAACACCTCACCCTGAGCTTGCCGAGCGAGATCGCCAGCGCCTTGCTGACCAGCGTGCCGGCGCGCTTCCACGCCCGCATCAACGACGTGCTGCTGAGCGGCTTCGCCCTGGCGGTCGGCGATTGGCGCCGCCGCCACAGCGGCGCGGCGGTCGATTCGCTGCTGCTGGACCTGGAAGGCCATGGCCGCGAAAGCGAGCGCAACGGGCTCGACCTGTCGCGCACGGTCGGCTGGTTCACCAGTCTGTATCCGCTGCGCCTGTCGCTCGACCAGATCGACCTGGAGCGCGCCTTCGCCGCCGACGCCGAACTCGAACGTCTGGTCAAGCGGGTCAAGGAACAGCTGCGCGCGGTGCCCGACCACGGCCTCGGCTATGGTCTGCTGCGCCATCTCAACGCCGACACCGGCGCGGCGCTCGCCGCAAGACCCGCCGCGCAGATCAGCTTCAATTACCTCGGCCGCTTCGGCGTGTCCGAAACCCGCGACTGGGAACAGGCCGAGGAAGAAGTCGCCAGCAGCGGCGGCGATGCCATGCCGATCGCCCATGCGATCGAGCTCAATGCCCTGACTCAGGACCGCGCCGACGGCCCCGAATTCGTCGCCACCTGGTCGTGGCCGCGGGCCTTGTTCGATCGCGCCCAGATCGCCGATCTGGCCGAGACCTACGCTCGCGCCCTGCGTGCGCTCGTCGCGCTGCTCGAACGCGAAGACGCCGGCGGCCTGAGCCCATCCGACCTGCCCTTGGTCGCCCTCGACCAGGCCCGCATCGAAACCCTGGAGCGCGGCCACGGCGGCGCCCAGACCGTCGCCGACGTACTGCCGCTGACACCGTTGCAGCAAGGCCTGCTGTTCCACGCCCTGTACGACCACGAGGGGCCAGACCCCTACGTGGTGCAGGTGCACTTCGATCTCAACGGCCCACTCGACGAAGCGCGTCTGCGCGGCGCCGCGCAACAGCTGATGCAACGTCATGCGCACCTGGGTGCGGCCTTCGTCCACCGCGGGCTGGAAACCCCGGTGCAGCTGATCCCGCGGCAAGTGCCACTGGATTGGCGACGGGTCGATCTCGACACGGTGCCGGCCGCGCAACGCGAAGCCGAAACCGTACGCGTCGGCGAAACCGAGCACTTGCGCCGCTTCGAGCTCGACCGCGCGCCCTTGCTGCGTTTCACCCTGATCCGCCTCGGCGAAATGCAACATCGCCTGCTCATCACCAACCACCACATCCTGCTCGACGGTTGGTCGCTGCCGGTGCTGGTGCAAGAGCTCTTCGCGCTGTACGGCGGCGCCGAGCTGGCGCGCGCCACCCCGTACCGCGACTACCTGGCCTGGCTGGGCCAGCGCGATCCGGCCGCGGCCGAACAGGCCTGGCGCGAGGTCCTCGCCGACATCGACGAACCGACCCTGTTGCTGCCGTCGCGCCCGGCCGCGTCCGGCGAGCAATCGCATCACGCCCTCGACCTGCCCGAGCCGTTGTCGCGCACTCTGGCGCAGTTGGCCCGCCGCCACGGCCTGACCTTGAACACCCTGGTGCAGGGCGCCTGGGCGCTGCTGCTCGGGCGCATGCTCGGCCGCGACGACATCGTGCTCGGCACCACGGTATCGGCGCGTCCGCCGGAACTGCGCGACGTCGCCCAGATGATCGGCTTGTTCATCAACACCGTGCCCTCGCGCGTGCGCCTGCAGCCCGGCCAGAGTTTCATCGACCTGCTGCTGCACCTGCAGGCGCAGCAGGCCGGCCTGATCGATCACCAGCACCTCAACCTGTCCGAGCTGCAGCGCCTGGCCGGTTTCGAGCGCCTGTTCGACAGCCTGTACGTGTTCGAGAATTACCCGATCGATCACAACGGCCTGGAGTCGGCGCTCGGCGAGCTGCGCATCAGCGGTTTCCACAGCAGCGATGCCACCCACTATCCGCTGAGCTTGCTGGTCACGCCGGGCGCACGCCTGTCGTTCCGTTTCAACTACGACCCGGCACGCTTCGACGCGCTCAGCATCGAACGCCTCGCCGAGCGTCTGTCGCGCCTGCTCGACGCCGTCGCCGCGCACCCCCAACGCGCCCTGGAGCAGTTCGACCTGCTCGACGACCGCGAGCGCCGACGCGTGCTCTACGACTGGAACGGCAACGAGGTCGAGCTGCCCTCGCAGACCGTGCCGCAGTGGTTCCAGCAACGCGTCGCCGCCGCGCCCGACGCGGTCGCGGTGGTCTGCGCCGGCCACGAGTACAGCTACGCCGAACTCAACCACCGTGCCAACCGCTGTGCGCATGCGCTGATCGCGCACGGCGTCGGCCCCGAGGACCGCATCGCCATCGCGGTGCCGCGTTCGCTCGACACCGTGGTCGCCGTGCTCGGCATCCTCAAAGCCGGTGCGGCCTATCTGCCGCTCGATGCCGATCACCCGGCCGAACGCCTGGCCTGGACCCTCGCCGATGCGCGTCCGCGCAAGGTCATCGCCACCCGTGCCAGCGCGGCGCGTCTGCCCACCGACGCCGAATTGCTGCTGATCGACAACGACCACGGTTTCGCCTCCGAACTCGCGCATGCACCGAGCCACGACCCGGACGACCGCGAACGCATGCGTGCGCTCGATCCGCGCCACCCGGCCTACGTCATCTACACCTCCGGTTCGACCGGTCGGCCGAAGGGCGTGGTCGTCACCCACGCCGGCATTCCCAGCCTGACCCACAGTCAGATCGAACGCTTCGGCCTCGACGTCGACAGCCGCGTTCTGCAGTTCGCGTCGATGAGCTTCGACGCTGCGGCGATGGAAATGCTGATGTGTTTCGCCGCCGGCGCGACCCTGGTGCTGCCGCCGCCGGGCCTGCTGCTCGGCGACGCGCTCGCCCGCACCCTCGACGAGCAGCGCATCAGCCACACCCTGATTCCGCCGAGCGCGCTGAGCAGTCTCGACCCGAGCGTGCAGACCTGGCCGAGCACCCTGATCGTCGGCGGCGAAGCCTGCCCGCCGCACGTCGCCGCGGCCTGGTCGGCCGACCGGCGCCTGGTCAATGCCTACGGCCCGACCGAGATCACCGTCTGCGCAGCGATGAGCGGCGTGCTGTCGCCAGCCACCCTGGCCGGTACGGCGCCGCCGCTCGGTACGCCGATCGCCAACACCCGTCTGTACGTGCTCGACGCCATGCTGCGCCCGGTGCCGGCCGGCGTGGCCGGCGAGTTGTATATCGCTGGTGCCGGCCTGGCACGCGGTTATCTCGATCGCCCGGGCCTGAGCGCCGAACGTTTCGTCGCCGACCCGTTCGTGATCGGCGAGCGCATGTACCGCAGCGGCGACCGCGCCCGTTGGCGCGAAGACGGCCAGCTCGATTACCTCGGCCGCGCCGACCAACAGATCAAGCTGCGCGGTTTCCGCATCGAACTCGGCGAAATCGAAGCGGCGCTGGCGCAATGCGGCCATGCCGGCAATGCGGTGATCGTGCGCGAAGATCGGCCCGGTCATCCGCTGCTGGTCGCTTATCTGGTCACCCATGAAGCCATCGACGAAGACGGCCTGCGCCGCCGCCTCGGCGAACGCCTGCCCGAGTACATGGTGCCGTCGGCCTTCGTCGCCCTGCCTGCGCTGCCGCTGACTGCCAACGGCAGCAAGCTCGATCGCAAGGCGCTGCCGGCGCCGGAGTTCGCCGCGCAACCGGCCTCGCGCGGCCCGCGCAACGCCGCCGAAGCGATCCTGTGCGCGCTGTATGCCGAGGTGCTCGGCCTGGAACGGGTCGGCGTCGGCGACAGCTTCTTCGCCCTCGGCGGCCACTCGCTGCTCGCCACCCGTCTGATCGGCCGCATCCGCGCGACCTTCGATGTCGAGTTGTCGATCCGCACCCTGTTCGACGCGCCGACCGTGGAAGCGCTCGCGCGCGCCCTGCCTTCGGGTGGCGGCCGCCGTGCGCCGTTGATCGCACAGCCGCGGCCGCAGCGCCTGCCGCTGTCGTTCGCCCAACAGCGTCTGTGGTTCCTGCATCAGTTCGAGGGCCCCAGCGCGACCTACAACATCCCGCTCGCTCTGCACCTGGACGGGGCACTCGACCGCGATGCCTTGCGTGCCGCGCTCGCCGATCTGGTCGAGCGCCACGAGAGCCTGCGCACGGTATTCCCCGCGACCGCCGTCGCCGGCGAAGCGCCGAGCCAGTGCGTGCTGGCCCAGGCCGAAGTGCCGTTGGCGGTCGCCGATAGCGACGACGAACGCCTGCGCGCCGACCTGTCGCAGGCCGCCGCCTACGCTTTCGACCTCAGCCGCGAATTGCCCTTGCGCGCGCATCTGTTCGCGCTCGACGCGCAGCGCCACGTGCTGTTGTTGCTGCTGCACCACATCGCCGG
This sequence comes from Lysobacter sp. CA196, assembly GCF_052078695.1. Taxonomy (NCBI): domain Bacteria; kingdom Pseudomonadati; phylum Pseudomonadota; class Gammaproteobacteria; order Lysobacterales; family Lysobacteraceae; genus Lysobacter; species Lysobacter sp. CA196. The sequence continues at coordinate 5,316 of NZ_JBQJIN010000003.1, read as the reverse complement.
CGACGGCGCCTCGCTGGCGCCGCTGTCTCGCGACCTCGCCCAGGCCTATGCCGCACGTCTGCGCGGCCGTGCCCCGGATTGGTCGCCGTTGCCGGTGCAGTACGCCGACTTCAGCCTGTGGCAACGCCAGGTGCTCGGCGACGAGGGCGACGCCGGCAGCCTGCTCGCTCAGCAGACCGAGTACTGGAAGCGCACGCTCGCCGACTTGCCGGAACTGATCGCCCTGCCGAGCGACCGACCGCGGCCACCGACCTCGAGCTACCGCGGCGGTCATCTGTCGTTGCCGCTCGACGCCGCCTTGCATGCGCGTCTGGCCGCGCTCGCCGGGCGCCACGGCGCGACCGTGTTCATGGTCCTGCAGGCCGCGCTCGCCGCGACCCTGAGCCGGCTCGGCGCCGGCGACGACATCGCCATCGGCACGCCGGTCGCCGGCCGCTCCGACGCCGCCCTCGACGATCTGGTCGGCGTGTTCCTCAACACCCTGGTGCTGCGCAACGACACCTCCGGCAACCCGAGCTTCGCCGCCCTGCTCGGCCGCGTGCGCGAGACCGACCTGGCCGCCTACGAACACCAGGACCTGCCGTTCGAACGCCTGGTCGACGCGCTCAAGCCGGTGCGCTCGATGGCCCATCACCCGCTGTTCCAGGTGATGCTGTCGCTGCAGAACCACGCCCAGGCCGAGCTGGAGCTGCCCGGCCTGCGCAGCCGCAATGCCGAGTTCGACCTCGACATCGCCCAGTTCGACCTCAGCTTCGACTTCACCGAGCTGCACGACGAACGCGGCGCACCGGCCGGCCTGCACGGCATGATCGAATTCGCCGTCGACCTGTTCGATGCCGACACCGCGCAACGCATCGGCGCGTATCTCGAACGCATGCTGCGTGCGGTCGCCGACGATGCCGGCCGCGCCATCGGCGAGGTCGAACTGCTCGATGCCGACGAACGCGAACGCGTGCTGGTCGGCTGGAACGGCGCCCGGGTCGCGCCGTCCGGCCGCTGCCTGCCGCAGTGGTTCGAGGCGCAAGTCCGGCGGACGCCGGACGCGGTCGCCGCGGTGTGCAGCGAAGCCTCGCTGAGCTACGCCGAACTCAACCGCCGCGCCAACCGCATCGCCCACGGTCTGATCGCCGCGGGCATCGGCGCCGAGGACCGCATCGCCCTGGCCTTGTCGCGTTCGCTCGACACCGTCGCCGCCATGCTCGGCGTGCTCAAGGCCGGCGCGGCGTATCTGCCGATGGACACCGAGCACCTCGGCCCGCGTCTGCGCGAGCTGCTCGCCGAGGCCGCGCCGCGGATGCTGCTGGCTCACAGCGCCATCGCCGACGCGCTTATCGACGATGCCCCGCTTGCGTTCGCTGCGCCGACCTGGCGACTCGACGATGCCGAAGGCCAACAGCGCCTGCTCGATGCGCCCGAGCACGATCCGAGCGACGCCGACCGTCGTCGGCCGCTGCATGCCCTGCACCCGGCCTATGTCATCCACACCTCGGGTTCGACCGGCAAGCCCAAGGGCGTGGTGGTGACCCATGTCGGCGTCGCCAATCTGTTCGAGGAACATCGCGAGCGCCTGTTCTTTGATGTCGTGCGCCACTCCGGCCAGGACCGCATCCGCTTCGCCCTGACCGCGACCTTCGCCTTCGATACCTCGCTGGAAGGCCTGCTGTGGCTGTGCGCCGGCCAGGAACTGCACCTGGTCGACGACACCACCCGCCGCGACGGCGAAGCCTTGCTCGACTACATCGCGACCCGGCGCATCGACGCGGTCGACCTGACCCCGGCGCACTTCGAGCAACTGCGCGCGATCGGCCTGCTCGACGAAGGCCGCAGCCACCCGAGCACGGTCGTGCTCGGCGGCGAGACGGTCGGCGAATCGCAGTGGAAGGCGCTGCGCGAGCATCCGGTGCGCGGCTACAACTGCTACGGCCCGACCGAATGCACCGTCGACGCGAGTTATGTCGCCATCGACGAGATCGAAGAAGGCGACCGGCCCAGCATCGGCACGGCCCTGCGCAATACCCGCTTGTACGTGCTCGACGCGCGCCTGCGGCCGGTGCCGGTCGGCGTGGCCGGCGAGTTGTATATCGCCGGTGCTGGCCTGGCCCGCGGCTATCTCGGCCGCCCCGAGCTCAGCGCCGAACGCTTCGTCGCCGACCCGTTCGCCGCCGGCGAACGCATGTACCGCTCCGGCGACCTGGTGCGCTGGCGTCGCGACGGCCGTCTCGAACACCTGGGCCGCGCCGACCATCAGCTCAAGATCCGCGGCTTCCGCATCGAACCGGGCGAGATCGAAACCGCGCTCGCAGCGGTCGGCTATGCCGGCAATGCGGTGATTGCGCGTGAGGACCGGCCAGGCCAGCGTCAGTTGGTCGCGTATGTGGCGGCGCCGCAGATCGATGCCGCGCAACTGCGGCGCGAACTCGCCGAACGCTTGCCCGAGTACATGCTGCCGGCGGCCTTCGTCGCCGTGCCGGCCCTGCCGCTGACCGCCAACGGCAAGCTCGACCGCAAGGCGCTGCCGGCTCCGCAGGTACAGGTCGACGTCTCGGCCGCGCCGGGCAACGAGCTGGAACAACGCCTGTCGGTGCTGTTCGCCGAGGTGCTCGGGCTCGATGCCGTCGGCATCGACGACGGCTTCTTCGCCCTCGGCGGCGACAGCATCAGTTCGATCCAGTTGGTCAGCCGCGCCCGCCAGGCCGGCCTGCGCCTGAGTGCGCGCGAGGTGTTCCAGCACCAGACCGTGCGCGCGCTCGCCACGGTCGCCACTGCGCTCGAACAAGTCGTTCGACTGCCAGCAGTGGCGTCGACCGGGCCCTTGCCGGCGACGCCGATCCTGCGCGACCTGTTCGAACAGCCGGGGCCGTTCCGGCAATACCAACAATCGATGCTGCTGCGGGTGCCGACGCTCGCCGCCGCGCCCTTGCTGCACGCGATCCAGGCTCTGCTCGATCACCACGATGCCTTGCGCCTGAGCGTGTCGGCGACGCATGAGTTGGAGATCGCCGAACCCGGCCGAGTGCGGGCCGACGACTGCGTACTCGCGGTGTCGCTGCACGGGCTCGATGCGGCCGCACGCGAGGCCGAGATCGCCGCCCAGGCCCAGGCCGCGCAGGAGCGCCTCGACCCGCAGGCCGGACGCCTGCTGCAGGCGGTCTGGTTCGACCACGGCGAACACTCGCGCCTGTTGCTGGTCGTGCATCACCTGGTCGTCGACGGCGTGTCCTGGCGCATCCTCGTGCCCGACCTGCAATCCGCCTACGAACAGGCTGCGCGCGGCGTCGATAGGATCGCGCTCGACCCGGTGCCGACCTCGTTGCGCGAATGGGCGCTGGCCCTGCCCGAGGCGGCGCAACGGCGCAGCGCGGAATTGCCGTTCTGGCGTTCGATGCTCGACGACTCTTCGCCGTCGTGGTTCGCGCGTCCGCTCGATCCGCGGCGCGACACCCATGCGAGCCTGCGCAGCCTCAGCCTGAGCCTCGACGTCGCCACCACCGAGCGCCTGCTGATCCAAGCGCCGGAACGCATCAACGGCCGGGTCAACGACGTGCTGCTGACCGGGTTCGCGCTGGCTGCGTTCGCCTGGCGGCGCGAGCGCAGCGACGACCTCGATACGCATAGCCTGCGTTTCGACCTCGAAGGCCACGGCCGCGAGACCGCGGTCGTCGACGGCCTGATCGACGACGCCGACCTGTCACGCACCGTCGGCTGGTTCACCAGTCTGTTCCCGGTGCGCCTGCAGGCCGACGAGTTCGATCCGGTCGAAGCCTGGGCCGGCGGCAAGGCTCTGGAACGCGCGCTCAAGTCGATCAAGGAACAACTGCGGCAAGTGCCCGACCAAGGTATCGGCTACGGCCTGTTGCGGCATCTGCATGCGCAGGCCGGTCACGAACTCGCTGCATTCGCACCGCCGAGCCTCGGCTTCAACTACCTCGGCCGCTTCGCGGTCGGCGCCGCCGACGACGGCGTGATGTGGAACGTCGCCGACGACCCCGGCGCCTTCGGCGGCGGCAGCGACGACGCTCAGCCCTTGCCGCACGCGATCGACCTCAACGCCCTGGTCCAGGACGGTCCGAACGGGCCGCGCCTGTGCGCGAACTGGAACTGGGCCGGCGAACTGCTCGACGAAAGCGAGGTGCGTGCTTTCGCCGACGCCTGGTTCGACGCGCTGCGCCGCATCGCCGACTTCGCCGCGGCCGCCGACACGTCGACCCTGACCCCGTCGGACGTGCCCATGGTCGCGCTCGACCAGTCCGACATCGAACTCCTGGAATCGATCTATGCGCAACTCTCAGATTGAAGATCTGCTGCCGCTGTCGCCGTTGCAGCACGGCTTTTTGTTCCATGCCCTGTACGACCAGGAGGTGCAGGACAGCTACGTCGTGCAGATGGTGTTCGCGCTCGACGGCGCGCTCGATGCGGCGGCTTTGCAGGCGGCCGCGCAGGCGCTGTTGCGGCGCCACGCCAGCCTGCGCGCGGCCTTCGTCCACCACAAGATCAAGGAGCCGGTGCAGGTCATCCAGCGCGAGGTCGAGTTGCCGTGGCGCGAGGTCGAGCTGGGTGGTTTGCCTGCGGACGAACGTGCCGCAGTCTTGGCGCGTGCGATCGCCGACGACCAGCAGCAACGCTTCGAACTGACCCGCGCGCCGCTGCTTCGCTTCGTGCTGGTGCGCGAGTCGGCGACGCGCCATTACTTGCTGTTCACCAGCCACCACATTCTGCTCGACGGTTGGTCCTCGCCGATCCTGTTGCAGGAGTTGTTCGCGCTGTACCGCAACGGCGCCGACGTGCAGGCGCTGCCGCGGGTCACGCCCTACCGCGATTACATGCGTTGGTTGACCTCGCGCGACGCCGCCGCCGCGCGCACGGCCTGGCGCGATGCCTTCGCCGGCTTCGAGGAGCCGAGCCGGATCGCGCCGGCGACCACCGCGCCGGCGGTGCCCGACACCGTGCGCATCGACCTGCCCGACGCACTCGCGCAAGCGCTGACCCGGCTCACGCGCGGCCTCGGGGTCACCCTCAACACCGTCGTGCAGGCGGCGTGGGGACTGTTGCTCGGTCGGCTGACCCATCGCCGCGATGTCGCCTTCGGCACCACCGTGTCGGGCCGGCCGCCGGAACTCGCCGGCGTCGAGCAGATGGTCGGCTTGTTCATCAACACCTTGCCGCTGCGCCTGCAATGGCGGCCCGAGGAATCGGTGCGCGAGCTGCTGCTGCGTCTGCAGCACGAACAATCGGCACTGCTCGATCACCAGCATCTCGGCCTGACCGAGATTCAGCGCCTGGCCGGGCACGGCGAGTTGTTCGACACCTTGGTGGTGT
>NZ_JBQJIN010000039.1:0-46603 GCF_052078695.1 Lysobacter sp. CA196 | reverse complement strand
ACTTGCTTCAGCGTCGTGACGATTTGGCTCTCGGTGAATTTGCTCTTGCGCATCTGGGTCTCCTTGGGGCTAGTTTGCCTGGAGACCTCTGGTTAGGGTTGGAGTGAGTTTACGGGGAGGCGACAATCTGCTTCGGCTACATCATGTGTCTCGTCGACGGTATCAAGGGCTATCGTCAGTCATGGGCATCTTTCTTAGACAGCGAATAGCGCCAACGGGCGTCGTCGAAGATTATTCTCATCCGCTCAGAATCGCTGCCTGGGCCAACTTTAGTCACGATCAGTGGATAGTGATCTTCATCGGCTGAAGAGTCGTCGATTTCGATCCTGTACTCCGAGCCCTGATCGCTCTCGGTTTGCATAGGTACCTCGCTCAGGTCGACGAACTCCTTGCCGTGCGGAGCTACCAGGCTGTGGGACAGTGAAGCGATCCCTTGCCAAACCCCGCCACTGACAAACGTCCAGCCGTAGCGCTCCCGGCCTAGCTTCACGAACTTGGCGGATTCGCAGCCGCAATTACCGATCGATCCGAAGTCGAGATGCTTGGTCGCTGCCGTCAGGATCCATGCGGAGGAAGAGTCCATCTTCAGGGCGAAGGCTCCCATGACGCCGGAATCGGGCAAGGAGTAGGTGTATTTGGGGTTGCCCCTGATATCGGAGCGGTTTGACGCAAAAAAGTAGAGCATTCGGCCCTGACTAGTTTCCACGAGTTCATGCCCGCGAGGCACCATGCAGTACTCATAGCGCTCACCGTTCGTTTCCTGGGCATATCGCCAGCAACCAAGCCCGGAATCGAAGGCGCCACCGTACTGTTCGCTCATTGTCGACCGAATTGCTCGCTCTACGTTTGCCGGGTGAGTCTTGGGTCCGGGCTGCTGCTGAGCAAGTTGCTCTCGTGTCCCAGGTCCTTGTAAGCCCGGCGTCGCTTCTGATTGGCACGCTACAGCGCCAAGCGCGCAGAACCAAGCCGTTGCTGCTAGCTTTATCAATTTCATCGCTTCGCTCCTTCGGCGCGATGGTTGATCTCGCCAAGATCACGAGGCCGCGCTGCATCGAACGGTCGTGAAATCAACTCGCCGATAAGCATCCTATTGGGATGGAAATTCCTCATCAACTTTCCCTGTTTGCGACCTGCGGATGTAGTTCCCTAAAGCGGCGGGAACGCGACGGACTTTAATCCATCGGTACGCGCTCTTACGTCCAGCATCTATCAGCTTCGAAGACCTAGTCAATGCTATCGGTAGCCCGCGGGGCAGTGTCTGAACATAAGCGCAAATCATAGTTGCGCTTCGACGTGTCGCGATCGTTGATTCGAGGCAAAGCACATTAAGGGGGCCGCTGCGATGCGTCAGCATCTAAGCGACTTGAACGAGAAGAATTACCCCAATGTCCTCGGCTCCGATGCCCTGGAGCTGACGGTGATGTGCGTACCTGTCGAGGGACCCCTCGCGGCGGTTCAGTCCACTAACGTTGCCCCTTGAGATGGAGGCGTTCAGCAAACGCGTCGTACTCACGCGGGCAGGGTCCTGGACGCCCTCATCTAGTTCTTATCCAACTTCGAGGACTTGCATGGCTACGGACCGCAAGGCTCGTGCATCCTCGGTCACGTACAGGTCCCGGGCGCGCTCGGCAATGTGCTGTGGCCGCTTCCGGCGACTGTTGGCCGCAGGGACCGTCGAGCGCCGTTGTCCCGGTAATGAGGGGAGGGACCGTCATGGCTGGCAAGCCGCATTTCGAGGTGTATAGGGAAGGCATGAAGGCGGGCGGGCAGCGCTCACTGTCTAATGCGTTCTTGACCGGGTCAGTGACCGATGGGCAATGGCGCTGGCGACTGGTCGGCGGGAACGGGGAGCCGATGGTCCATGGCGAGTCTTACCCCGACCAGGACTCGATGATGCGGACCATCAACATCATGGCGAACCTGGGTGGCGCTGAGATATGGGAAGTCGACGGCTAACGAACTAAGCCTGTGTTCGATCCGCGTGGCGGGTCAGTCTAAGGACGGGACGGTTTATGGGTATTCACGTCAGCTATCACCCATTTGCTCCAGCCGACGTACACAGCTTGTACATCGACGATATAGGGCGCGATGCGTCCATCGAGCGTTTAGCCTTGCAACTGGGACTGGACCCGGTTGCCTCGGTCAGGCTGAAAACCCTGTTGTCGCATGGCGGCCGCCCTCGTCCTAGAGGGATGAGTCTTTGCCAAGCACGCGCATACAACCTGGCCAGAGTATCGGAGCTGTTGCGCAGTTGCTGGTATACGAACGACTGCCGCCTTTCCGGGTTACGGGAGCTTTCCGATTTCGGCCGATACGTGACCGATTGGCGGGACCTTATGGCCGAGAAAGTCGTTCGCGAGCGTTATCCTGATGAGAGGTTTGCGCCTCGCGACGACGGTATCTTCTTTCTAAGCTGCGAAGGACTAAAGCGTTTGCGTACTGATTATGCCGACCACGGGGCGGTGCGCTTGCAGTTGGCTCGGGTGTTTCCACGCGGCTGGCTGCCGATTTTCTGGGCGGCGGTGGACCACGCTGTCGCGCGCGAGTGCGGACTGATCGAAGCGGTAAACCTGGTGCGTCCTGACGCTATCGCGCCGTCGTCGCTTATGGCGTAGTTGCCGGCCGAACTGTTGCTTTGGAAACTTTATGCGGTCTATGGAATAACGGCTCAGTTTCCCTCACCGCATACCAGTGAGAAATGGTGAGCGTCCGGCGTTATGAGGATCTGTGCACAGAAATAGCCCGCGTCCTGTTTGATAGCGTTGCCTTACGCACCGCATCTGCAGCGCAGGCTTGGTAGGGAAAGGGAATAACGGGGGGAACCGCAAAATGATCCGCACAGCTGCCGCGAGCGGTTCGACCGCTTGCACCTGTTTCCCGGGGCTACAGAGTTGTCTCTTGCCGCGGCCGCACCCGCCGGGCGTGGAGTCCGCATGCCGAATTCACAAGCACGCCTGGGCCGCGTTCATGCCGCTTGACCAGGCGTCTTGAAGGGCGGACTCGATGGCGCCGCATCTCGGGCCGTCCGTCTGCCAATCACTCGGCCCGTACAGAACCGGCGGTTCAGTCGAATAGCCGCCCTCGCAAGCACTGGGACACGCGAAGCAACTTTGTGGCGATCGTGAGATGCACCAGGAGATTCCGCAATGACAGGCACATTGCTTGACTTGGCAGCCGATCTGACCCGTTGGCTGCATGTACTGGCCGCATTCGCCTGGCTCGGTGGTGGCCTCTGGGTAAGACGTCTGACATTGCGGGCGAAGCCGCTCCTGGACCAGCGGTCCGAGCTGGAGGTCTGGGACACGCACAGCCTGTCGTTCTGGCGTACCTCAAAAGTCACGGCACCTACCGCGGAAGAGCTGGACGGCCTGGTTTGGTCGTTCAATCAGATTCGCTGGTTGGTCGGCACCGGCGTCGTGCTGTTCGCCCTGATCTACTATCGACAGCCTTTGGCGTATTTGGTCGACCCGAGCATCGCGCCGCTGTCTGCCCGCGATGCGATCGAAGTCTCGGTGCTTGGCCTGATAGGTGCGCCCGTCCTCAACGAGTTCGTCAACCGCATACCGCTGCGCTACAAAACCTTATACATGGTCGCAACCGTCGCTCACCTCCTCGGCTGGGTGTGGTTGTACGCGAACCTGTTCTCTCAGCACGGCGCCATGATCCAGATCGGCGCCATGCTGGGCGTAGTGATTGCGTCCAATGTCATCTGGTGGCTCTATCCGAGAATGCGCAAGGCGTATGAGGCGGTGCTGAAGGGCGAGCAGCCGGACCCCATCGACCGGCTGCTGTGGGACCGACGCGGCCTGCATGCCCATATCACTTTGGCGGTCGTGTTCCTGATGCTTTCCAGCCACATGGGGAGTCTGGTCCGCGCCAACGGCTATCCGTTCCTGACCATTGCCACCGTGCTGGCCTTGAGCATTGGGGCTCGGTGGGTCTTCGACGCCACCCACCGGAACGGTGGCGTCATGCCGATCCCACAGCGCTGGATATCCGCGGCTGCAGTCCTGATGCTCGGATTGGGGATGACCTGGATGGCCTTGCCGCGGACGCCAACCGAACCGGTCGCCGCTCACGCTGTTACCTATGTTCCGCCAAGCATTGCCGCGCCGCCGGTCAAGCACTTAAGCCCGACTTCAATCGCAAACTCAGTCGCTGGCGGCGAAGTCCTGTTGCGCGCCGATGCGATCGTTCAACGTCGCTGCGCGGTCTGCCATGCCGCGCAGCCCAGTTTCCCTGGCATGGCGTCGCCTCCGCGCGGCATTGTCTTTACCCCCAAAACCCTGCCTCTCTATGCAGGCCTGATCGCCGCCGTAGTGCAGAGCGAACGCATGCCGCCCGGCAACGCCACGGACATGCAGCCGGACGAGCGCAAGGCAGTGACTCAATGGGCAACCGAGCATGCACGCTGAGCTGCTCCCCTATTGGTACCCGATAGCGCGCAGCGAGGACGTGCGCGAAAGCCCCGTCTGCGCATCGCTGTTGGAAACCGCCCTCGTACTGTATCGGACCGGCCAACAGATCGTGGTGGCAGCCGATCGTTGCCCGCACCGCGGCACGCGGCTCAGCTTGGGACAGCATCGAGAGGGGGTGTTGATATGCCCCTACCACGGCTTGGAATTCGGACAGCAGGGGCGCTGCACTCATATACCGGCACATCCCCACCTCACGCCATCACGGCAGTTCCAGCTCTCCACTTATCCCGCGGTGGAGCGTTATGGATTGGTCTGGACCTGTCTTGGGACTTCACCTTCGCCGTTTCCGCAACTGAGCTCCGATTGGGACGATCCCGCATTTCGCCAAGTGGCGCCCGATCCGGTGCCGATCGCCGCCAGTGCGGGTCGTCAAGTGGAGGGCTTCATCGATGTGGCGCATTTCGCGCACGTCCACACCACGACTTTTGCCGATCCTGCCAACGCGGCAGTGCCCGCATACTCGGTCCAGGTCGACGAAGACGGGTTGCGTTTTGATTACTGCAGTACGGTATCGAATTACGCCGTGGGCAGTGGAATGACTGTGGAGGACTTCGTGTGGCGTCGCAGCTTCGACGTTCGCCCTCCCTATTTGGCTCACCTGACGGTGCATTTCCCCAACGGGCGCTTGAACATCTTGAACGGCGCCAGCCCGGTGGCGAGCGACCGCAGCGTGCTGTTCTCGCCGGTGTGTTTCGATTTCGATATCGGCACCGACGAGGCGGTCAAGGATTTCAATGCCCGCATCTTCGCGGAGGACCGTCTGATGGTCGAGAGCCAGCAGCCGCGTCATCTTCCTTTGGTGGCCAGCGAAGCCTCCTTCGCGGCGGACCTCGCATCCGTTTATTACAGGCGTCTATTGCGGCAAATGGGGCTGTCCACCGCCTGAGCAAAACCTCTCGATTTCTGTCGAATTCTCTGAGCCGACCGAAGTGGGGTGGCACCAATGCAGCACGATAGAGCGCGCGGCGGATCAATCGGAGGAGGCCGTCATGATGGATGCTTTGATCGATTTCATGACCGACATCGTGCGCTGGCTCCATGTCATTGCTGCTATCGCCTGGTTGGGCTTCGTGCTGTGGTTGCGGAGACTGGTGATGAGGGCCCGCCCATTCGTCAGCTCGTCGTCGGCGGATCTGGAGGTCTGGAACGCAGAGAGCTTCGGATTCTGGAAAACGGAAAGAATCACTCGGCCAAAAGCGTCCGATCTCGAAGGGCTGGTCTTGTCCTTCAATCTGATTCGCTGGTTGTTCGGTACCGGCCTGATCCTTTTCGGTCTGGTCTATTACCGGCAACCTCAGATCTACCTGCTCGACCCCGGCGACCCGTCGCTGTCGTATCGCGCAGCAGTCGCTCTTTCGTTGGTCGGGTTACTAGGCGCGCCACTGATCAATGAAGCGATCAATCGTATCCCGCTGCATCACAGGGCCATCTATTACTTCGCCTGCGCCTTGCATATTTTGACCTGGACGTCGCTCTACGCGAACCTGTTCGCCCAGCACGGCGCGATGATTCAGATCGGCGCAATGCTTGGAATAACCGTATCGGTCAACATACTCGGCAATCTGTATCCGGCGACGCGCGAGGCGATGGTCGCAGTGATGCGGGGCGAGCGATCCGACCCGGCCAAGAAGCAATGCTGGGATCGGCGTAACCAGCATTCATTTCTCCTGCCCGCTGTCGTCTTCTTGATGCTTTCCAGCCACATGGGCAGTGCCATAAAAGCCAATGGCCATGCATTCGCCACCATCGTCACCGTGCTGGCCCTCAGCGTGGCGTCGCGGCATGTGCTGGAGATAATCCATCGCAACCGCGGCACCCTGCCAACGCGGCTTCGCTGGGTAGCCGCCGTCGTCGCGTTCGTTGTGGCGATAGGCTGGGCGTGGTTGGTCGGCGTCGAGCACAAGGCCGATCTTCAGGGCGCGGTAGACGCAGCCACTGCCGCCGGCGGCTCGCCCTCCGCATGGATCTTCTCGCGCACACCCGCGTCATGAGCCCCTCGCGCATACCACGACGAGTGTGGTCCATCGGTCTGGTCTCCGGCATGGGCGGCATGCTGGTGATGCTGGACGCTACCCTCGCCGGTCTCGCCCTGATCTGCGTGCAAGCGGATCTGAACGCACCTCTCGAAGACGCGCAGTGGGTCATTTCCAGCTATCTCATCGCCATCGCCGTTTCGCTACCGACCTCGGCCTGGTTCGGCAGCCGGTTCGGGCACGGGCGGGTCTGGGGCGCCGCGTTGGCGGCCTTCATTGGCGCATCGATAGGCTGCGCGTTTGCGACCAGTCTCGACACGCTGATTGCCGCTCGTATCGTCCAAGGGCTGGCCGCCGGCATCCTGCTTCCGACCGGGCACGCCATCTTGATAGGAGGCGCCGAGCGCGACCAGTTGGGCCGCGTCCTCGGCGTTGTCGGCACCTTGATCAGTCTGGCCGCGGCGATCGGGCCGGGCATCGGCGGCTGGTTGGTCGACGTCGCCTCATGGCGGTGGCTGTTCTGGATCAACGTGCCGCTGGGAGCGATCGCCGCGGTGTGGGCGGCGAAGGTGATGCCGGGGGGCGTCGCCCAGCACGGTCTCAGGCTTCCTCTGGGACAACTTGTCCTCATCGTGACCGGACTGCCCTTGGCTCTGTACGGCGCGGCGGAGATCACCTCCCGCCATCCTTCGGGGAACGGTTGGCTGTCCATCGGCGGCAGCGCCGTGCTTCTGGTCCTGTTCGTCGCGGTTGCGCGTACGAGCGCATCTTCGCTCCTGTCGCTGGAGCTGATGCGAAATCGTCAGTTCCGCGCGTCGTCGCTGCTGGGCGTGGCAAACAGCGCCAACCTGTTCGGCGGGCTGCTGTTGTTCCCGCTGTACTTCCACGCCAAGCATGAGATGAGCCACTCGCAGATCGGCGTGATGTTGGTATTCATGGGAGCCGGAACGGCCTGCGCACTGTATCTCGCCGGTAACCTGGTGGACCGCTTCGGCCCCCGACCCGTGGTCCTGGCCGGAGCGGCCATGCTGGCGGTATCCGCGGCGCCGTTTGCCCTGGTCACGGTGCCGTCCGACATCGCTGCGGTGCTTATGTTTGTCCGCGGCATCGGATCGGCCTGGACGACGAACCCGGCCACCACGGCCGCCTATGCGGCCGTGGATCGGAAGGACATCGGCGGCGCCGCCACGCTCGTCCACATCGTGCAACGCGTAAGCGGCGCGCTAGGCGCGGTAGCGGTGGTGGCAACCATCGGATGGCTGGGCGGAAGCGGCGGCCACGGCGAAGTTCGTGCGATGGGGCTGATGGTGGTCCTGCCACTACTGCAGGCCTGGTGGGGGACCTATCTGACCGGATATCGCGCAGTGCGCGAACCGGGTTAACCGTTTCCGGCGCCTCGAAGCGGCGGCGTTGGTTGCACGGTGGCATGGCTGACTGCGCGGCAACGCAAAATCAGACCGTCTGCAATCGGAGGAGTTATGAGCTACTCACATAAACTCATTGATTACTATTATCCAGTTGCCAGATTGCAGGACCTCGATGCAGCCACGATGGAGGGTAAGCCCCTGGCGGCCGTGTTGCTTGGCCAGCCGCTGGTGATCTATAAAATTCAAGGCGAAGTGGTCGTGGCAGACGACCGCTGCCCGCACCGAGGTGAAATGCTCTCTGCAGGAGTTGTGAGTGAAGCCGGGTTGCAGTGCCCTTATCACGGCTTGCAATTCGCCCATCTGGGGGCATGTTTCAGAATTCCGGCTCATCCCCAAGTGCAGAACTTGAAGCGGTTCGATCTGTGCTCCTATCCGACCGTGGAGTCTCATGGTCTGCTATGGGCCTGCCTGGGAGCAGGTGCCTTCTATGACCTTGGGCCTGGGCACGAGAGCGAAAACCAGCGGCTGGTGGTGGCACCGCCGGTAAACGTCAATGCATCCGCTGGCCGCCAGGTCGAAGGCTTCATGGATATTTCGCACCTGCCATTCGTGCATCGGGCGACCTTCAACGATTGCACGACCGAGGCCATGCCGGCGTACAAGGTTGAATCGTCTGATGGGGGTTTCAGTTTTGAATACAGCAGCTCGCTTGGAAATTATCCATTCGGCCATTCGTCGCCAAAGGATTTCGCGTGGCGTCGTGCCTACCGAATCCATACGCCTTTTATTGCCGTTCTGGATATCTATTTCCCGGATGGACTGTTTACCATCTTCAATTGCGCCTCTCCGGTCAGCGAGGACCAGTGCATCTGGTTTTACCCGATCCGATTCGATAAATCGTTGAGGCTAGGCTCGGATGCGGAGGTCAATGCCTTCTCGCAAAAGGTGCAAACGGACGACCTTACTGTGGTGGAAAGGCAACGACCCAGATATGTCGATCTGACGAGCGACGCCGAGCAATCCTTCGGCGCAGACCTGGCGTCGGTTGCCTATAGGAAAATGTTGCGAGACCTTGGCCTGGTCAAAGCTTGAGCTGATACGGCATTGTCAGATTATTGTGTTCAATGGGCACCGCTAAAAGCGCCGTGATTCTGACGATCCACTGACGTTGCCGGGCTGGCGCATCGGCCGAGCCGATCGCGACGGCGGTGAATGCCAGATTGGCGCTGGGGTCGTCCGGTCACGGTGGCCTAGCGCCGTATCCAACGGCAGGGGGCACAGTCCATCCAAATGCCTGCTTCCAGGGTTGACTGGATTGGTCGACATCTGTGCAGGAATTTTACGCTGTCCCGTCCTACGACAAGCGCACTCACAGAAATTGGCCGACGACGAGTTCTGCAGTTCGCTGCCTTTGCGCGGCACGCGAGCGAAGTTGACACTGAAATGGTCGTGTCCTACCTGGCGCACTAGGTTCTCCATGCCGGCAGGCAGTACGCTCCTCACGCTAACCTCGCCATTTCGCACACCGCTACTGACATATGTCAGCGATCCCCGCTACAAACAAGAACGCCACCCGATTCCGGCGAAAGCGATGACTAGTGGCACATGCCCCACCGCATCTGCGCGCCTAGCGTGAGCCGTGAATCCGGGCCAGGGATTGGTGTCAACCGCGGACGTAACTTTCCCGTTTAATCGCATCGGAACTTCCATGACATCCCTCGGCAGAGTCCTGTTGCAATCCGTTGCCATGCTGGCCTTCTCCGTCGCCGTATCTCCGCCTTCGATCGCTATCGCCGCGCAACAGCAAGACGCGCCGTCGATCTTTTCGCCCGGCGTGATCTCCGGCGCCGGGCATGACGCCGCGCCAGCGTTTACGCCCGACGGAAACACCGTTTACTTCGGACGGCAGGCGCCGGAAACGGCGGTGATCATGGAATCCCATCGTGGCGTGAACGGCTGGAGCGAACCGCAGATAGCCAGTTTTTCCGGCGAATGGAGCGATATGGAGCCGTCGATGGCGCCAGACGGCTCCTATCTGATTTACGTCTCCAACCGGCCGGTACGACCGGGCGGGAAACCTGGCGACGGTTTCTACAACGGCAAGTCCTGGCCTGGCAAAGGCAGCGCGCTGTGGCGCGTGCGCCGCACCGCGAGCGGTTGGGGTGCGCCGGAGCGACTGCCGGATCGGATCAATCGCAGCACTTCGATCTATGCGCCGACCGTTGCCGCCGACGGTTCGGTGTACTTCATGCAACCCAACTCCAAGACAGGTAATTTCCAGTTGTTCCGCGCGCAACTGCGCGATGGACAGTACGAAGAACCGCAGCCGTTGTCGTTCAGCGGCGGCGAACAGAACGATGTCGATCCTGCGGTCGCGCCGGACGAATCCTTCCTGATCTTCGGCTCGCGTCGCGAGCCGGCGACTAAGTCGATGGACTTGTTCGTCGTCTTTCGCGATGCGAAAGGTTGGGGCACGCCGCAATGGCTGGGCGAGGTCGTCAACAGTCCGACCTCGGATGCCGAGGCTCGTTTTAGCCCGGATCTGCAGACGCTGTACTTCAGCAGCGAACGCACCGTGCCGCAGGGGTATCCGCGTACTCGTGAACAGACCTCCGCCGATCTCAAGCGCATCGCGGCTTGGGATAATTCACTCTACAACGTGTGGGAGGTGCCGCTGCAGCCGTTGCTGGCGAAGCATCGGGGTAAGGCGGGGCGCGAGCTGATTATTAAATGAGCGCCGCTTGCATGCAGCATTGCCTATAGATTGGAAGTGACGCGGTACGCGGGCGAGTCGCTTGTCGTCGCGCTCAAGAAGGAGTTGGGTGCCACATGGCTGGATCAATGAGACTGAAAGAGGTTTTGTTCGGAGCCGCCTTGACATTTGCCCTCCTGGGCTGCGCGCATGTCTCTGGGGACTCAGCAGACTCCTACGCCCAGGCGGAGAGGTACATCATTGAATGCTCGCGCGACTGGGCTGAGTCCGTCGTGACCGGCGATAAATCCAGGCGGAGGATCTACTTTGCAGATGATTTTGTAGGTACCGACACCAAAGGTCGAGCATATGACAAGGCTATGATCACACGCGAGAACGGTCCTGCAAAACAGATCATTTCCAATCGGCTCGACAGCGTGAAAGTCAGATTCTTCGGCAGCACGGCGACTGCCCAAGGCAGTGAAAGCTGGGAGAAAAAGGACGGATCAAAGGGCCGCTACGTATGGACCGACGTTTGGGTCCGACGCAATGGCCAGTGGCAAATCGTCGCTGCGCAAGATGTCGCCATGCCCAGCAGCGCCGGAAAAACTGACCAGGCAGCTACATCATTGCCCGATTGAAGTAGGTCGCCCGCTCGAACTCGGCGATGTTCACAGCGATGCCTCGATGGCCAGCCCCCACGTCGCGGGTGTCGCAGCGCTGCCGTTCAGCGCCAAGTCCAGCGCCACCGAAGTGCGCAATGCATTGAGGAGGGCGTCAACCGTTGCGAACGGATTTTTTCAGCGAGTCCAGGACAATTCGCGCCGGCATTCAGCCCTTTCCCTGGTCGGCGCTGCGGGTGTCGGTTTGTAAGAGCGCGACGGCCGTCGAAATGTCCACGGGATAATCGATCCTGGGCCGACGAGGCGAGCAAAACCAAGCGTTTCAGCAGCGCAATCGGGCTCGTCTGCGCTGGTGACGCCGCTCAGGGGATGGCGATCTGCATCACCGGTACCGTCGATCCCAGGGGCGTCGTCCGTTCGCCAACGATGGTGAAGCCGAGCGCGCGATAGAAGTCCACCGCCGCCGGGCCTGCGACGACGCGAAGGCTGCGCACGCCACGATTCGCCAACTCCAGTTTGACCGCGTCGAAGATCGACCGCCCGAGCCCGCGTCGCCAGTGATCGGGATCGACGAACATGCCGTCGAGTTCGGCATGGCCATCTTCGACCAGGTAGGAGGCGAAAGCGATCGGAATCCCGGCGCTTTCCGCCAACACGACCTGGCCAGAAGCGAGCAAGCGATCGTCGATATCGATGTGCTCCGGCTCTTCCATCAGCCGGCGCAGTACCTCGCCCGTCTCAACCGACAGCGATGCGCGCCGCATGACCTCGATAAGCGCAGGTCGGTCGCCCGACAGGGCCAGGCGGATATGGAGGACGGTGTCGGTCATGAGTCGCTATCAGGTACGAGGGGGGCGGGTGGTTCCGTTGTCCGTCCCGGTACGAAGCCAGTCCGGTCTCGCGAGGGACAATCATCAGCTTCCAGGTCCCAGTCGATTCTATCGGAGCGCTTGAGGCGGTCGCCGTACCCAGGCGCAGATCGCGGTCGCGAGGGACTGGCGACGGTAGGTCCCGGGTGACGCGTTGCCGAAGCGGATGCTGTCGTTGGGGCGCGATGTCGTTGGGACTACGATGTCGACCCGGCAAACGCGCTCGTGGGCTGATTCGTCGGAATCACCCGTCAACCGTTCGCCTGATGGTGCGTTGGATGGCGACGTCGGCCGCGTCCCGCGCGCCGGCGATCACTCATGGAGCGAAACGATGATTCCGGGAAAGGACGAAACGATGGGTAACACGAGGTCGCGCCTGCGGGCGGGCTTGCTATGCACCGGCGCGGCACTGGCTTTTTTTGCCGCCGATGCCAGCGCGTGCGTACCGACGGCATTGCCGATGGGGGTGAAGGGGCCAGGGCTCTGCTACGGGGCGGAAGTGTGGCCGGAGCCGACGCTGGGAGGGCGGACGCTGGAGCAGCAGTTCGACTTTTACCGTGCGCCGTCGACGGCGCCGACATCGTTGATCGTCTGGGCGCATCCGAACGGCATGAGCAAGGCGTTGCCGGAGGACTCGCCGATGTACCAGGCGCTGGTCGTCCCGGCGCTGCGCGCGGGGTTCTCGTTCGCGTCGATCGAGTTCCGCCATCCGGTGACCAACGAGGCGTTGCCGAACAGCGACAGCGATCCGCGCGTGCCGCATTACGATCTTGCTTATGCGCTGCAATTCATCCGCGCCAATGCCGAAGCGTTGAACATCGACAAGCGCAACGTGTTCCTGGTGGGGCAGTCGCGCGGGACCCTGGCCGTGTGGACGGCGCTGCAGGACGATATGCGCGATCCGGACAGCCCTGACCCGGTCGCACGCCAATCCACGCGGGTGAACGCGGTCTACGCCGTGAACGCGCAGACGACTTATTCCGGCGCCGAGTTCGCCAGGCGTTTCCTGATTCAGGACGACCGCGCCCGGTTCACCGCTGCATTCAATCGACAACATCCGAAGCACGAGCAGTTCGGCAGCGCGATCGGCAGCGTCAACGCCGGCGTCAAGCCGGATCCGCCGGTGAGGTTGATCTACGACAGCCAGGAAGTGGGTCGACTGTTGTCGCTGCAGGAAATGAATCAGCACGACCCGATCCACTACCCGGACTTCGGGCCGGCGTTGTGTGGCGCGTATGCGAAAGCGTTCGGCAGCAGCGCGTATTGCACCTACGACGCGGACCCACGCTACCAGGGCGATCCGATGGCGGCATACGCCGGCTATGTCGATTTCTTCAAAAGGTATGTTCGCACCAGCACGTCCAGCCCTTAAGCCGCCCCGTGGCCAGCCTGGAGCGCTGAGAAGCAGAGCCATTGCGTCGAATAGCTGGGCGTAGCCTGGGAGTAACCGAGTCAGGCTCTCCGAGTGCCCCAGGAGGCCTTCACGTTCCGGCCCCCGGGCCAGCGCAGCTACAGCGCTGGCCCGGGGCGTCGGTAACATCGAACCCGAGAGGGGACCTTCGTGTCTTAGCCGAGGTAACGGAGTGTGAAATCCATCTCGGCGTTATTGCCGTGGATCGAGCCCGGCATGTCGAGTTTGTACCGATTGCTATCGCTGACGCCGCCGCCATCGGAGTTGCTGCCGTTATAGGGGTCGTTCCAACTCACCGAGACCGAGTTCCGCAACTGGTCGAGGATGTAGTAGCTCACCGATCCCTTCGTCCCGCTTGCGAAGCGGTCGGACTCGGATTTCCACCCGCCTCTTTCTCCGGACCTGATGACGGTCGGGGGATATTCGTCCCATTTTCCATCCGGCAAGTTCTCCGAATTGCTGTTGAGTTCCAGATCGAAAGGCGTGTTGTTCTGCAGGGTGACGACTACCGAGCGCGCGGCGTCCTTTGACTGCTTCCGAGAGGTTGTATCCGACATGGCGGTGGTCTCCTTCGTGGGGTTGGATCGAGGGTGCGATCTTTCTCTCGGCATCGGCGAGTGCCGACCGGTCGCGTCGCGATCGTTGCCTGGCAGGATGGAAGCACTGGTCGGCCGTAATGTTGCTCACGAATCTTCATTCTGTGATCGCGTGAGCTACATTCAGATTGCGTTGGCTACCGCGTAATGGCGGTCGCAGGGCCGTCCGGCGGATGTCTTGTGCCGCGTCCTCGCGGGGGACCGCCCCGCTGCGCTCGCCTGGTTGCGAGCTGTGCGCTGGGCTCGCAATCGATTGTGACGCTGCCCCTAAAACCGAATACCCGTGTCGTCAGAGGTAGGGGATGCGTTAGTTCGAGTTCGTCTGTATATGCGATGTGGATCTCCACATCCGGCGCCACACCGACTCCGCGCAGTTATTGAACCGAGCCGCTCGCAGGCTGGGACAGTAATTGTCGTCGAAAGCTCGTTGCGCGGATTCAGGCGTCCGACCTACGTCACGAAGAACGGAGCCATCGCACCTCCGGTGCGGTCTATTGCTCGCTGTTCTTAATCACATGGAGCGGAACTATGAACATCACGAAGATCGCTTTTGCTGGCGCGCTCGCTATCTCAACGCTGTTGGGTGCGAACAACGCTACGGCTGCAGAGCCGTATGCCACGGCGACAGCGCCCACTTCGGCGAAGGTGGCGCCATCTCCGGAATCGGTCGAGTTCTTCCGGCAACTGTGGGATAACGCGATGCTTTTTGCGTATCGCGGCTATGGAAACTTCGCGCAGTCCACGTGCGACATCTATCGGTCGCAGGTTTGGCCGGATCCCGGTGCCAATGAGGTCGTCCCGCTCCTGCATCTTCAATGCCGGATCAGCGTAGTGAACATCTATATCCACCACACCAATCCGCTGCCGTTCCCCCTGTGAACCGGGGTCGTCCACCAAGCACTGATGTGACCACATCGCGGGCGATAGTCCGGTGGCACTGATCTGAGCAAAGGGGCGAGGACGGACTATGCGTCCTCGTTTCCTTCGCCTTGTCGCGAACCCGTGGCGCCCAACCGGGCGACGTCCTGCTTGTCCGGTTGAGTTGCCTGAGGGCCAGTCCCTTGCCGACAGTCCTGGCGTCGCTGGTAACCCTCCCAGTCGCTGCGTTTCGAGCGATCTTCCTGATGCCGCGACAACCTGCATGGCGGTGCGCCGACTGCGACTGCCCTTCCGCAGGCGCCAAGATTCATGCTAATCATGGCGGTCTTCCGTGATTGCTGGCGCGCCCAAGGATCGAGCGTATGTCGAAAACAGTGCAGGTGGTTGCGATCGCGCTGGCGTGCTCGATCTCGGGTTGCGCCCCTGTTCGCTATTATCAGGCGCTTTCCGGGAAAACCGTGCCGGAGCCCGAGCCGCCGAAGATCGTCGAGCGCGGACAGCGCGCGCCATCGCACGAGACATTGGCGGCGATGAGCGACGGCTTGCATATCGCGCGGATCCGCAAGCTCGGCGAGCAGCGCTTCGGCGTGGTCGACCGATCCGGCCGGGTAGTGATTCCGATCGGCTACCAGTTCCTCACCGATCTTGGCGACAACGGCTTCAAAGCCATTGGCCTGCAGAGCCTGCGCGGCTTCGACCGGCAGGGCAAGGAGGTGTCGACGACGCTGTTCGAGCGCGAGCTGCATTTCCAGAACGGTCAGGCAGTGGCGGTGGTCAAATCGCCCTCGGGGGGCTCGGAGGATTCGGGAGAAGAGCGTTACGGCGTCATCGACACCCGCGGAGAGACGGTCATTCCGTTCGAATACAGCGGAATTTTCGAATCCGGCACGGATGCGAACCCCACCGTGTCGTGGTATCGGGTCCGGCGCAATGTGGCCGGCCCAGGCGAGCCCAGGAAGCTTCGCGACGGCTTGCTCGACGCCAAGGGACGAACCGTTCTGCCGATCACGTACTACGATATTTCCCCCGGCCTCGATCGCCAAGGCCTCGATCAGGGCTGGGCGAAGGTGTTCGAACAGGAATACCAGGGGGTCGCGGTCAACTTCATCACCGGTTTGCGTATGCCGCGCAACGGCGGCAGCTTTTATGGGCGGACCGTCGGCTATAGCGACCTGCTCAATCCACCACCGGAAGCGCTCAATCAGTACGAGAGGATGCTGTACCGAAAAACGCATGCGGAGCGTTACCGGCTCGAATTGTTCGACACCCACGGCAAGCGGGTGTACGACCAGAGCGATATCGGGGTGATTTGGGATCTGCACGGGCTCATCGCCGTGTCGCGGATGAAGCAGTTCGCCTTGCTCGATCCCGACGGACGGCCCCTGACGCCGTTCAAGTACGACGAAGTGAGGGATTACGGCGGCGGCCAGGCTTTGATGATCGCCGCTGGAAAGGCGGTATGCATCGACGCTGTCCATGCGCCTGGCACGGAACGGCCTGCGCACGAGTGCACGCAGGCGACGAACAAGAAAGATGCAGGACAACGTAAGCGATCGCAGCGCGGACCCATCGCAGTCCCCGCGGTCTACCCGCGTTATGGCGGTTGAACCCCTTACGATCATTCGTGCCCTGTGGCGGCTGGGGTGGTTCTACGCAAGCCGGTGCCTGACCGACCACGTCCAGGCTGCATTCGGTCTGGGGCCGGCTCTGGCCTCGCGCTTGCCGCCGAGTGTCCACGAGGTTCGACGCACGGTGCGTCGGATTGGCAACGGCAGGGATACGAACGCTAAGTTGCCGAGCCGTCGAGATCGATGACGAAGGCTCTGAGTTCCGCCATCTTTCCGTTGCGAAAACGCCAGACATCGCAGTACGAACTGTGAGCCTGCTGGCCATGACCGTCATTAATCGCGATTTCCCCTATCGCGGCGACCAGGTCGCCTTCCGCGATCAAGTCGGTTACGGTGAATTTAGGCGGATCGGTATACGCGGTTCGCATCCACCTGCGCACCGCGTCTTTTCCCTTGATGGTTTCCCTGCCTACCGTCGTCCATTCGAGGTCGTCGGTACAGAACGACAGGAACCCCTCGATATTTCCCGCCCTGATCGCCTGGTTGGCTGACTCGAGGGCGGACTTGTTTTCTTTCGACATGCAAACCTCCATCGCTTTGGGCCGTTTCGATCCACCGGCGCTCGCATTTCGCTGCAAGAAGGGAAGTAACGAACACCGCGTTACATGTCCGTGAAGTGCGGTAACCGATCTCTCGCAGGGAAGCGGCAGGGGCGGCGTACTCCACCCGATGTGCGAGATCGAGCGTCTATATTCTCGGTGGAGCGCGCGCTCAGGTCTGCCTGATCCGCTCGATATAGTCCAGGAACATGTCGGACATCGCATCCGCGTAGGCCTTGATCTCCGGCAGGGTCCGCGGCGATTCCGAGAACTGCTTGCCCACGGTGCTGAGGGTGGTACCGATGAGGTCGACCGCGCGCATCCGCGTCGCTCTCGGAGTGTCCGGCAGCATTTCGCGCATGAAGGCCTGGAGCGTGCGTTCGCCTCTCGCGCGTGCTTGCTTGGTCTCAGGGGCGTCGCGGTAGAGCGGGGCGGCATCGTTGAGCGCGACCCGCATCTGGGCCTCGTCGCATTCCGAGCGGAGGAAGGCATGGACGAGGGCGCGTAGCCGTTCGTACGGCGGTTTCCCGGCATCTTTCAGGATGAGGCTGAGCAGATCGGTCGTCTGCTGCCACTCATCGCTCTGCAGGCGGAACAGGAGGGCGGCCTTGTTGGGGAAGTACTGATACAGCGATCCCACGCTGACACCGGCCCGCTCGGCAACCCGAGCGGTGGTGAACCGTTGCGCGCCTTCCACGGCCAGGACTTGAGCGGCGGCCTGCAATACGGCGGTGACCAGCTGATTCGACCTAGCCTGTTTCGGCTGCTTTCGCGAGGAGATTTTGGGGGGCTTGCGATCTGCCATGGCCGGTCTGTCGATACGGTTGGAGTGACGAACTGGTCGCATCATAGGCCCTGGCGAGAGAAACCGCTGCCGCGTTGCTTGGGAATCGCGTCTGCGTGCGGACGCGCATAAACGACGGCCGGTCTTGAGATTTCCTCCAGGGAGGGCGGGTTCGCGAATCGAAAAACGCGAACGATGAAGGTTGGGTGCGCGCAAACAGTCAGCTTGAAGCGAGCCGATCCAATCGAAATTTCTCGATAAAACCAAGCGATTCGTCCTCGTCTAGCAGTGCTGCTTCGAATGCGAATACAAAATGCGACGGTTTATTCGTATTGTGTGTCGACACGAGATTTCACTCACACAAGGCAGAAAGCGCTATGAACACCCTTGCCGTTTCACCCGTTGCGCCGTTGCTCGACCGACTCTTCAAAGAAGCGGATGCGGCGAGCAGCCCGGCTGTAGCCGAATGGTCGCGCGATGAGCGCTTGCGTCTGATGCAGAGCAAGACCGAGTATCTGGACTTCTACGAGAAGCTGAAGGATCTATGGCTTCCGGTCTCTCGGGAAACCGGCCGTCTGCTTTACATGTTGGCGCGCGCATCCCTCGCCCGCAGCGTCGTCGAGTTCGGTACGTCGTTCGGTATTTCCACGCTGCATCTGGCCGCGGCCGTTCGCGACAACGGCGGCGGCCGGATCATTACCACGGAGTTCGAGCCGTCCAAGGTCGTGCGCGCCAGGCAACACATCGCCGAGGGCGGATTGCTCGACCTGGTCGAGGTTCGCGCCGGAGACGCGCTGCAGACCCTAAGTTCGAACCTGCCCGAATCGATCGATTTGCTCGTACTCGATGGCGCCAAGTCGCTGTATGGCGAGGTGCTGGCTCTGGTGGAAGCCCGCTTGCGGCCGGGAGCGCTGATCGTGGCCGACAACGCCGACTACAGCCCGGAGTATCTGGCGCATGTGCGCTCGCCGACATCCGGCTATCTGTCCATTCCCTTCGCCGACGACGTCGAACTGTCGATGCGCCTGGGATAGGCCGGTTGCGATTCTTGCCCGGCGGTCGATGCGCGCATAGTACGAGAGCGTGTCCACGCGCCGGTTGCGATGACGGTCAGATGAAATGCAAGCAGCTAGGCGTACATCGAACAGGAAGGGTGCTGAAGACTTAACTTGACCCTAACGAGGCCCGCCGAGAAATGGCTACTCGGCGGGCCTTTTCATGCTCACATTTTCTGCGGTCTGTCGTGAAGACGGCAGCGATGGAATGTGGTTGCTCGAATCGGAACACGCGGTTCGCGTTTGGAATCTAGGCAGGGCGACTGGTCGTTGTTAGAAGGAGCGGGCAACAAAGCGAAAGTCCTGAATCGTGGTCGGCGCTTCGCTCTCTATGGATTAAGGAACTCAGATCTCAACGACAATGGAATTCAGCAAGCCATGACCTCAAAGAAAAACCCTCTATTACGGCCCTCGTTCACGTTAGGGGCTCTCATCCTGTGTGCGTCCGCCTATGCGGGAGAGCCGTTGTTCGTAGGCGAAATCGAACCGTCTGCCGCGGGTATGCGCTCCGTCGCCGTTGCGCTGCCCGGCGCGTCCAATCGCCGCATCGTGCGGGTGAATGCGGCTGCAGTGTCGGAGAAAGTGTCGGAAATCGAAGCCGACCTGGATGGTCGCCGGGTGACGCTTGTGCTGGAGAGTGCGCGCAGTACCGACAGCAGCCTGGTATGGGTCGGCCATGTGCGTGAAACGTCCAAGCCGCGCAAGATGACCGGCCGCGAAGTGGTCCATGATTCGCTGAACTCGGTGATCCTGGTGCGGCGCGGCAACACCGTGACCGGCACGGTGTACATGAACGGCCGACCCTTCAGTATTCGACCGTTGCCTAACGGCGAACATGCAGTGGCGGAAATGGAAGAATCGCCCCCGGTGCGGGACGATGTGCTGATCCCCTCTACATCGTTGCCCCGGCCGTCGGAGCAAAGCTCCGAGATTCGTCCTGCACAAAGTGCAGTGAATCCTGAATCGACGGGATATGTCGGGCCGGGGCCCGCTGCCCTTAATGCGGGCGAGGACGTTACCGTCCGGGTCATGGTCGTTGTTACGAAGGATGCCAGGGAGGCCATCGCCGCGACGGGCGGCGATATCCGTTCGCTTGTTGAAGCGGGTGTCGCCAACGCTAACCTTCCTTATGTCAACTCGAAGGTCGGAATGACGCTCGATCTGGCGAATATACTGGAAGTGAATTACCCGACGGAGAATCCGTCTCTCGACCTGGATCGGGCAATCAAGCGCGATGATGGACACATGGACGAAATTCATGCCGCGCGAGATGCGAATGCCGCGGATATCGTCTTGTTCATCAACAACTCGATAGGAACGGCTGGCTTTGTCCCTAAGCTCCGCCCCGATGAATCGGAGGCGTTCGCTTTTATTGGCAAGTCGCACATCCTTAACCTGAGCACGATTGCCCACGAAATCGGGCACTTGATGGGCGCGGCTCATGATGAGTTCACTGCCAATAATGGCAAGTTGTATAACTATGGTCAGGGCTATTGCACCCCGGACAACAGGTTCTACACGATCATGTCGTACGGAATTTGCTCTGCCTATAATAATGGACGACAGCAGCTGAGGTATTTTTCCAGTCCGGAGCTGACGTTTGGCGGCGTGACGTTGGGGACTGCGGATTTGCACGACAATCGGCGAGTGCTTATCGAGAACAAGAGGCGCGTGGCGGCGTTTCGTGCGGATCCGGCGACGGCGAACTTGCGTCCGGTCGCCGATTTTTCGTTTTCGAAAGATACCTCGGGCGACTATCCGAATCCGAATAGGCTGCGTTTCAGCGATAACTCGGTCGATCCGGACGGGAGCATCGTTTCGCGCTATTGGGGGTTTGGCGATCACGCAGCGTCCGGGGAGGCAAATCCCGCACATAACTTTCTGGACGGCACTTGGAATGTGACCCTGGTCGTTACCGACAACAAGGGCGCCACCTCCATCGTGACCAAGACGATAACGCTTCCGGATCCTGGGGCGGCGAACTCGCCGCCGACCGCGGATTTCTCGTTCTCTGGCAATGGCCTGACCGCGACGTTCACCGATCGCTCGGTGGATCGGGACGGCAGCATCGCATCGCGCAGCTGGAACTTCGGCGACGGCGGCACGGAGACGGGGATCAACCCCACTCGCACCTATGCCAAGGCCGGTACCTACAACGTCGCCTTGACCGTTACCGACGACAAAGGAGCCCAGCACACTGTTATCAAATCGGTTGCCGTCATCGCTCCGGTGTCGCCTACAGGTACTCTGAGCAACGGAGTTCCGGTGGATAACATCTCCGGAGCTACAGACAGTAATCGCTATTGGACCCTGGTCGTTCCGCCGGGGGCGTCGAAGCTGCGATTCGCGACCAGCGGATACAGCGGCGATGCCGATCTGTACGTCAAATACGGCTCCGCACCGACCACGAGCAGCTACGACTGTCGCGCGAATCTCGGCAGCGGGGCCGAGACCTGCAACATCCCGACTGCGCAAGCGGGCACCTACCACGTGATGGTGAACGGCTGGTCCGCGTTCTCCGGCATGCGCCTGGTCGGCAGCTACGACGAAGGTGGAGCCGACGCCTTGGTCAACGGTGTCGCGAAGACCGATATTTCCGGTGCTGCACGCAGCTATCGGTTCTGGACGATGCAAGTTCCGTCGGGCGCTTCCGAACTGCAGTTCGCGACCAGCGGATACAGCGGCGATGCCGATCTTTACGTCAAATACGGTTCCGCGCCGACGCCTACCAATTACGACTGCCGTGCGAATCTGGGCAGCACGTCGGAGACCTGCCGCATAGCCGAAGCTAGGGCCGGGACTTATCACGTGATGGTGAACGGTTGGTCCGCCTACTCCGGAATGCGTCTGCTGGGCAGCTACCGGGCCAGCAGTGGCTCCGGCGATACCGGTACCGGAGTGGGAGTCCTGAGCAACGGCGTTTCAGTGAGCAACATTTCCGGCTCGACCGGCAGCTATAAGTACTGGGCCTTGACCGTGCCGTTTGGAGCCTCGGATCTGGAGTTCATCGCCAGCGGGTACCGCGGCGATGCCGACCTGTACATCAAGTACGGTTCGTCGCCGACGACGACCAATTACGACTGCCGAGCGAACCTGGGCAGCGCCCTGGAAGTCTGTCGTATCGCCAATGTCCAGGCCGGTACGTACTACGTCATGGTCAACGGCTGGTCGGCGTTCTCGGGGATGAACCTGGTCGGTACCTACCGTTCCCGCTGACGGCTGCAAGCGAGCTTGGAAGCTTCCGATTCAGGTGATCGATCCGGGCGCCGTGCGGCGACAGCTGCGCGGCGCCTGCTTTGCATTGCCGGCGACCGGCGCGTTGCAGTGGATGCGTCGCCTGCGCAGTTGAACGGCACTCAGGACTTCAGCCGTGAATCGATGAGACTCCAGATCGACAGTGGCTTATCGCCAATTCGTTTCTTTAGAGTGCATGACGAGCGGGGCGAGGCACGTCCTGCGATCCGAGTGGGCCGTTGCTAAAAGTGGAATGTGAGGTTCGCATTTTGAGACTGGGAGTAAGTATCTGTCCCTGCTAAAAAGGCGGACTGGCATTCCGATATCAAGATGCAGTAAGCGTTTCGCCTGCTGTGGATTAAGGAAGTTCAGCTCTCAACAATAACGGAATATAGCAAGCTAATGAGTCTAGACGTTCACACTCTATTGCGCCCCGTGTTCACGGTGGGGGCGCTTACTGTCAGTGCATTCGCCTGTGCGGGCGAGCCTTTGTTCGTAGGCGAGATCAACCCGTCTTCAGCAGATCTGCGTGCCGTCGATGCCGTTGCACTGCCGGATTCAACGAGCCGACGGATCATGCGAGTCAATTCGGCTGCAGTATCGGAAACGGTATCTGAAATTGAAGCCGATATCGACGGTCGTCGGGTGACACTGGTGCGGGAAAGCGCCCGCAATACCGATGGCGGCGGTCTGGTATGGATCGGCCACGTACGAGAAACGTCCAGGCCGCGTAAGATGACCGGCCGCGAGGTCGTTCACGACTCGCTCAACTCCGTGATTCTGGTGCGGCGCGGCAATGGCGTTACAGGCACCGTGAGCATCGACGGTCGATCCTTCAGCATTTCTCCGCTGTCGAATGGCGAGCATGCCGTAGCGGCGATGAGTGGATCGATGGCAGAGCGGGATGAGGTGTTGATCTCCCAGGAAGCTCCGCCTCGGCCGATGGTCAAAAATCTTGCCAATCCACAGTCGAGCGGATTCGTCGGGCCGGGCCCTGCTGCACTCGAAGTGGGCGGGGATGCCACCATTCGAGTCATGGTGGCTATTTCGAAGGATGCTAAGGATCGTATTGCCGCGTCCGGCGGGAACATCCGTTCGCATCTGGACTTGGGCATCGCTAGCGCCAATCTCGCATACCAGAATTCGAAGGTCGGAATTACGCTCGAGCTGACGAATGTGCTGGAGCTGGATTACTCTTCAAGAGCCGGGGATCCTTATCTCGATCTGCGTCGTGCAGTCGCCCCTGGTGATGGGTACATGGACGTAATTCATGGCGAGCGAAATGCCAACGCAGCCGATTTCGTCTTGCTGGTCACGGATTCGAAAACATATGCAGATCCGACCCGGGGGATAGCCGGCTTAGCCAAGCTATATGCCGGGGAATCCGAGGCGATTGCTTATGTTTCCAGCTGGCATCTAATTGGCTATACGATTGCCCACGAATTCGGGCATTTGATGGGGGCGCATCACGATAGCCTTGATAACCCCGGCGGAAATAGGCATTTTCGCTATGGCCAAGGCTACTGCACTTCGGACGCAAAGTATTTTACGGTCATGGGAACCGGCCTCAACTGCGGAACAAGAATCGGATACTTCTCCAGTCCTGAGTTGACGTATGGCGGTCAGATCTTGGGGTCCGCTGATTTGAACGACAATCGGCGGGTATTGATCGAGAACAAACATCGCGTAGCAGCGTTTCGTGGCGCACCGATACCGGCGAATTCGCCGCCGGCGGCGGATTTCTCTGTTTCGAGCAACGGCCTGACGGCCACGTTGACCGATCGTTCGGTCGATCGGGACGGCAGCATCGCATCGCGCAGCTGGAACTTCGGCGACGGCGGCACGGCGACGGAGATCAACCCCACTCGCACCTATGCCAAGGCCGGTACCTACAACGTCGCCTTGACCGTTACCGACGACAAAGGAGCCCAGCACACTGTTATCAAATCGGTTGCCGTCATCGCTCCGGTGTCGCCTACAGGCACTCTGAGCAACGGAGTTCCGGTGGATAACATCTCCGGAGCTACAGACAGTAATCGCTACTGGACCCTGGTCGTTCCGCCGGGGGCGTCGAAGCTGCGATTCGCGACCAGCGGATACAGCGGCGATGCCGATCTGTACGTCAAATACGGCTCCGCACCGACCACGAGCAGCTACGACTGTCGCGCGAATCTCGGCAGCGGGGCCGAGACCTGCAACATCCCGACTGCGCAAGCGGGCACCTACCACGTGATGGTGAACGGCTGGTCCGCGTTCTCCGGCATGCGCCTGGTCGGCAGCTACGACGAAGGTGGAGCCGACGCCTTGGTCAACGGTGTCGCGAAGACCGATATTTCCGGTGCTGCACGCAGCTATCGGTTCTGGACGATGCAAGTTCCGTCGGGCGCTTCCGAACTGCAGTTCGCGACCAGCGGATACAGCGGCGATGCCGATCTGTACGTCAAATACGGTTCCGCGCCGACGCCTACCAATTACGACTGCCGTGCGAATCTGGGCAGCACGTCGGAGACCTGCCGCATAGCCGAAGCTAGGGCCGGGGCTTATCACGTGATGGTGAATGGTTGGTCCGCCTACTCCGGAATGCGTCTGCTGGGCAGCTACCGGGCCAGCACTGGCTCCGGCGATACCGGTACCGGAGTGGGAGTCCTGAGCAACGGCGTTTCAGTGAGCAACATTTCCGGCTCGACCGGCAGCTATAAGTACTGGGCCTTGACCGTGCCGTTTGGAGCCTCGGATCTGGAGTTCATCGCCAGCGGGTACCGCGGCGATGCCGACCTGTACATCAAGTACGGTTCGTCGCCGACGACGACCAATTACGACTGCCGAGCGAACCTGGGCAGCGCCATGGAAGTCTGTCGCATCGCCAATGTCCAGGCCGGTACGTACTACGTCATGGTCAACGGCTGGTCGGCGTTCTCGGGGATGAACCTGGTCGGTACCTATCGTTCTCGCTGACGGCTGCAAGCGAGCTTGGAAGCTTCCGAGCCCAGCGATCGGTCCAGACCGCGCAGCGATATCGGCGGCTGCACGGTGCCTGCTGGTAGCGAGGCGCGATAGTTCTTGAACGGCCCTGAGCCGAATCGGGTCAGGGCCTGTTTCGTCGATGAATTCGTTTGAATAGATCATCTGAAGTTGGTCCACGGACTGCCCATTGAGCGAGCGGCACCGTCGCGATGCGGACCGCAGCAAGCCGGCCGAACGCTATGGTTCTATGCGTTCAACCTCAAAGATCACGCCCCGGCCCGTCCGGTTCGTGGCATAGGCTAGTTGCTGGATATGAGGCCGCTGGATATGGAGCGATGGGTACCGCCACTTCGCTCGCATTTCAGTCATTCGGTCGTCCTTCCGGTGCTTCGGGCCGTAGCTTGCGCTCCACAAACCGGCAGGCTCTCATAAGCCACCCCGAGCCCTGTATGAGCTGGTATGGGCCCCCAAGCGCTTGCAGACGCAGGCGCCGACGCCAATAGCTAGTCTCCGCGAAATCGCCGCGGGGCGCGCGGCGCAAATATAGGAATCTCAGACGCCGGATGGGCAGCGGTACGGTCGGCGGTTGCCGACCCGCAGCGGCAACTCGAAGCTGTCCGTTTCGAGCGCGATCCTGCGTTTTGCTCGGTGAGAAGTGTCGCGGGCGGTCGCCCGTGCGGCGCTATAGGTCAGATGCGCCACCGGCGCCAGATTGCATTGCGCGATTAACACGTTCTGCGGCTTCAAGTTCGTTCCACTATTGCGAACGGCCGGTTGTGAATTCTGAAACATCGTCCGGATTCAACAAAATAAGTGCTCTTTTCCGGCTTTTCCTGTTCCTCGCTTGTCGCTCGGCGCTGCTCCTTTTTCGGATCGAGTTCAAACAGTGACGTCTTACACATTGTGGCGCCGCGCCATAGTCGAATAGTTTGCTGACACCACCATGCCTTAGCTCGTGAGGACGGCCCGCATGCTCACTATCCGTAAACTCAGCAAGACCTACGCCAACGGTGTCCATGCGCTCAACGACATCAACCTCGACATTCCCCGCGGAATGTTTGGCCTGCTGGGCCCGAACGGGGCGGGAAAATCCTCGCTAATGCGAACACTCGCGACCCTGCAGGAGGCCGACAGTGGCAGCGTTACGTTGCAGGGGGCCAATGGCGAGGCCATCGACGTGCTGCGAGACAAGGACGCAGTACGTCGGCAGCTGGGTTATCTGCCACAGGATTTCGGCGTGTACCCGAAAGTGAGTGCGGAGGACTTGCTCGAACACTTTGCCGTGCTGAAGGGCTTGGTTCAGCGCAAGCAGCGCCGCGAGGTGGTCGACGGGCTGCTGAAGCAGGTGAACTTGTGGGACGCGCGCAAACGCAAGCTCGGCACCTATTCCGGCGGCATGCGCCAACGCTTCGGTATCGCGCAGGCGCTGTTGGGTAACCCACGCCTCGTCGTCGTCGATGAGCCGACGGCGGGCCTCGATCCGGAGGAGCGCAACCGTTTCCTCAACTTGCTGGCAGAAATTGGCGAGAACGTCGCAGTGATCCTGTCCACGCACATTGTCGAGGATGTCACCGACCTTTGCCCGACGATGGCGATCATGAACAAGGGGCAGGTACTGCTGGCAGGCAAGCCCAACGACGCTATCGCCGCGCTGGCGCAGCAGATCTGGCGCAAGCAGGTGAGCAAGGCCGCGCTGCCGGACTACGAAGCCAACCACACCGTTCTGTCGACCCGTTTGGTCGGTGGCCATCCTGTGATCCATGTGTTCAACGATACGCGTCCTGAGGACGGTTTCGAGCCGGTTGCGCCGGATCTGGAGGACGTGTACTTCCAGCGCCTGCGCATGCAGGCGAAGGGAGACGCATGGCGACAGACGGCCCAGCACGCTGATCCGCTGTCCGCCTGACGGAGCGCACATATGATCCTCGAGTTCTTCAAGTTCGAGCTGCGCGATCAGCTCCGTTCGCCGCTGCTTTGGTTGATTGCGGTCCTGTTTGGTTTGCTGGCGTTCGGTCTGGCCAGTTCCGATGCGGTCCAGATCAGTGGCGGCGTCGGCAACGTGTATCGCAATGCGCCGACGGCGACTGCCACTTTCCTGACTATATTTACCATGCTCGGGATACTGGTGATCACGATATTCATCACCAGCGCTCTGCTGCGCGATTTCGACCAAGGCATCGCCGAGCTGTTCTTCGCAAGCCCGATCCGCAAGCGCGATTATGTGTTTGGCCGCTTGGCGGCGGCGCTGGCGGCGAGCCTGCTGGTATACGCGATGGTCGCGCTAGGCCTGTTCGTCGCCCAGTTCATGCCGTGGATCGATCCGGCACGGCTCGGACCGGTGTCGTTATGGCCGTACTTGTGGGCTTTCGTGTTGTTCGTGATCCCGAACCTGCTGTTCACAGGGGCGCTGCTCGCGCTGTTGGCGGCGGCGACACGTAGCATCCTGTGGGTCTATATCGGTGTGATTGCATTCCTGGTGCTATACGGCGTCAGCGGCGCGTTGCTGAGCGACCTCGACAACGTGTGGCTGGCGACTTTGCTTGAACCGCTCGGTATGCGCGCGCTTTCGCGCACGATCCGCTATTGGTCGGTGGAGGAGCGCAACACCGATCTACCGGCGATCGCCGGCTACATCCTCGGCAACCGTGCGCTTTGGACCGCAATAGCTCTGGCTCTGTTCGCCGCTACGCTCGCCGTGTTCAAGACCGAGCGTAGCGGCACAACGCGCCGGCGCTGGGGGCGCAAGGCGCGAGCTGCCGCGCTCGCGGTCGTGGACAATGCGCCGCAACCGGTGCGCGCGCCGGTGGTGGTAGCGAAGGTCGCGCCAGCGTTCGATGCAGGCACCGCATGGCGGCAGTACCTGCGCCAAGTGAGGTTCGACACCGCCGGCGTGCTGCGCAGCGTTCCGTTCTTGGTGATGTTGGCGCTCGGTTTAGCCAATTTCATTCCGGTGGCGCTGAATCAGCAGACCCTGTACGAGACCGCGATCTATCCGACCACTTCACAGATGCTGTCGGCGTTGCAGAGCAGCTACGGCTTCCTGCTGGTCATCATCGTGCTGTTCTACGCGGGCGAACTGGTGTGGAAGGAGCGCAGCGCGAAGATCGCCGAAGTCACCGATGCAATGCCGGTGCTGAACTGGATGCCGTTGCTGGCTAAGTTCACCACTCTGCTCGCGGTGATCGTCGTGTTCCAGCTGATCGGTGCCGCCGCGTCGGTGCTGATCCAGCTATTCGGGGGTTACACCCAGTTCGAACCGATGCTTTACCTGCAGTCGCTGGCGTTGCATTCGACGACCTTCGTCCTGATGGGGGGGCTGGCGCTAGTGCTGCAGGTGTTCAGCAACAACAAATTCGTGGGCTATGCACTGGTGCTCCTGGTGCTGGTCGCACAGGGCGTGCTGGGCATGCTCGATTACACCCACAACCTATACAGCTTCGCCGGTGCGCCGATGGCGCCGTACTCGGACATGAACGGGTTTGGTCACTTCCTAGCCCCACAATTATGGTTCCAGTCTTACTGGGCACTGTGCCTGCTGTGCCTGTTGCTGTTGGCGGCGGCGTTGTGGGTGCGCGGCGTCGACCAGGGCCGCAAGCAGCGTTGGGCGCTGGCCAAGCAGCGCCTGAAGGGCGGACTCATCGCCACGCTAGCGGTGGCCGCGCTCGCTTTCGCGGCGGTCGGTGGCTTCCTGTTCTGGAACACGAACATCCGTAACGAATTTCGTTCACCCGACCGGCAACTCGATCTGCAGGCCCGCTACGAGCGAGAGTACGCTCGATACAAGGATCTGCCGCAGCCGAAGATCCGGGCGGCGGCGGTCGACATCGACCTGCACCCGGAAACCCAGAGCCTCCGCGCGCACATCACCTATCGGGTGCATAACCCGCATTCGACGACGATCGCCGACATTCATGTCGCCATTCCGGAGGACAAGGCGCTGGTAGCCGTCGATCTTGGTGGCGCCAAGCTGGTCAAGCACGATGCCGAGATCGGCTACCGCATCTATCGGTTGGCGCAGCCGATGAAGCCGGGCAGCCAGCGCGAGATCCGGTTCGATGTGGACTACCATCCGACCGGCATCAGCAACGACGTGGCACAGACCCAGATCGTCGACAATGGCAGCTTCTTCAACAACCACTTGTTCCCGGGCTTCGGTTACGACGAGAGCCGCCAGGTCCAGGACCGCAACGAGCGTCGCAAACGCGGCCTCGGCGAACCGACGCGTATGCCTAAGCTGGAGGACGCGGCCGCGCGCGCCAACAACTTCCTGACCGACGACGCCGACTGGATCGATTTCAAGACCACCATCTGCACCGCACCGGATCAGATTGCGCTGGCGCCGGGTTACCTGCAGAAGACGTTCGAACGCGACGGTCGCCGCTGCTTCAGCTATGCGATGGACCGGCCGATGCTGAACTTCTACGCGTACCTTTCGGCGCGCTGGTCGTTGAAGAAGGGCGAATATCGGGGCGCCGACGGCCGCACCATCCCGATCGAGATCTACTACGATCCAAAACACCCGTACAACGTCGAGCGCATGATCGAAGCGGTGCGCAAGTCGCTGGCATACTACGAGGCCAACTTCAGCCCGTATCAGCACAAGCAGGTGCGGATCATCGAGTTCCCGGGTTACAGCGCATTTGCGCAGAGCTTCGCCAACACAATTCCGTATTCGGAGAATATCGGCTTTATCGCCGATCTGCGCGATAAGGAAGCAATCGATTACGTATTCTACGTAACCGCACACGAAGTCGCGCACCAGTGGTGGGCGCATCAGGTCATTGGCGCCAATGTACAAGGGGCGGCCGTTCTGTCGGAGTCCCTGTCTCAGTACTCGGCATTGATGGCGATGGAGAAGGAATACGGTCGCACCAAGATGCGCCGCTTCCTCAAGTACGAGCTCGATCGTTACTTGTCGGGCCGTGGCGGCGAGGTGCTCGAGGAACTTCCGCTATACCGGGTCGAGAACCAGCAGTACATCTACTACCCGAAGGGCTCGCTGGCGTTCTATCGTCTGCGCGAGGAAGTCGGCGAGGCGGCCTTGAATCGCGCATTACGCAGGTTCCTGCGGGACAAAGGCTACCAGCAACCGCCGTACACCACCTCGGCCGAGTTGATCGACTACATCCGCGCGGAAGCCAAGCCGGAGCAACAAGCATTGATCACCGATCTGTTCGAAAAGATCAGTTTCTACGACAACCGCGTCGAGACCGCGGTGGCCAAAAAGCGCGCCGACGGCAGATACGACGTCACACTCGACCTGTACGCGGCCAAGCGCTACGCCGACGGCAAGGGCAAGGAAACTGTGGGAAAGCTGGACGACTGGATCGAGGTTGGCGTGTTCGCGCGTGGTCCGTCCGGCGAGGAGGTAGACGAAAAGATCTTGTACTTGCAGCGTCTGCGCGTCACTTCCGAGCGTCCCAAGGTGACGGTGGTGGTCGACGCGGAGCCTTATGAGGCTGGATTCGACCCCTATAACAAACTGATCGACCGAGTGTCGTCCGATAACCGAATGCGTGTTGCATTCTAAGATGGCATAACGAGGCGGCCGTGCAAATGTGGCGCGGCCGCTAGAAGTGCGTGGATCATGAAGAGCACTCAGCTCGTCCATCGGCTTGAACCACGCGGGGACAGGCTGCCGCCTGGGTCATATGTTCGCGTGGTTCACTTCATTCCGTCAGGAGCCGCCATTTCGATGAGCGACGTCCCATCCCAGCGGAACTCTTTGGAGGCCATGTTATTCGTTGCCGGTTCTCCGACCTCCCTCTCCGCATAGCTGATCCAGAATTGCGACGGCTGCTCGGGGTCGGCCTTGAAGTACTGAACGGCAATTCTGTCGCCGATGAACACCGCGTTCGTGCCCTGGTAGCCTTGCGGGGTATTCAGCGCCGCTGCGGCGTAGTAGAAGGTCCCGCTGCCGCCGCTGTCCTGGGTCAACAGGAAAACCCGGTCCTTTCGGCCATCGTCGTTGAGATCCATCTCGAACTCGTGCTCGGTGTAGCGCGTCACTTGCTTGGAAGCCGCGCCGGGCACGATGGTTTTCTCGTCGACACCGTCGACCAGCGTGATCAGTTCCCCATCGATCATGTAGGTCGCATTCTTGGCGTCTTTAGCGGGCCGGACGGTGGATGCGGCAGGCGCGGCTTTGGGCGGTGAGTCGGGTGCGACACTTGCGGTCGACGGCTGATCGGGCGCGCAAGCGGCGATGGCGGCGCAAAGAATCAACGGCAAAGTATTGTGGAATCTGGACACGGTTAGTTGCCTTGAGTAACAGTGCCCGAATTGTGGCAGCGTGGGATAGGTACTAGGTTAATGAAGGGCGACTGGAGGGGTGGGGCAGGATCACCGAGCTGCTGTTGTCCATCCAGGAACACGGTGTTGCCGATTCTTGGCTATGCACCGTATCGGTACCGGTCCACCGTCGCTTTTGGAGCGGGCTCATGCCAGAAAGCGATGGAATTAAGGACCTGTGAGCTCAGTTCATTGCATCGAATGAATACGCTGTAGAGCGGGAGGAGCTCACCCGCTTCGAGGTGCCTAGGTGTCGTGTCTCCTGCTCGATCTCCGTAGATGGCGACCGTTAACCTAACTTATGACAATGAGGTTCAAATGAAG
Organism: Lysobacter sp. CA196; assembly: GCF_052078695.1. Taxonomy (NCBI): domain Bacteria; kingdom Pseudomonadati; phylum Pseudomonadota; class Gammaproteobacteria; order Lysobacterales; family Lysobacteraceae; genus Lysobacter; species Lysobacter sp. CA196. The sequence goes on along the minus strand of NZ_JBQJIN010000039.1, from coordinate 14,896 downwards.
CGAAAACTGATTATCTCGGGCATCGTTCTGGCTGCACTGGCCGTTTGCTCGTCTGCAGGCGCTGAAGTCGCCCCGAGCGAGAGCGTCCAAGGCCCAAAAAAGAAGACGGCTGTCGGCCAGCCGCATCGACAACTGGACTATTTCGTCGGGCAATGGAATACGAAGCTCAGCCATGGCGATGCTCCAAGTGATCCAGGTTCTGCCAAGTTCACTATGGAGTTGGGCGGACGCCATCTGCGCCAGCAGTTCGCGGGTCGGATGGGAAAAATGAAGTTCGACAGTACTAGCTACTACAGCTATGACAACCGCAGCAAAAAGTATTCGCACATGTGGATGGAAACTTTCTATTCCGCACCGATCCTGTTTGTCGGCGACTATGATTCGGCAAGTAAGGTCTATACCCTCAAAGGCGAACTGGGAGTCCCGTATCAGTCGTACTCGGCTGAGGATGAGTTCAAGATCAATGAGATAATCCGCATCGTCGATCAGAATAATTTCGTCGTCGAATGGCACGACATAGTCGACGGTAAGTCCGTTCCCGCGATGAAGATCGAGTACGTTCGGGCCAAGTAAGCAAGCACGAAGCGATGGTGCTGCAAGCAACGACGGGTATCCACCGCCGCGGATGAGCGGTAGCCGGCGCTGCCGCGCGATATGCCGGCGCCGGTTGCGCGCGCCGGATAACATTACCAGTCCGCTTGTCTCTTTTATGTTAGAGATGGGCCATGCCGAGTACTGCTATGCCGCCACGTTCGCGGCCGCTATATTTGGCTGATCCCGCAGCGTCGGATCTCGGCGATAGAGACTGTCCCGCTGGTCACTCTCCCGCATTGCTTTTGGAAACCGGCGAAGACGGCCGGAGCAACCGCGATCGATCGATACTTCATCGCGTGGTACAGCGTCGTTATCGAGGCGGAGTTGGCAGCCCTGGATCCGGGGCGATGGGCAGAGACCGTCTACTTTCTCGCTCGAGCGCGTGCTGAGCGAGCCTCGGAAGGTCGCCAGAGGGCATTAGTGGACCAGGTGCCGGATGCAGCCCGGACGGCCTCGCTTGCCGGACACTACGGCATGGCGCTCCTCGTCCCGGAGCGTATCCGGTTGTGTACTTCGGAACCTGAGATCTTCGTTCGGCTGGGCCGAATCAAGGGGTTGGCGCGGATGGTCCAAATAACTCCTGACGATCGGCATGTCAGTCGGCAATGGAAGCGCAGCTGAGCTGCCTATGAAACAAGGGCTCAAATTCATTCTTGGAAATGAACTCGAGCCCGATTCAAACCTGGCGCTTTCTAAACGAGGCGCTATTGCCGGCCCACTGGCTCGCGTTCGACGATCGTGCCGGGCGGGAGTTCGGGGCGGCTCGAACCATCGTCCGTTATCAGCCAGTACCGGCCATCTTTCTGCTTCTCGATTCGGGCCGTGGGGATGTTGTAGCGAGCGCTTTCGCTCGGTGTGGGCGCAATCCTGGGGCCGAACCGCTCCCGGGCCAGATACGCCATGCGTTGCGCTTCCGGCAGTTTCTCCAGGTCCTCCGGCAGGATGACCTGCTCCTCAGACGCACGTTGGGGCGTGTCCGCGCCTTGGTCGACCAAGTGCCTGGTCAGCAGCTCCTTATCCGGCACAGTGAGCCCGGCAGCCTGCTCGCGCGCGTTGTCGGAGTAGTGCTCATCGGGGCGACTAGGCGGAGTCGTCGATCGGCTCACGTCTTGCTCGAACAGCCCTGCAAGCGTTCGCTGCAGGGGATCGGTGACGGCCACGGCCATCGCCCCGAGCAGCGCCGCGAGAACGACGGCCCATAACCACTTTGCCTGCATCATTCGCCAACCTCATAGGTAGGCAGCGCCCCGTTTCCGGGGCGCTGCTTGGGTCCAGGGTTACTCCACGAGCTTGCCCGGGTTTTCTCGTACGTACTGATCCTTGGCGCTGCGCATGTTCTGCGAGAACGTTGCTTCGTTCGCATCGCGCAGGCCGCCGGCGTAGTAGTTGTTCGCCGCGCTGTAGTGCCCGGACCGCTTGAGGTCGTTGATGTAATCGAGCTGGGCGGGATCCTTGTCGATCAGGTGCTTGTAGATGCTGGTGTTGATGTCGTAAATGCAGCCGCCGCGGTTCTTGCAATAGGCGGTATCGTCATAGCGGGCGCCCGCCAGCCAGATGTCCGAGGTCGATTTCGCCGCGACCGTACCTTGGGCAGCGTGCACCAGGAAGGAAACCGGACGGCCGGCCGTCTTGGTGGTGAGGTATCTGCTGTCGGCCAGGCGATCCAGCTCTTCGCTCAGGTAGGTTTGCACGACCTCCGCCAGGCCTTCGGTGATCGAGTCCCTCGGCCAACCGGTATACGAGGCCACGGTGGTGTCGTTCGAGTGCTTCAGGAGCAGGCTCTTGCGATCCAGCTCGTGCGCTGCCTCGTGGCCGAGCTCCCACGGAACGTAGTTGCCGGCGCGGTACGACGGATTGTCGGCATACGCATAGATCCAGAAGCCGCGATCCAATCCTGCCTCCGACCGGTCGGATAACTGGCCGTACGAGGTGCCGCCGGCAAAGGTATTGTTCTGGTGGAACTCGTTGAAGTCGAAGATGCCTTCGACGAAGGGCTCGAAGGTCGTCTGCCAGTTGTATGCGTTCGCATTGATGTAGAAATCGCCGGCGCGATAGCTGTGGCCGTTCTTCTCCGACTCGCTCCAGCGGTTGTTCAACACCTTCTTGTAGAAGTACTCGTGGGCCAGATCGAGCTCCTTGGTGATCCGCTCGCGGATGTAGTCCGACGAGGCCGCGACCAGGTCGCTCGGCTTCTGCGCCCAGATGCGCCAGTTGTAGCCGCCGCGGCTATAGGTGAACTTGACGTCGTAGTAGTAGTCGTCGGCGCTGCTCCGGTCGCGGTAGGGGCGGCACATGCTGTAGAACTGGCAGTTGCCGAGCAGGCCGGTATAGCTCAGGACATAGCTCAGGGCCATCACCATGCCCTTGTGCCGGGTACGTCCCGCTGCGAGTTCATCGCTGACGGCCTGGGTGATCGGCCTGATCCGGCCCTTCCACCAATCCAGTACCCCGGTGTCCTGCAGTGCGGTCTGGTAGCGCGAGGAGAATTGATACGTTCCGTAGGCCTCCATCAGCTCGCGCATCAACGCGGCCTGCGCTCCGCCGGATTGATACGGGCTCTCGGAGAGGATCGCGCTGCGTGCGGTGTCGAAGGCCGTGTTGTAGGTATCGAAGAACGCGGTGCGCAATGCGGGTTCGTTCCTGATCCGAGCGGCCGCGACCTGGCCCTTCGTCGTCCGGCAGTCGTACTTGAACTTGCCGACGCTGACTTCGGACTGGTTGTAAGCGCCTCGGCCGTCGGTGGCCAGTAGGGTTCCGTCGCTGTTCTTGTATACCGGCGAGCCCTGCAGCAGATTGATGTCGAAGGTGCTCAGGGGGTACTCGACGGCATCGATACCGCTGCCGGCGTTGAGCTTGAAGGTCGCCGAGTAGTAGAACTTCCCGTCGCGTACGTCCGATGCCTGCAGATACACCTGCTTCGGCAAGCCGCTCGGATTGGTCCCGTAGGACGTGTTGGTATCGATCTGCTTCTTGTCCTTGGCGTCGTAGTATCCCGACGAGCGGACATTCAAGGTCAGAGGAAAGTACGCGGGGCTGTCGCCGACGGATTTTGGAGTGTAGTTCGGCTTGTACACCACCTCGAATTGCACGGTGTCGCAGTGCGGCGCTACCGCATTGACCTCCACGTTCGGATTCTGATAGCTCTGGTCGTAGGCGCGGTTCGACAGGTTGAAGTACGCCCAATCGCGTGCGGGCAGCACCTGGCGGTAGCCCTTGTCGGTGCCGGTGGAGAACGCAACGTCGACGCGATCGTCGACGCTGGGTAGCGCGCCGGAAGCGGTCATACGCTTGGGGTAGCGCACCTCGGTGGTGAAAGCCTGGGCATTGTTCGCCAGCTTGGTCGAGAGCAGGCTTTGTCGGAGCGTCCTCATCAGATACCCAGGCAGCCGGTTCATGAACGCGTTCGCATTGAGATACTCGTGCGCCCTGTGTCCCGGTGCGTTGGCCGGGACGAACAAGGACACGTAGTTGTTCATGTACTTCAGGCGATCGATCACCGCCTTCGTGGTGGTGATCAGATAGTCCTTGCGCGCATTGTCGTAAGGCAGGGTATCGGCGCCGTCGGCGAACAGCAGGGCGATGTTGCGGACCAGCTCGCTGTTGGTCGCGGTAGGGAAGTTCGCCGGGGTGTCGCTGTTGAACGCATAGATGTACTTGTTCGGTTCGCCCGAGCCGTAGACCAACGCGTCCATGGCGAGCTGGATCTTCTCGATCAGCCAACTCGGCTGACCGGAAATCGGCCGGTCGATCGGTTGATTGACCAGGCCCATGCGCAGGAACGCGACCAGGCTGTTGAGTTCGTTGAGTTTCGAGTTGAAGGCATCGGGGTCGCTCTTCAGGCCAGGAAGTTCCTTGGCCTTGACGGCGATGGCGTCAGCCACCCAGTACATGTGGTCGGCCGTATAGACATCGCTCGCCGAGACCTGCCCTGCGGCCATGCCCACGTTCGCGTTGATGCAAACGAGCCCGCCGCTGAAGTTCATCTGCGCCACCTTGGCGGCGAAGTTGGCGTCATTCCAGAACTTGGATACGTTGTTCTCCGGTCGACTACAACTGTCGTCGCGCGGATTGCTTATCGGTGCCGCCATCGATACCGCCGGCACGGCGCTTACTGCCATCAGCAGCAGCGCCAATGAACCATTTTTCGCTCGCATGATCGAACCCCTGTTGGTGAGATCGGCCGGAGACGGGCTGATCCCGGATACGTTTAGAAACGTTCTTTGGACACATGCAGTCGCTGGATTACCCCGTTTCGGAGGCCTCCCGAAAGGCGTATCCCGGCCGGTCCCGATGTCGCGACGACGCATTCCAGGCGCACACAAGCGTCGGCCGGCGGATGCGGCCCGATTCCAAAGCTTGGTTGCGCACTCAGGCGCTATGCGAAGGCGCAGTCCATCGACACTCCGTTCCCGGGAGCGGTGTTCTGCTCCCGGACGTTTGAGCCCGATGCATTAGGACAGAGTCTTGTCCAAAATCGTATACGGAATACTCTTAGCTGCACTGCAGCAGTGACGGCCTTGCCGATCCCGGCCCGCGGCGGATTCGAGGCGGCGTTCGCACGGGAGGTGCCTGTGTACGGAATCCGGGACGCAGTACGGCTGAAGAGCCGTTGTTGATCGACAGCCGAGAGTGATTCGTCTCGCTTGCCGCTTGTGGCCTGTCGATCGGGCGATGCAGGTCGAGCGCCGCAATGGCGTGCCTACGAACCTATCGGAATGGGCGCTTCAGCCGGGGCCGAACCCACAAACGTTCTCCGCGGGTATCGCGAGGCAAACTCCCCGCAGTCGCCGACGCCAAGACGCCTCAAGAGCCGATGGTGGATTCGAGTTTCGCGAGGCGGTCTATGGATGCTGTCGAGGAGGCTGAGGCAGGCGCTTGAATCGCAGCCGTGCCAGGCCGCCTCTGCCTGTTGTCGGGCCCTGCCTGAGCCTTGAGCGATGCATCTCGAATGATGCCGCTCGAACGACGTGTTGATCGGGCCTGCAGCGCCGATATGAGCGGCTGGCCGGTAGGCATACGCTTGGTTGCGCTGGAACGACGGGTGCGGAGTCTTCGGCTATGGCTGCCTAGGGGAGTAAAGGCCTCTTCGATCCGATCCGATCCGGTTGCGAGTCCATCCGTCCGCCATCTCGCCGGGAATGCAGCTTCGATTGTCGATCAAGGTGGCTGCCGACGACATAGGGAAAATTCTTAGCTGCCCAACGCGGCCTGCACTGAGCGATACTCGGCTTGCTGCAATCGTCGCAGCGAGCCGTGCGGGCATTCCGGACGCAACTGGCGAGGCACGCGTTACGTATGCTGCATCCACCGCGGCGGCGACCGCGTGAGTCGATTGCGCGCAGAGCGACAGCCGAGAACGTGGATGTGATTCATGGAATCGGCCATCTATCCACTTGTCGAATGCCGATCTCTGATCGTGTATCCGTTATCGATGGCGGCGATCGATCGCCAATCGCCGATCACGTTGAGGGGCGCCATCGGCGGCGGGCACCTTGCCATTTAAACCATTGGCATGCGAGATGCCCGGACTGCCGGGCATGCGGCCAACGGATCAGTCGTTCTAGAGAAGGAGGTTTCATGCATAGCGATTTGGCTGCCGCGAAAGCGCTCGTCTACGATCCGGGTCGGTACGAGCTGACCGAATTTCGTTTGGAGGCCGAGAGTTCGGAGTATGCCGCTTGCAGGTTCAAGCTCGACGGGGTTTCGGTTTGCTTTCGCGTTGCGAAGACGACGCCAGTGAAGACCGGACAATTCGTGACTCTATGGAAGCGCGTCGGGGCTGGTCCGATCCAGCCTTTCGATGGGTCGGATGACATCGACTGCTATGTCGTCAGTGCTCGCTGTCGTTCCGGCTTCGGGCAGTTCGTGTTTCCGAAGCGGGTGTTGAGCGAGCGAGGCGTACTGTCGAGGAACGGCAAGGGCGGCAAGCGCGCGATACGCGTCTACCCGCCTTGGGACGCGACCACGAGCGAGCAAGCCCGGGCGACGCAAGCTTGGCAGTTGCGGTACTTCATGGAGATAGGGGGAGACGTTCCGTTCGATCATGATCGTTGTCGAACGCTCTATGCGCCCGGCAAATAGCCGGCGGATATCGCCGGGTCGATGGATCCCGAGGGGGCACTCCGGTGGAACTTTCGGCAATGCAGCAAGCCGCGCCACTTCTGTCTTGCTCTTGTTCCCGTGCTGAGTAATCGGCTCGCAGGTGCGTTGCGGTTCCGATGGTCGGTGCTTCGCGCCCGTCCTCATCGAAGCGGCTGAAGGAGTTCGGGAGTCCACGTTTAGCAATCGCTCGTTCGTGCGCTGCGGTCGAGTGCTGCGTCGGTTGAGCGTGCGGCGACCAAGTCGCTCACCGTGCCTGAAGCGAACACCAGGCGTGCAGTCGATGCAACTACGAGCAGGCACTCGATGTGCTCGGCGAGTCGCTATGGCGGCCTGGGCGGCACAGCGGAACAGCTGGCCAACGTCAATGGCGCGAGCCTGGACGCACCCGCGTCGACCGTGGCCTCCCTGGGGCGTCTAAGACTTTTCTTAGTCCCTCCAATTGGAACTAAGACATTTCCCTATATCAATCCCGGCGGATCTGACGAAAATGTGCCTCCATGAGACCTATGTCACATAATTTTTGGACTTAATTGGCATTGGTCTCGGGGCATAGCTGGCCGAGCTTGGGGACATGCAGTCGGGTGTATTGGCCGGCTGCAGGTATTCGGGATTGAGAGCGGTGAAAAGTGGTGAGTGAAAATTTACTTAAAGCACACGACTATCCGATCGCGGCACTGTGGCTTCCTCATTCGATGTGAACGCTCCTGTCCAAGGGAGCGCGCGCTCGTCTGAGGTGTGGGCGAAATTCCGATCATGAATCTCTAGGCCGTAGCGGCCCGGAGGTTGAACGGCATCTGTTTTCCGGTTGACGAATAGCGCTGTGCCGGCAGCTGAATAATCAAATGGGCGGCGAGAAATGAATATCTCTGGGCTAAGAATGGATCGAGCTGTTAACAGGTTGAGGGGCATGCTTTACGCGCCTCTTAGGTCGCTGTTGCGGCAGCGCGTGGCCGCTTCGGAGCGAAGCTGGCGACAAGGGCTCGTGTGGAGCATCCTGTTGCTGGCGCAGTTCGCGGCCGGCCAGGCGCTGGCCCAGGAGAATTTCTGCGCGGTGGTCGGTGGAGAACGCGCGATCTATGCGCTCGATGGGGGCGGTGGCGGCACCGTTACCATTAAAAAGTTCTTCCCGAACGGTACCGAATCGACCGTTTTTACTATCGCGGACCCCGGTTCTGTTGGCAGCGGGTCCAATGGGCTAATGGTCGATATGGCGGCCAATGCCGGGGTCGGGCGTTTGTTGTATGTCAATAGAGACTCCCCCGCAGTCGGGCAAGTTCAGCTCAGGGCTATAGATCCCAACGGCACCGTATACGATGCGGCGCCGGCGTTTAATGACAGCTCGGATATCACTCGAGGGGCCTGGGCGCCTTCGGGCATTGGATATCTTTCGTCCGGTAGCAGCCCGCTACGACTGATTCCGGTCACCCCCAGCGGTGCGACCAACTATACGGTCGGTGCAGTGATCACGCTTGTCCCCGACTTTCCACCCGAGGGGGGCGGTACCGGAGATCTGATATTTTCCGGCCCCGACTCGGGCATGGTCGCTATCGGCAAGGATTTCTACTCCTTCGATATCAGCGCGGGAACTTTGACGCGCCTCACTCGGCCGGTGTTGGCCGATGGCTCGCCGAACCTGCTTCAGTGGAATGCTCTGGCGGCCACCAGCGACTCCGTGTACGTATCTAACAGCACAGGTCACTATTTCTATAACCGTACGACGGGTCGCTATAGCCCAGCGATTGGGGGGGGGAATATTAATGACTCGGCCTCCTGCGCGGTGCCCGCCAATTTCCCGTTGACACCGAATATCACCGGCTTGGTGAAGACGCTCGCCTTGGTCAATGACGTGGCCTATGTCACGGGCCAGCCGATCAAGGCCGGGGACAAGCTGACCTACCGCCTGACCTTCCGTAACGAAGGCGGCGATGCGGGTACCGTCTATGCCAATAACGTGGACGAAACCGTCCCGCCGAATACGGTGGCCGATCCCGCACCGGCGCCTGGGTCCGGGCCTGGGCAGCGCGACGATCCAGACAGCCATTTGCCGAATCGGCAGCATTTCGACTGCTCGACTACGCCTTGCCGCAATTGGCGCGCACTGACCGTCCCGGCGAACAATACGGCGTCTATGGATTTCATCGTTCGGGTCGTCAATCCGCTGCCCGCGGGCACTAATCAGATACTCAATAATGTGGCGGCTACCATCGGCAGGTTGCCGAACGGTACCGGCGGTACGCCTATCGATTGCGCAGCAGCTGGCAACGACTGCACCGAAGTTACCCCGATCATCAACGTCGTGAAGACGCTGGTGACCGGCGGCCCGACGGCTGCCGCCGGCGAGACTCTCGTCTATCAGATCCAGCTGACCAACAACGGCACGACGCCCGCCACGATCCCAGTCGGCGGCGTCACCGAGATCGTGCCGACGGCAACCACCGCGGCAGCCGGCGACAGCTTCAGCTGTGCAGTCGGTGCGCCGGCGACCTCTGTTTGCACCAACACGGCCGCAGTGACGGTCGCGGCAGGCGGTGGTACGCAGAATTTGACCTTCCGGGTGACGGTGGACAATCCGCTTTCCGCGGGTACTCAGAACATCGCCAATACGGTCGCTCTCCCGCAGTTCGTCGATTGCGCATCCCCGGGCAACGACTGCTCCGAGACGACGCCGACCTCTCAGGCGTCGCTGACCCTGGTCAAGACGGTGACCAACGACAACGGCGGCACCGCGACGATCGCCAACTTCCCGCTGGCCGCGGCCGGCCCGACGCCGATCGCCGGCGTCAGCGGCTCGGCGACGGTGACCAACGCGTCGGTCGCCCCGGGCGTGTATGCCTTGAGCGAAACGACGGTAACGGGTTACACCGCCGGCGCCTGGAGCTGCACCGGTGGCTCGTTGTCGGGTAGTAATCTGACCTTGGCCGATGGCGATGTCGCGACCTGCACCATCAACAACAACGACCAGGCCGCGGCCTTGACCCTGGTCAAGACGGTGACCAACGACAACGGCGGTACCGCGGTTGCGACGGCATGGACGCTGCAGGCGGCTGGCCCGACCAACATAAGCGGTGCCACCGGTGCCGCGGCTGTCACCAATGCCCCGGTCAGCTCGGGCAACTACACCCTCTCCGAAACCGGCGGTCCGAGCGGCTATACCGCCAGCACCTACAGCTGTGTCATCAATGGCGGCGCAGCGGTCGTCTCCAACAACCTGACGCTCGCCGTCGGCGATACCGCCACCTGCACCATCAACAACAACGACCAGGCCGCGACCTTGACCCTGGTCAAGACGGTGACCAACGACAACGGCGGTACCTCGACGGTGGTGAATTTCCCGCTGGCCGCGGCTGGTCCGACCCCGATCAGCGGTGTCAGCGGAACGGCGGCGGTGACCAATGCGTCGGTCAGCGCGGGCACTTACGCCCTGAGTGAAACCAATGTTGCCGGTTACACCGCCGGCCCGTGGGGCTGCACAGCAGGCACGTTGTCGGGCAGCAGCCTGACCCTGGCCAGCGGTGTTTCGGCGACCTGCACCATCGTCAACGACGACGTGCCTCCGCCGACCCAGACGATCGTCAAGGCAGTAACCGCCAATGCCGACCAGGACGGTACCGGCACGGTGACCTTGGGCGACACGTTGACTTACACGATCAGGGTGACCAACACCAGCACGACCACGAATCTCGACAATGTGGTCATCAGCGACTCCAAGATCACCCCGACGGGCGGCACCACGCCGTGCGCGAGCGTAGCGCCGGGCGGCATCTGCACCCTGATCGGCAGCTACACGGTGGTGGCAGCGGACGTGACCGCGGGCAACATCGTCAACACCGCGACCTCGACCAGTTCGATCTGCCCGGTGGGCAGTACCGCCCCGACCTGCACCACGACGCTGAACACGCCGGTCTCGTCGCTGAGCCAGGGCCTGACCAAGACGGTTACCGCGAATGCCGACGAGGACGGCTCGGGTACGGTGTCGGTGGGCGACACCCTGACCTACGCGGTCACGATGACCAACACCAGCACCACTTCGACCCTGACCAACGTGGTGGTGAGCGACAACAAGATCACCCCGAGCAGCATCACCTGCGCCACGGTGGCGCCGGGTGACGACTGCGTGCTGAGCGGTACCTACGTGGTGACGGCCACCGACGCGAGCACGGGTTCGATCGTCAACACCGCGACCGTGACCAGCCCGGTCTGCCCGGCGGGCAGCACCGACCCTGGCTGCACCACGACGGTCACCACGCCGGTGCCGCCGCGTAGCCAGACCCTGGTCAAGGCACTGACGAATAATGCCGACGAAGATGGTTCTGGCACGGTGTCGCTGGGCGACACGCTGACCTACACGGTCACGATGACCAACACCAGCGCCAGCGGCAACCTGAGCAACGTGGTGGTGAGCGACAGCAAGATCGCCCCGAGCACGATCACCTGCGCCACGGTTGCGCCGAGCCTGACCTGCGTGCTGACCGGCACCTACGTGGTGACGGTGGCCGACGTGACCGCCGGCAACATCGTCAACACCGCAACCTCGACCAGCCCGGTCTGCCCGGTGGGCAGCACCGACCCGGCCTGCACCACCACGGTGACCACGCCGGTGGCCTCGCTGAGCCAGACCCTGGTCAAGGCGCTGACCGGCAATGCCGATGAGGACCGCTCGGGCACGGTGTCGCTGGGCGACACGCTGACCTACACGGTCACGGTGACCAACACCAGCACCGGCGGCAACCTGAACAACGTGGTGGTGAACGACAACAAGATCACTCCGAACAGCATTACCTGCGCCACCATGGCGCCCGGCGCGATCTGCGTGTTGACCGGCACCTACGTGGTGACGGCGGCCGACGTGACCGCCGGCAATATCGTCAACACCGCGACCTCGACCAGCCCGGTCTGTGCGGTGGGCAGCACCGCTGCATCCTGCACGGCCACCGTCAACACGCCGGTGATTCCTGCCTCGGTGCGTTACGCGAAGGCGGTGAATACTGCGGGTCCGGTGGTCGTGGGCGACACGATCACCTACACCCTCAGCACCACGATCAGCGGTGGCAAGACCTTGGGCGTGACCACCCTGACCGATACCCTCGGTACGGGTCTGGACTTCGGCGCGGTGACCGGTGCGGCCGGCTACAGCTGCAACGCGGCCAACCCGCTGGTGTGCACCTTGCCGGCCGGTACGGTGCCGGGCACCTACACGGTGAGCTACACCGCGAAGGTCAACGAGCAGGCCTTGGAGACGGTCAACAACACCGTGGTCGGCACCGGTACGGACAACCCGACCTGCCAAGGCAACTGCACCACCAGCACTCCGGTGACGCTGGCGCAGACCCTGCGCGTGATCAAGCAGGCCTCGCCGCGCGATGTGAAGATTGGCGACCTGGTCCGCTACACGGTCACGGTCGAGAACACCGGTACCGGCGACGCGGTCGACGCGACCCTGGTCGACACGCCGCCTGCGGGCTTCAGCTTCGTCGACGGTTCGCTGGCGGTCGCAGACCGCGACGGCGTCGGTCGCCTGGTCGGTACCTATCCGATCCAGGTCGACCAGGTCGACATCGCCGCCGGTGAGCGTGCGACGTTCACCTACCTGCTGCGGGTCGGCGCCGGCGTACGCGCGGGCATCCACTCCAACAGCGCATTGATGCGCGACAACGGCCAGATCGTCTCGAACGTGGCCACCGCCGAAGTGCAGTTGATTGCGGATCCGTTGCTCGACCACGCCCTGATCCTGGGTACCGTGTTCGACGACCGCGACAGCGACGGTTGGCAGGACAGCGCGGCGATCGACGACGCGCGGGTCCAGGGCGGTTTCGCTGCCGAGGCTTACGTGCCGAACTCGACCACGGTCGACCGTGGCAACGGTCCGAAGGCGGAACCGGACGCGAGCTCGCCGATGCTGCACGGCATCGTGTTGGGCAGCATCTCGGCCCGTCAGTCCGACGCCGATCCGGTCGACGCGCACCGCGTGGTGATCAGCCAGCGTCTGAAGGAGTTGAGCTTCACCGACGACTTCGCGCTGACCACTAAACAGGGCGTGACGGTGCGGATGGATGCGGCCGGTACCACCCGGATCGAGCGCAGCGGCGACGCGGCCAAGAACCTGAGCGGCGCGGCACCGACAGTGGAACGTCGGGTCAGCCCGACCGAGGGCGGCTACCTGGTCGACTACATCGTGCGCAACACCGGCGTCGACGAACGCGGTATCCCGGGCGTGCGCATCGCCTCGATCGAGGGCTTGTTGATGGAGACCGACCAGTACGGCCGCTATCACCTCGAGGGCGTGGACGTGGGCACTTTGGAACGCGGCCGCAACTTCATCCTCAAGGTCGATCCGTCGACCCTGCCGCCGGGCAGCGTGTTCACCACCGACAACCCGCTGACGCGTCGCGTCACCCCGGGCCTGCCGGTCCGCTTCGACTGGGGCGTCAAGCTGCCGGCCGGGCTGATCGAAGGCGGTGAGAAGCAGGTCGAGATGGAACTGGGCGAAGTGTTCTTCGCCCCGGGCAGCGCCGAGGTGCGTGCGTCGTATCTGCCGGCGATCGAGAAGATGGCCGAGAAGATCAAGCAGCATCGCGGCGGCGAAGTGGTGATCAGCGCCAACGGCGATAGCGAGTCGCTGGCGTTCGATCGGGCTTCGGCGGTCAAGGCCGAGTTGGTCAAGCAATTGCCGGCCGACCTGCTGCAGGCGCTGAAGGTCAGCGTCCGCGGCAACGCCGACGACCCGGGTTCGCTGATCGTCGGTCTGGGCGAAGGCGGTGCGCTGCTCGGTACGGTGTTGTTCGACACCGACAAGTCGAACATCAAGCCGCAGTTCGAGCCGTTGCTGGATAAGGTCGCGGCTGCGCTGGAGCGCATGCACGGCGGCGTCATCGCGATCGTCGGCCACACCGATGTCCGCGCTTCGTACCAATACAACACTGCGCTCGGCATGCGACGCGCCAAGGCCGTCTACGACGCGTTGGCCCAGCGACTGAGCCCCGAAGTGCGCGCCAAGGTGCGAGTCGAGTCGAGTAACGATCCGACCGCCCCTGTCGACGTGAAGCGGAATTGAGGGGGCGGATCATGAACATGAAGACGAAAATGAAACTGCTGGACTACACCCTGATCGGCCTGTTGGCGGGCGCAGCCCCGTTGGCGGCTGCGCAGCAGCCCATACAAACGGCCGCAGCTCAGTCCGATACGGGCCGGTCCGATGCGAGCGAGCCCGAAGGCGTCGCCGAAGCGATGAAGTGCACGGAAGCAGCGTGCAGCGGCGAAGATGGCCTGCTGTTCAAGCTGCGTACGCGCAGCTACAGCAAGCCGGTCACCGAGGGCACGACGGCGAAATCGTCGTCGGAAGCCCTGCAGCCGGACCGCCGCGTGTCGGTGGCGCTGGAGCAGCCGGGCAAGGCGGTGGCGGTCGGCAAGTGGTCGGTCAGCCTGCCCAACGGCGGGGTGATCTGGGCGACCGAGGACCCCACCCTCGGCCGGCCGGAGATGAACGTCAGCGGCACCAGCCTGGTGTCCTTCGACGGGACTAAGGTGCTCAAGCCGGTGCGCTTCTACGCGTACAACAACTATGCCTCGTTCATCCAGCGCGCCGAAGTGTTGATCTACCGCGCCAGCGACACCGACCTGGTCGATCCGCTGGCCAAGGTCGAGCTGCCGGTGGGCGCGATCAGCGAGGCCGAATGGGACGGCACCCTGCCGGCCGGTTACGAAGCGCGTGCCGGCGACGAACTGCTGTACCTGGTGCGGGCCTACGGCGCCGACGGCAGCGTCGACGAGACCTATCCGCAACGCATGCAACTGGTGCGGCCGGAAGAAGCCGAACGCGGCCTGCAGACCATGCGCAACGCCATGGAGCGCAAGCAGGGCACCTCGCTCGGCGTCGAAGAGGCGCAACGCAACAGCCTGACCGAAGCGGTGTTCGGCAGCAGCACCCTGCGCCAGCAGAACATCGGCATCTACGGCTCGCGCATCCGCATCCAGGGCCGCAACATTCCCGAGAACTACTCGGTCACCATCAACGGGCGCAATTTCCCGGTCGACCTGGAACGCAAGCTGGTCGCCGAATACCTCGAGCCGATCGGCCGCCACGAGTACGACCTGCGCCTGAAGGGCGAGGGCGGCGAGATCGAGCACACGCTCGACATCGACGTCAGCGGGCGCTACATGTTCGCCGTCGCGATCGCCGATGTGACCGCGTCCAAGGGCAGCA